>CAZOXB010000356.1:0-1591 GCA_964583635.1 uncultured Opitutaceae bacterium | reverse complement strand
ATTCGGCAGCAGAAACGCCGCCGCGGCACGATACGTGGAGGGCTTGCGTTCCATGGACATCAGGGCCGGTTTCTCTCGATCCAGCGGTTCAGTTCGCGCTCGAGTCCGTCGAGAATCGCCGCGGCGGGAATTTCGGGCCGAAGGATTGCGCGCTGCATCGCGTCGTCAAACAGGCGCTTCACCCTGCTGTACCCGGGAGCGTACAGGTAGTTGAGCGCCGCACCTTCCTCCATCGTCTCGGAAAACACCTGCAGCGACCCGGGCGGAGTGAGCGAAAGGAATTCGCGCCCATAGGCCATCCTGCGGTATACCGGCACATAACGCCTTCCCGGCAGCAACCATCGCATGCCCTCGGGTGAGGCGTAGAAGCGCACAAATCGCTTCGCCAGTTCCTTCTGTTGCGATCCCGTCCATACGCTGAGCACCGTGCCGCCGTGCTGGCTGATCCTTCCCGCCGGCCCTCGCGGCAGGGGGCACACGTCCCATTGAAAATTCCGGATGCGCAAGAGGTCCGGCGTGGACCAGCGTCCGCTGAAGAAGAGCGCCACTTTGCCGTCCCGGAAAAGCTGGTAGGTCCCGACATCGGACGCCATGGACCCGATGTCCGGCAGCAGCACCGCGCCCGTGGCCATCAGCTTCCGCAGGCAATCAATTGCCGCCACGCCCTCCGGAGAGTGCACCAAGGCGCGGGCGGGATGGGACAAGTCATCAAATATCCGGCCGCCGAACGACCAGAAGATCATGGTCGGAAGCGGCATCTGGAACGCAAAATCAGTCGTTGCCGCGCCGGCACCTGCCCGGCGCGACAGTCTCGGTGCGGCTTCGAGGAGCCATCGCCAGGTGAGATCCGCGGGCAGCTCCAATCCCGCGGCAGCAAGTGCCTCGCGGTTGAAATGGGTCACATAGGCATGGGCATTGACGGGCACACCGAAAAACCGCCCATCGCGGGAAAAGGCCCGGCGCACCCCGGGCATGAGGTCATAGTTCGCCGAGAGTTCCTCCACTTCCTCGGTGACATCCGCCAACACCCCTCGCGCCAGCCACTCGTCGTATCGTGAGAACTCCACCATCACCACGTCCGGGGCGACCTGGCCGACAAACATCCCCTGGAGTTTGTCATTGTAACGCCGGCTCGGAGGCGGAATCGGCTGGGCGATCACCTTCACGTCGGGATTTTCCCGCTCGAACGCGCGTATCATCACCTCCTCCGTCTTCTGCTGCTCCAGCGAACCCCAGAAGGAGTAGGTGATCGAATTCTTCAGCCGCTCCGGACGCGTGCAACCACCGACACAGAGCACCGTGAGCGTCAGTGCACAGGTGATGCCGCGGAGGAACGTTTCCGGTTTGGCCAGGGGGGTCACAAATAAGCCGGATCACTCTCCCCGCCCACCGCCGCAAGTTAAAGGGCAAAATGTTCCGGCCACCGTTCGGATCCCTCCACCATTGCCAACCCATTATCGCATGGGGACCGGGTGGGGAGCGTGAACGATCGCAGCCGTGCGTCCAGACGTCGGGCGGCTCACGGCACGCGGGTATGGTCCGCGTTCGGCCAGGTAGCCAGCGACGCCAGGGGCAACAAGGCCATCGACGG
>CAZOXB010000355.1:0-1673 GCA_964583635.1 uncultured Opitutaceae bacterium | reverse complement strand
GATCAACGTTCAGGTCCTGAAGCGCAGGCTTGAACGGGAGCAGTTCGAGGTCCTGACCGCCTGCTCCGGGATGGATGCCCTGGAGGTGGTGGCGAGGAACAAGCCGGATTTGATTCTGCTGGACGTGATGATGCCCGACATGGACGGCATCGAGGTCTGCCAGCGTCTGCAGGCCTCCGAGGACACCAAATCGATTCCCGTCATTTTTGTCACCGCACGTGCAACCAAGGAGGGCAAGCTCGAGGGGCTGGGTGTCGGCGCGGTCGATTACATCACCAAGCCGATCGACCTGGACGAGACGTTCGCCCGGATCCAGACGCAACTGCGGTTTGTGGCTGTCAATCGCGAGATGGCTGAACTTCAGCAGCGCCTGCTCGAATCACGCCGCACGGCCACCATCGGCGCCGTCACCCAGGGCATAGCCCACAATCTCAACAACCTTCTGGGAATCGTCATCGGCTACCTCGACATGATCAAGGCGCACCCGGACCGCCCGGAAAGCGTGAAACGCAACGCCGCCCATGTTGAATCCGCGGTGAACCGCATCGTCGCCATCATCAAGCAGCTCAGCACCCTGATGGTAAAAACCCGTTTCCCGACCATGAAACGGCCGGTCAATCAGCTTATTGCCGGCGCCATGGAACGTTATCAGGTGGAGCACAGGATTCCCGAGCGGGTCAGCGTCGACAATCCACTCGGTGAAAAAATGATCGAGACCCACGTCGAGATTTTTGAGGACATTCTCGCCAAGCTCCTCATCAACGCATGGGAGTCGTACGGTGCCGGGGCGCTGCCCTCCACCCGCCCGATCTGGCTCTCCACCGAGCTGGTGCAGCGTCCCGACGGCGCCTACGTGCGGTTTCGAATCGAGGATCAGGGCAACGGTGTCGACGATGAGATCCGCGACCACATCTTTGAGCCCTTCGTCAGTTCCAAGCACACGGTTGGCGTCGGCATGGGACTCACCGTCGCCCGCCACGCCATGCGCAACCTTGGGGGCGATGTCAGCCTTCACGATCGGCCGGGAGGGGGCGTCCTTGTCGAGTTGCTCCATCCGGTCGAACAGAAGCGGCGGAAATCCGACGCCTGATCGTTTGTTTACATGCAGTCGGGAGGCGTCCATCCTCGGCGTTTCCCATGACCAAACTCGCCTTCATCGGTGCCGGTCGCATGGCATCGGCCATCGTCGACGGACTGCTCGCCCAGGGTTCCTGTGCGCCCGCGGACATCTCCTGTTTCACGGCATCCGGCGCCTCGGCGGCGGCACTCGCCCGGCGCACCGGCGTCCGGCAGGCGCCTTCCTTGGAAGCCTGCCTGGAGGGCGCCGACATCGTGGTCATCGCCTTCAAGCCCCAGCATCTCGCCGCCGCCGATCCGAAACTGGCAACCCTTACCGCCGGCAAGCTCGTCCTGTCCGTCCTGGCCGCCAAGACTCTGGCCCGTCTCCGCCAGGTTTTTCCTCTGGCGCGGGCCATCGTGCGCTCCATGCCCAACACCCCGGCGGCCATCGGTGCGGGAATTACGGGCTGGTGCGTCGATGCGATCCTGTCTCCGGAGGATCGCCATAAACTGGTCGGACTGCTTCAGGCGATCGGCCGGGAGCTGGAGATCCCGGAGTCCCGCATCGACGCCCTGATGGCCATCAGTGGCTGCGGGCCGGCCTTCGTATTCGA
>CAZOXB010000354.1:0-1712 GCA_964583635.1 uncultured Opitutaceae bacterium | reverse complement strand
GCGGAAGACGGGTTCTTCCATTTCCTGCGCAATCCGCGTTCCCGCTGATGGCGATCCTTCGCGTATCCCTCCGCCTCTCCGCTGCTCCGCGTTTTCTTTAGTCATGTCATCTCCCTACAAGCCGAAAGGCATCTACGCCGCACAATGGATTCCGACCGACGACGCCGGACGGATCGATCGCCAGGCGCTCGCTGCGCTGATCGCATTCGAGCGCGGGAACGGAATTCACGGAATCCTCGCTCTCGGCAGCACGGGGGAGTTTCCCCAGTTCAGCGTCGAGGAACGCAAAACCGTGCTCAAAACGTTGATGGAACTCGCGGGCGGGCTGCCCGTGATTGCCAACATCACGGATATCCGTCCGCGTGCGGCCATCGAGCTCGGCCGCTGCGCAAAGGACCTCGGTGCCGTGGCGGTCGGCCTGATGCCCCCGATGTTCTTTCCCGTTTCCCCGGCCGACCAACTGGCGTATTTTCTCCACGTCGCCGAGCGCGTCGACCTGCCGGTGATGCTCTACAATTTCCCCGAGTTGACAGGGAAGCGCATCGACCTGCCGGTCGTCGCCGACTTCGCGGATCGGGCCGCCATGTGCGCGATCAAGCAAAGCGGCGGCGAGTTTGCCTATCACCGCGAGCTGATCGCGCTGGGCAAGGAGAAGGGCTTCGTCGTCATGTCGGGAGCGGATACACGCCTGACCGAAGTGTTCGCACTGGGCGCAGCCGGAGCCATCGGCGGGCTGGTCAACATCGTGCCTGAGCTGATGGTCAAGCTTTACCGGATCTGCGTGGAGGGGCAGAAAGGGGAAACCCAGGCCATCGCCGGAGCCATGGTCGAAGTCGGCCGGATCGTCGACCAGCTCACCTTCCCGTTGAATGTGGCGGCCGGCATCGAGGCGCGCGGCTTTTCGCCGGGCACGCCCAAGATGGTCGTCTCCCGAGAGTCGCATGCCATCTATCAGAAGATCCTCGGTGATCTCCGCGGCCTCTTCGCCCGGATGAATCTGCCACTGGGTCCGCTCGTCCCGGTCTGAACGCTCTGCGAATGTCCGGATGGAAAGCCGGAAGCCGCGCGCAGCAAAGTGCTGAAATTTTTCCCAACGGACATGGACCACACGAGATCTCCTGCGCTGCGATCCATGCTGACGCCTCCCTCAATCGGCATGGATCGGCGCCCTCTTCGGATTCCACTGCCTGAGAACTGACCACAGCCGCCGATGGATCAGCCTGTCCGGACAATTTCAGGAGCTTTGCCCTCTCTTTTGAGCATGGTTCTCCTCGGCCTCGTCATGCAAAGCCCTTCTCCTGCTTCCGAGCGCCAGGTCACCCACGCGCCCACCGGCCATATGCTGACAAATGTGAATGTGTGGTCGCCCGACAGTCGTTGGATCGTTTACGACACCCGCGATCGTGACGACCAGTTCACCGGCATGGCCGTCGAACAGGTGAACACCGTAACGGGCGAGGTGAGGCGCGTCTATACGAGTCGGAACGGCGCCGCCTGCGGGGTGGTCACGACCCACCCACGCGAGGCAAAGTTGGTATTCATTCACGGACCCGAACACCCCACGCCTGACTGGAACTACGGGGCATCCCGTCGACGCGGAGTGGTGGTGGATACGAGCAGGCCGGAAGTGGCGGTAGCGCTGGATGCAGCCACGTACGCACCGCCGTTCATTCCCGGTGCGCTGCGCGGCGGCTCCCATGTCCACGTTTTCA
>CAZOXB010000353.1:0-1725 GCA_964583635.1 uncultured Opitutaceae bacterium | reverse complement strand
AGGGCGAGCGTGCCCCCCAGCGCGGCGTTGCCCCAGGTGCCCGAGCCGCCGCCGCGCATGATTTCCGCGCCGGCGAGGGTGAGGCGGGGGACTTTGTACCAGGAAACCCAGCCGCCGAACGGGTCGTTGAGCGGGATTCCGTCGAGCAGGATCAGCGATCGGCTGGCGCCGCTGGGTCCGAGACCGCGCAAGGAGACCCCCTGGGCGGTCGGGTTGGCGGTGAGGCCGCTGCTTCTCCGGAAAAGACTGAAAGCAGCCGATTCGCGGAGCGTGGCGTCGATCGTGAGCGACGGCGAGGAGAGCATCCGCTCCGGGGAAAAAAGATCCACCGTGACCGGCAGTTCGTTGACCGGAGTCGGAGTGCGGGTCGCTGAAATCACCAGTGGGGAGAGGCGTGTCGCGGCCTGGCTTGCGGTCGTTTCACTGCGGGAAAACGGCGTGAGGATGATACAGGAGAAAAAGGCCGCGAGTCGGGCGTTTTTGGCGACTGCGGAGCGGGTTTTGACGGACAGGGAACGCATGGACGGAATGAGTCAGGTAAGAGGAAATACGCGAACGTTGCACGGTGCCTAGGGGGCAGTTGGCGACTGCGCCGCACGATCGAAGTGGTCGAGCGGAAGCTCCCGCCATTCACCGAGTCCGAGGCCTTCGAGCCTCAGATCGCCGAAGCTTTCGCGGTGCAGCGCCACCACGGTGATTCCCTGCGAGGCGAACATGCGGCGGACCTGGTGATAGCGTCCCTCCGTGAGTGCGAGGACGGCTTCGTTTCCATCCACGATCTCGAGATGTGCCGGGGCACAAGGATCGCGCTCGCCGTCCAGCATGAGCCGGCCACTGGCGAAGAGCGCCACGAGTGCGGCGGGGATCCCGCCGTCCGTGCGGACCCGGTAGCGTTTGGTCACGTGATGCCGCGGTGATGTCAGTCGATGCACGAGTGGCCCCTGATCGGTGATGAGCAGCAGGCCGGAGGTGTCCTTGTCGAGCCGTCCGACGGATGTGATCCGGGGTGTGCGCTTGAGCCATCGAGGCGGGACGAGCGAATAGACCGAAGGGCCTTCGGCCGGATCGTGGGAGCAGACCAGGCCCACGGGCTTGTGAAGCATGATCAGGAGGCCGTCCGGGTGATCGAGCGCCTCCTGATTGACGCGGACAACGTCGGCGTGGACCTTGCGCGAGGGATCGGCGATCCGCACCGGACCTTCGGAAACGACGTGTGATTTTAGAAAATCGCGTGCGCTCCGCCGGGAACAGTATCCCAGATTGGCCAGAAGCTGGTCAAGTCGACGCACCATGCCTGCCATTGGCGGCTATCGGCGCGCCCAGTGCAAGGATGCTTTCGGCACCGCGAAATCATCCCGTCCGTCTGATCGACCTCCACGGATCCGTCGAGGCTGAGGACAGGTGAACTGGCGGGCTCAGGGCAGCTTCTCGATGAACGTGAGCAGATCCGCCATGTCCTGGACGCTCAGTCCGCTTTCGAGACCTTCCGGCATCAGACTCCTGCCTGACGAGGAGCTGCCGTGGACCTGGGCACGTGGAAGCGTGACCTCCGCGCCGCCCATGATCTTCAACGAAAGATGGGTGGGGTCGTCCCGGGCGATCATCCCGGTGTACGCGTTGCCGTCCTTGGTGGTGACGTCGAAGGCGATGTAGGCTGGCGCGACATCACGGTTTGGGTCGAGGATGGCCGTGAGCAGGCCGTCCCTCCCTCGGTTCTTCACCGTC
>CAZOXB010000352.1:0-1855 GCA_964583635.1 uncultured Opitutaceae bacterium | reverse complement strand
ACCGCCGTCGCCGAATACCGCTCCCAGAAGCGCGGCGGCAAGGGCGTCATCGGCACCGAAACGTACGAGGACGATTTCGTCGAGCGCCTGTTCACGGCGAGCACCCACGACTACATCCTGTTCTTCACGAGCAAGGGGCAGTGCCTCGCGAACAAGGTCTACGACATTCCGGAGGGCACCCGCACCTCGAAGGGAAAATCCGTCTCCTCGTTCCTGCGCCTCGCCGAAGGGGAACGCATTGCCTCGATGCTCTGCGTGCAGGACTTCGCCTCCGATCGTTACCTCGTGACGGCCACGAAGGCCGGCATCATCAAGAAGAGCGCGCTTTCCGACTTCACCAACGCCACCCGTGAAAGCGGGGTCATCGGCATCAACCTGGCGGAAGACGACACGGTCGTCGGCACCGTCCTCACCACGGGCAGCGACGAACTGATCCTCGTTTCCCACCAGGGGCTGGCCGTCCGCTTCCGCGAGCGCGATCCGGAATCCGGCAACGAGCTCTTCCGCGCCACCGGCCGCGCCACCGCGGGCGTCACGGGCATGCGCTTCAAGCTCGACAGCGACTACCTGCAGTGCATCGAGGTGGTCGATCACGAGGCCCGGTTCCTGGTCGCCAGCGAGGCGGGCCTCGGCGTCCGCACGCGATTCGAGGACTACCGCCTCATCAACCGCGGCGGCAGCGGCGTCTGGGCGATCGACCTGCCGGAGGACGGCTCGGTCAAGCTGGCCGGCGCACTCAGTGTGAGGGACAACGACGAGATCATGCTCCTCACCGTGAAGGGGCAGAGCGTCCGCTGCCCGGTGAAGGACATTCGCGAGACGAACCGCGGCGCCAAGGGCGTGAAGCTGCTCACGCTGGCCGAAGGCGACAAGCTGCTCAGCATCGCCCGCATCGTTGAAACGGAGGAGGAGCAGGGAGCCGGAGGCGACACCGCATCCGACGACGATGGTGCTCCGCCACCGGAGTCCTGAACACGGCGCACCACAGACTCCATAGCCGCCGGCCCGGCACACGCGACACCATGCACCCCACTCCCGAGTTCGCCGATGTGCCGGTTCCCCTGCCGATCACGGGCGATCTGGACCTCCACACCTTTCAACCGCGGGACCTCGGTGAACTGATTCCCGCCTGGCTCTGTGCCTGTCGGGAACGCGGCATCCTCCGCGTGCGCATCGTCCACGGCAAGGGCACCGGCACCCTGCGCACAACGGTCCACGCCCTTCTGAAGCGTTCGCCCCACGTCCTGTCCTTCCAGTTGGCGGATCAGGCTGAGGGCGCTTGGGGAGCCACCGTGGCACACCTGGTTCCTCCCGCGGAATCACCCTGAAACGCCGCTGCCTCCATGATGAACGAATCGGAACACCGGCATTTCACCCATGCCCGTTACGAGGTCGATTTCGGGAGCTTTTTCAGCCTGCGCGGGCAGGACCTGATCGGGCGGGGCGAATTGCAGCTGTTTCCCACCGAACCGATCCTCGCACTCCGCGGCAAGGTCAACAGCGTGTTCTCAAGAAAGGTCGAGCGCCTGTTCACCTCGTCCGAAATCAGGAATGTCCGCGGCAACGGAAACGTCCTTGAGTTCGACGTCGGGGGGGCGACGCCCGCGCGGTCGCGCGCGAGACGCACCCTCCGCTTTACATGCGCATCGCCCGAAGATGCCCTTGAGATTCGCCGCGCGCTGCCGGCGGAGACGGAAAGCGACTATGACGATCTTTCCACGTTTCATCGCAGGTTGGACACCCTGCCCCAGGCGACCACGCCATGGTCGAATGTCACCAACATCCTGATCGCCCTCAACCTGCTCGCGTTTGTGGTGATGGGTTTTCTTGGCGCCGGCTGGATCGAAACCGCCAG
>CAZOXB010000351.1:0-1978 GCA_964583635.1 uncultured Opitutaceae bacterium | reverse complement strand
CGCAGCTTCATCTCCCGCTGATTCAGGTAATGACCGACGTCGAACGAGCGATCGAGGTCGGCTTCGGTGAGGCCGAACTCACTCAGCGCGAGACGCGGCACCGGTGCCGGCGGATCGCTCAGCGGATCCAGGTGCGCCTGGGTATGACCGATGGCGCGGTAATGGTAGATCAGGCTGTGGACCTGTGCCTGTTTGAGGCTCTCGTCCACATTTTCCGCCCCCGCCGCAATGACGCGGGCGGATCCGTTGACGGCAACGGCTTGATTGCCCAAGGCGAAACCTTGGAAGAAAGCCTGCCAGGTGGGATCGACGGAGTCGGGATTTTCGAGCCAGGCGGAATAGGCCGCGTCGAGGACGTCGGTGTTGGCGCGCGTCGGCAGGGAAAGAGGTCTCATGGAAGGGAGGATAAGAAAAGGATCGGCGAACCAGCGAAGTGCGGTTGGACTCTAACTGCAGTATAACGGAATGCACCCATTGAGGTCCCCTGCGCAAAGGGAGGCAAGCAGGGTGAGGCAGGGGGTGGACTGATTGAAAACTCGCTTAATCAACGCAATTTGAACATCAGAAACGGGTTTCACGACCATGGAGCAGGAAATCAAAGATTCCTTAATACAATTGATGGAGAGCATCAAACAGTCTGATGGCCCGGGGGTCGTTGCGGGGCTGGGACGTCTGGACAACCTGCTGGCCCGCGGCCGCAAGGACCTTCACCCTCAGCTCGTGCACTTCCTTGAGGGGCGCAGCTATGCCAAGGCGATGGCATTTTTGGGCGGCGACGAAGGTATCCCGGCGGGTCGTTGCCGGGGTCCGGCAGGGAAAGTGCACTCCGGATGAGCACATCGAAAAAAGTTCCGGTTGCCGGTGGCAAACCTTTGGAGCAGAACCCGCTTCATGCACTGGAGAATCTTCCTGGCCATCGGGCGGAATCGGCAGCCGTGATGCCCTCCGCCGCCGCTGGCAGTCTGCCCGCCAAAGTCGGCAGGAATCGCGGGCGGGTCGAAATTCGCCGCATGACGGCGGGCCGCGGCGGCAAGACGGTGACCGTTGTCGAGGGGTTTGTGGGTATTGGCCTGCCGGAGAAGGAAAGCCTCGCCAAGACGATGCAGCGGACATGCGGTTGCGGTGGCACGGTGAAGGACGGGCGAATTGAGATTCAGGGAGACAAACGCGAGCAAGTGGCGCGTGTGCTGGAAGCCGCGGGGTTTCGACCCGTCATGGCCGGGGGATGAACGCGTGAAGACAAGCGCGGCGTTGCCGCCGGTGACGATCTTGTGTGGGTTTCTCGGAGCCGGAAAAACGACGGTGCTGCAGCATTTGCTGGGGCAAAGCGAGGGCGCGCGCTGGGCGCTGGTCGTGAACGATGTGGGTGCCATCAATATCGATGCCCGTGTCGTCGCCCAGCGATCGCTTGATCCGACGTTCGACCGGCCGGGGACGCGTCAACCGGTGATCGAACTCGGCAATGGTTGCGTGTGCTGCTCGATCAAGGACGAATTGGCGGAAACACTCGCCGAACTTGCGTTGACAGGCCGTTCAGGCGGCCCACCCGGCGAGCCGTATGACCACATCCTCGTTGAAACCACGGGAGTCGCCGAGCCGCGAGGCGTGGCGCAGTTGTTTCTGCGGCGAAATCCCTTTGGGCGATCGTTGGGCGACCTGAGTGTGCTGCGGTCGCTGGTCACCGTCGTCGATGCGGCCTCATTCTTTGAATTGTGGAGTGCCCGCGTTTCGGCGCATCCTCCGGGCGAAATCGTTACGGAAAGGGAACCCGCCAAGGATCTCTTCGATCTCATGTTGGAACAGGTTGAGACGGCGGACCTGATTCTCGTCAACAAGTGCGATCTGATCTCGGAAGAGCAGCGGGATGCGGTGGATGCCATTCTGGAGGGGGTGAATCCCCGTGCGGAGAGGCATGCGATCGAGCAGGGGCAGGTCTCGCGGGAAATCGTGCTGGAACGCCAGCGATTCGACCCGCGGG
>CAZOXB010000350.1:0-2003 GCA_964583635.1 uncultured Opitutaceae bacterium | reverse complement strand
CACGATCCTGCCCACGCTCTTCTCCAGAATTGCCGCCTGGGCACCCGGTGTGTCCAAATGGGATGATGCCCTCTTTGTGCTGCTTTCCGCGCTCCTGATCAGCCTGCCGGGACTCCCGCTCGAGTGGTGGTCGCAGTTCCGCCTCGAAGCGCGCTTCGGGTTCAACCAGAGCACCCCCCGCCTTTGGATCACCGACAAGCTCAAGGTGCTTCTGCTGACTTTTGCGATCGGCTTTCCCCTGCTGTGGGGGCTGCTTTCGCTGGTCAGGTGGGTGGGCGAGAGCTGGTGGATCTGGGGCTTTGCGCTGCTTTTCGGCTTCCAGTTGCTGATGCTGGTCCTGTATCCGAAGCTGATCCTGCCCCTGTTCAACAAGCTCACACCGCTGCCGGAGGGGGATCTGCGCACCCGACTCCTGGGCCTCGCCGATCGGACCGGCTTCAAGGCCCGGACCATCGAGGTCATGGACGGCTCGAAACGCTCGGGACATTCCAACGCGTTTTTCACCGGCTTCGGCCGGTTTCGCCGCATCGTCCTCTTCGACACGCTGATCGCCCAACTGGCTCCCGAGGAACTCGAGGCGGTGCTGGCCCACGAGGTGGGGCATTACCGCAAGGGGCATATTCCGAAGATGCTGGCGGTCTCGGCGATCCTGCAGTTCTGCGGATTCGCGGCGATCGCCTGGCTGGCCCGTTCGGATTGGTTCAACCCCGCCTTCGGATTCCCGACGGGAGAACTGGCGCCGGCACTGCTCCTCTTTGGATTGCTGAGCGGATTGGTCACCTTCTGGTTTACGCCGATCAGCAATGTGTTCTCACGCCGCCACGAGTATGAGGCCGATCGGTTTGCGCGGGACGCCATGCAGGGGCCCGAGGCGATGGTCGGGGCGCTTCACAAGCTGGCCCAGAAGAATCTCTCGAACCTGACGCCGCATTCCTGGTTCAGCGGCTTCTATTATTCGCACCCGACCATGTTCGAACGTGAGCGTGCGTTGCGGCAGGCGTGACGGAGTGGGGACGGACACCGGTGCGGGGTATGGAGACCGAAAGAGGCAGTCGAACCTCCGTGATGCCGGGAACGCGGGACGGCCTGCCGCTTCACCCCCGCGTGGAATCCTCACGCCGTGCCCGAACGGACCTTCCGCTCCGGGTAGTCATGATGGCGCTTGCCTGGATGGCGATGCTTGTCGACGGAGCAGGATTCACCATCGCCACCTACAACGTCGAAAATTACACGCTGGCCGATCGCCAGGTGGATGGCGTCTTCCGCACGCGTTACCCGAAGCCTGAAGGGGCCAAGGCCTCCCTGCGAAAGGTGCTGCGCGAGATCGACGCGGATGTCGTGCTGCTGCAGGAAATGGGACCTCGTCCGTTTCTGCTCGAACTGCAGCGCGATCTGGCGTCGGAAGGCCTGGTTTATGCGTTCGCCCATGTGCTCGAGGCATCCGACCCCGACCGGCATCTTGCCGTACTGGCCAAAGTGGCGCCGCATTCCCTGTGCGATCACACCGACCTTTCCTTCAAGTATTTTGGCAAGCCCGAACCCGTGAAGCGGGGATTGCTTCAGTTGGAATATCGGTGGAATGCGCTCCGCCTGACCCTCTACGGAGTGCATCTCAAGAGTCGCTTTACCGATCTGGCGGCGGACCCCGAGTCGGCGACGCGCCGGGCCGGGGAGGCGGTGGCGATTCGCAATCGCATCCTCGAGCTTCATCCCGATCCGGCACGAGACTTGTTTCTGATCGCCGGAGACTTCAATGACAGCAAGACCTCGCGGCCGGTGCGCGCCTTCCTGCAACGGGGAAAGACGGCGATGGCAGCGTTGGTGCCTGCGGCCGACCGACGGGGTGAAGTCTGGACGCATCGCTATCGCAAGGAGGACGCCTACAGCCGGGTCGACCTGATGCTCGCTTCCGTCGGGCTCGTTCCCTTCCTTCCGGCTGGCGGGGCGCGCATCTTCGACGGCACGGACGCCGCCGGGGCGAGTGATCACCGGCCCGTGGTCAT
>CAZOXB010000349.1:0-2222 GCA_964583635.1 uncultured Opitutaceae bacterium | reverse complement strand
ACAGGACCGGCGCGCCCGAGTCGGACGCACCGGCATCCCTTCTCCCATGAATCCGGCCCTCGCCTTCGGCTCATTCATCTTCTGGACCGCACTCGTCGCCTTGATCTCCTGGTGGGGCACGCGCCGCGCGAACAACAACGACGCGCGCACGTATTTCCTGGCCGATCGCCGCCTTCCGTGGATCCAGATCGCGGGCTCGCTGCTGCTGACGAACCTCTCGACCGAGCAGCTGGTGGGCCTCAACGGGGCGGCTTCAATCCACGGATTCGTGGTGATGGCCTGGGAAGTGGTTCCGGTCGTGGCGCTCATTGCCATGGCCGTCTATTTCCTCCCGCGATATTGGTCAGGGAACATCACGACGATCCCGGAATTCCTGGAACAGCGTTATGATCGCCCCACGCGACGGTTGCTCGGAGCGGTGCTGCTCGCTGCGCTGTCGCTGAACTTCCTGCCCTTCGTCCTCTATTCGGGTGGCGTGGCGATGAGCAGCATCTTCGGGGTTCACCATTACCTCGGAGTCACGCCGGCCCAGTCGTTCCGCTTCGCAAGGAGGCTCATCGTGCCCGCACTGCATCCCTGTGGGTCGGAGAATGTGATTGTTCACGCCTTCGATCGCTTCCGCTGACGCCCGAATTTTCTTTGACCCGGAGGTTTTTGCCTTTCGACGCACGCATCCGCACGGTCGCCTCGCCCATTCCCAGAAAATCCCTGCCGCAATGGGACAATCTCATGCAAACCCAAACCCACATCATGCACATTCCACTCCGTAGATTCCTGTGCCCACAAACACGCGGCCGCCCGATCCGTTCGGGTTCCGCATTCTGCCTCGGACTCGCATTGTTTGCCTCGCTCGCGTTCGGCCAGCAGGCCGTCCGAACCGACGAGGCGGCCAATCCTTCAACCGCCAAGGCCGATTCCCAGAAGAAGGACGAGGTTGTCATTCTGAGCCCCTTCGAGGTCACTGCGGAGGGAAACCGCGGTTACCAGGCTGCGAGTTCGCTTGGCGGCAGCCGCATCGCCGCCTCGCTGAAGGATATTGCGGCACCGACATCCGCGTTCACCTCGCAGTTTTTCGAGGACGCGGCGATCACCAACACCGATGACCTGGCGCTCTTCATGCTGAGCACCGAATACGACTACGGTGAGGCTTCCGGTGGGCAGAACAGGTTGGCCGGCACCAACAAGATCATCCGCATGCGCGGCATGGCCGGCGGGTCCTATTCGGTCAACTTCTTCAGATCCAACATCCGTTTTGACACCTTCAGCCTGGACCGCGTCGACCAGTCGCGCGGCCCGAACTCAGTGCTCTTTGGCGTCGGGGCGCCTGGTGGCATCGTCAATATCACGACAAAGCGCGCCCGGCTGAACGACTCGCAGGGTTATGTCAGCATCCAGGGGAAGTCATACAACGGACTGCGCGAAGAGATCGACGTCAACCAGCCCATAATCAACGGCAAATTGGCCGTCCGCGTTGCCGCCATGAACACGAAGGCGGATACCTGGCGCAACTTCGAGTTCAATGACGAAACGCGCTATTTCGGCACGGCAAGCTGGAAGATCTCCGACCGGACCCAACTGAACGTCGAAATCGAGAAGGGCGACATCAGCAAACAGACGAAGCGCACGGTCATTGGCTACGATGCCTATACCAACTGGGTCGCCGCCGGCTCCAATTTGGGCAATGCAGTCAGTGCGCCAAACCAGATCCAGCGCATCGTCGCCGCCAATCAGGCCTGGATCACGTTCGACACCGCCACCGGCTCCATCCAGGATTGGGTGAGGAAGTTTGCATCGACCCGCCAGCGCGCGGCGAATGGAGAGTTCATTCCGATCACCGACTTCAGCCTGCTGCCAAAGGAGACCGCATTCTACGGCCCGGGACTCGATCAGAACACATCCTACGTCCGCTCCTCCGCGTTCCTGACGCATGCAATCACAAAGGATTGGAATCTCGAACTGGCGGCCTTCCGGCTGGACCGCCACAGTCTCGTCAACGACGTCCAGGGCCCGGCGCAGAACTTCCTGAACGTGGATGTCAATGCCACCCTGCCCGACGGCAAGCCCAACCCCAATGCCGGCCGGACCTACCTGGAAGGTCTCACGATGTACAACGGATACGACAGCCGCGACGACGCCCTCCGCCTCATTACCAGCTACCGGCTGGACTTGGGCGCCTTTGGCAAGCACACCCTCGCCGCCGTCTATGAACACGATTGGGGCAA
>CAZOXB010000348.1:0-2270 GCA_964583635.1 uncultured Opitutaceae bacterium | reverse complement strand
TACCAGCCGGAAAATCCGCACCGGCCGGGTGATTTCCATGAGACCGTCGAGGAAAGTGAAGTCGATGACATCGGCGGCGGCGATGCGGGCCTCGAAGCGTTCAAGAGGCCAGTCGACGACCGGCTCGCCATCGATCCGCACTACCAGGTCGCCCGCCTTGATCCCTTCGGTTTCCGCAGGGGAATCCGGGATCACGACCACGACCCTCCAATAGGCGGGAGTCTTGGAGAAACTCAGACCGGTGCTCCGCTGGGGCGGCATTGTTACGGGAGTCGTGGAATTGCGGAAAAAGGTGACGTCGCCGCGCATCTGATCGAAGGTAACAACGAAATTGCGGAGAATCGCGCCGCCGACCGAGGAGAGTTCGTCGGTCAGATCGGTGATCGGGCGGGGCAGGGTGATGTTGCCGAGGTGAAGCGTGCCGGCAAGGCGGCCGATCTGTTGCGGCCGCTCTCCCGCGAGGGTTGCGATGATGCCACCGGAGACGGGGCCGTGCGCGAAGGCCAGGTTCAGCCCCACGGGATTGAGGTGGAGCCCGCTGTCGCTTCCGGAGTCGATGAGTGCCACCAGCGTCTGGCCGTCGATCCCGATCGGAATCAACGGGGTCTTGGTCTTCGTATCGAACGCGATGGACGAGCCCGGACGCAAGGTCCCTGCGCCGCCGACCGGGGCAAGCAGGATGCGTGATTGCGGATAATCGAGGGTGAGCAGGGTCTCACGGAAGATCGGGAAGCCGAGTACGCCGTCGATCCTTTCGCCGAAATGGGCGGAGAGTTCCGTGAAATCGTAGATCAGGGCGGGAACCCGCTCAAACCGGGCATCCCCGGCCGTGATGCGCCGGACCGTCACCGCACTGAGCGTCGTGCTTTGCCCGGAGGCCGAGAGCACGTTCACCTGCGGCAGGGTGGCCGCGGGCGCCGCGGCGCCGAATCGCTCCGCGAACTCCCGGGAGACGAGGGAGACGGACGATCCGGTATCGACGAGGAAATGCCAGGTGCCGCGTCGCTCCGTGTTCACCTCGATGATCGGGACGTTGGCTACGAGCCGGAACGGTATGGAAACGAGGGGCGATGCCAGCCGGGTGCGTCCCGGAGTCGGATCCCGGCGCAGCAAGGTGCAGCCCGCGACCAACAGGAGGAGACAGGCACCGAAGGTCACCACCGCAAGGCGGCGGGCGGCCGTTGCGAGCGCAGGGCGTGCCGCTCCTCCGCGTCGGGCGCACGACGCGAAATCTTGGTGGACCGGTCGCGATCCGGCTCCGGCATGTCCTGCGACGCCTGAAATCATGGCACCCGGATCACAAACGTGTCACCGCAACGGCTGTGCGAGCCGCCGGCTGACCCACCAGCCCGCCAGTGCGAGGGCGGCACCGACGATGAACACGGCGGTCGGCCCCGCGGTCCAAAAAATGATGCCGGCGAGGATCGGGGTGACGGCGCGTGACAAGGCGCCGAGGGACCGAAAGAGCCCGAGGACCTTGCCCTGCTCGCTCTCGGCAGCGTAAAGCGAGATCAGTCCGGAGCTCGACGGATTGACCAGACCGCTGCCGAATGCAAGCAAGCCGACGCCGAGGTAGAGCCAGGCCGGCGTGGGCGCAAACCCAAGGGCCAGGAGTCCGAGCATCGAAGCCAGCAAGCCCATTTTCAGGACGCTGGTTTCCGTTGTCCGGGCGAGCAGCTTTCTGACGATCATGCCTTGGGTGATGATGGAGCACACTCCGAGAAAGACCATGAGCAGGCCGTTTTCTCGCGCCTGATAACCGAAACGCTGGGCACCGAGGAAGGTGAGGGAGGCCTCCATCGAAACGAAGGCGACGGAGTAGATGAATGCGACCAGGTTGACTTGGCGCACCTGGACATTGGGCAGGCCCAGAAGCGCGCGCAGGGGATTGCGCAATCGTGCTTCGCGCGTGGCCCCGCGTGCCTCCGGCGGAAGTGACTCGTGGAAGGCGCGGCTGATCCAGATCAGGTTGATGATGCTGAGGGTGGTGGCGATGAGCGCGGGAAAAGAAAAGGGGTTGATGCCCCATGCGGTTGCGGACGGGAACAGCTTTGACAGATCCACCGCCACCGAGAAGGCGCCAATGAGGGGCCCCGTGACCAAGCCCAGACCGAAGGCCGCTCCCACCAAGCCCATCGCTTGGGAACGCTCCTGGCGGGAGGTGACATCCGCCACGGCGGCGGTGGCGACGGAGAGATTGCCGCCGAAGGCGCCTGCGACCATCCGCGAAAGAACGAACAGCCAGAACGATCCACTCAGCACCCATACGG
>CAZOXB010000347.1:0-2271 GCA_964583635.1 uncultured Opitutaceae bacterium | reverse complement strand
CTCAAGCAGACCAACATCATCTTCGATTTTGATTCGGGAGGGACGGCGCAATATGCCTCCGTCCTGATCGATCCGTCGAACAGGGACCAGCCCTATGAAATGTTTGTCTTCCGTTCGCCGAATCGGAACGGCACGGTGCCCTTGACCAAGGAGGCGAACAGGGTCGGTTATCTGCCGGGCCCGCCCGAAAAATACGGGCTTTATCGGTATCGCTCAAAGGACGGCAAGGACTGGAAGCTGAAAGAGGGGCCTCTGGAGATCAAGGGGGGGACGGACGTCTGCTACATTTACCGTAAAGCGGACGGCCATTACGTGGCCTATTTCAAGGTCTATCCGCCGCGGGAGCCTGGCGACCGGATCATTCCCTACGACGTGAACGCCAAGCAACTCCAGCGGCGGGTGGGGCGGGCCACGAGCCCGGATGGAACCCACTGGAGCGACACCACGGTTGTTTTCGGGCGTGATTTCCGGGATCCTGATTTTGCCCAGTTCCTGGAGATTTGCCCCTTGCCCGTGGCGGGAGGCTATGTGGCCCTGATCAATTATTATGACGCGGCACTTCAAACCATGTGCCTGCAGCTCGCCGCATCGCGTGATGGTCTGCAATGGTGGCGCCCCGATATCAGACCCGCGCTGCCGAATCAGCCGCTGGGTGACTATGGCGGCGGCCTCATCTGGCAGATGCACCAACCCGTTGTCGAGAAAGGGAGAATGTACGTCTATTACTCGGGGGCGGAGGGCATCCATTCGGCAATCGTCGACACGCGGTTTCAGCCACAGATTGAAGTGCCCGGTGGATCTGTGCTGGGGTTCCGCAAGGGCACGCTGCCGTACTACGGTGCTTTGTGCCGCGTTTCATGGGAGGCAGACCGGTTGTGGGCGCTTGCATCCGTGGTTGGCGGACCGATGCCGGTCGAGGCGATAACCCGGCCGCGGGAGCTCGGCGGCCATGAAATTCGGATCAATTTCCGAGCCAAGAAGGGAGGGAAATTGCGGGCGGAGCTGCTTGATTCCGCCGGAATACCGGTGCCCGGTTATACATTGAAGGATAGCGAACCCGTCACCGGAGACCATCGTCGCGCGCCTCTGCTCTGGGATGGAAAACGCTTCGCACCGACGGGGGCGTCCAAGATCCGCTTTCTCTTCAACCGCGCATTTCTCTACGGATTCGACGCGACGGCGAAACAGGCAGGCCGTTGACTCCGTAATGCTCAGCCGGATCCCTGCCCGTGAATACCTCGGTCTTTGATCTCTTTCGTCTGGATGGAATGGTTGCTCTCGTTGTGGGCGGTGCACATCACCTGGGCCACGACATTTCCTCTGCGCTGGCGGAAGCAGGGAGTCATCTCGTGATCACCTCGCGCACGTTGGCAACGGCAGCGAAGGCCGCGGAAACGCTTTCGCTGGCCCACAGGATCGAGGTGTTGCCGCTTGAGCTGGATCACCGCCGGCACGAGCAGGTGGCGGCGGTGGTGGAGCAGGCAAGGAGGTGGAAGGACCGGCTTGATATTCTCGTCAACAATGCCGGTGGTGGTTCCGGAAAGGGCCCGGCGCATCTCTTCACACGGAGTCCGCAGGAGGTGGAAGACCTCATCGCGCTCAATCTCACCGGTGTGCTGCATTGTTGCCAGGAAGCCGGCCGCATCATGGCGGCGCAGGGACGTGGCAAGATCATCAGCGTCGCGTCGATAGCGGCGCTGGTGGGCCGCGACCGGCGCGTTTACGAGCGCAACCGCCTCAAAGGCCAGCCCATCGACTACGCTGCCGCCAAGGCGGGTGTCCTGGGCATGACGCGCGATCTTGCAGGCTTGCTCTCGCCGTTCGGGGTCTGCGTCAATGCCATCTCCCCTGGAGGATTCGAGCGGGAAGACATGCCTCGGGGCTTTGTCCAGGATTACAGTGACCGCACGCCTCTGGGGCGGATGGGCCGGGATGGGGTCGATCTCAAGGGAGCGGCGCTGTTTCTGGCGTCCTCCGCTTCGGATTACGTGACGGGACACAACCTGGTCGTGGATGGGGGATTCTCGCTATGGCGCTGAACAATCGCATTGTTGTGGTCGGCCTTGGCTCCATTGGCCGCCGCCACGCCCGGCTGCTCGCCAGGCGGGGAGACCTCCAGGTCGAATGGTGCGAAAGTTCGGCCGCCGCCGTCACCCGGGCACAGCAGGAGCTTGGCCGGCCGGCCCAGGTACATGCATCCTTCGAAGGCATGCTGGCAACCCGGCCGGCGATGATTGTCGTGGCCACGCCGCACTCCATGCATGCCGTGCA
>CAZOXB010000346.1:0-2351 GCA_964583635.1 uncultured Opitutaceae bacterium | reverse complement strand
CCTCCTGCACCTTCCGCAACGAGCGACGCGCACGCCGCCTCCAGCCATTTGTAGAGCCATTCGTCCTGCCAATTTGTCCCCGCATAGGTGCCCTTCCCCGCCGCCGCCGCTCGGAAATTGTCGAGAACATGTCCCTTGCTCGGATCGGCCAGCAGGCGCCAGGAAACATCGAGCGTGGTCTTCTTGAGTTGGTGGAAACGCTCCGCCCAGAATCCGTCGGTCCAGCGCACCGCGTCAAACGGCAATGGCTTCAATTTGGCATGGGCGGCCCGACGTGAGTCGACCACGTAGGCCTCGGCCGGGACCGCCGCGGACAGCAGCGGGGACGAGAGTATGACCAAGGCGGACAGGAGGAAGGGATGCGATGGCATGGTAATGAGTCGTTGCAGACGGTATGGACGGAGCACGCTTCCGAGAATAGGGTCCTTCATGGCGTCAGTTCCTTGCCAGTTCGATCAGGTGGAAGGTGACGTCGCCGCCACCGAGGTGCCGAAGCTGCAGATCGCCCCCGACGAGTCGGTGCGACCACACCGCATCGTCCAGCACGAGCTCAACATCCCGCCATGCGCCGCTGTTACCGAGGGCGACCTGGCGCGCAACCTTGGCTCCGGAGGGATTCGCATAGCGCAATTCCCAGCGGCCATCACCAACATCGAGGTAAACCACGCGCAGACGCACGCTGTGCGTCGCTTCGGGATCCGTAAAGAATCCGTCCGCGAGCTTGAACGTCATCGTTGTCTTGCCGGCCGCGGCATCGGTCCGGCGGGCGAACAGGCCGTAGGGATGTGTTTCGGGACCCGTGTTCCAAAGCCCCACGCTGGTCGATCCGGCATCGAGCTGAATCAGGTGCCGCTCGAATGCGCCGGGCAGTATGCCCCATCCGACATCGTTCTGGTCGTCGGCCTGCCGGTTGCGCATGCCACCACCGAGTGCCTTGTCCGGGTCACCCTGACGCGCGCCGAACGGAGCGAATGCAGCGGCGATCTTCAGGTAGCGTTCGCGATTGCCCTTTTCCGCCTTTCCAAAGGTCACCTCCGGAAACCTGCCCGTATCGGAGGCATCCAGTCCGTCGCGCAGCGCACAGAACGCCACCGGGCTGCCTTCCGGCTCATTGTAGCCGGCGTAACGATTGAATACCCGCACCGCCTCTCCGATCGGTTGTTCGGCCAAGGCATCGATCGGAACATTCCACACATCGAGTTTGCAGTGCAGGGCGAAGAGCGCGGACCAGTAGAAGGCCCTGGGCGGGTTCTGGTTGCTCCAGCCACAAACCCGCCACTCCTCGTCCTGCTCGCCCCGCGAAAATATCCGGTGCCCCTTCGCGAGCGCCTGGGCGCGAAACGCCTCCCAGCGGGCCAGCCGCGCGTTGGTGTCACTGACGAGATATCCGTGGCTGAACATGCCCTGCTTCACCCCAAAACTGTCGCAGTGGGTGAGGAGCCATTGGTTCTCCTTTTCAGTGTTCGCATCCCCGTTGACCAGAATCGGCAGGTTGAGCGAACCGTCGGCCCGCTGGAATTGGGCCTGATAGTAGGCCCAGGTCTCACGCCGATAGTCGTTCCACGCCGCTTCCGAAATGACGTACTTCCTGTCGATCGGCACGCCCTTGTAGGGCTGCCCGTCACCCGTCGCGCCCTCCGCAACCTGGATGAAGATGATCCGATCCTTGAGGCGCGGTGGCAGCGAAGCGACATAGTCGGCGAGCGACTTGACCGTGTGGTGGAGGATTTCCTTGTAGAGGGGATCGAAATAATAGGGATAAGTCGGTTTCTGCCGTTTTCGGGCCGGCGTGATCCGCTCCGGCATGACTACTTTCGGAACACCCGCCTCATAAACCCATGCCGGTGTGACGGGAGCGACCCAGAACATGATGTGCGTAAATTCGCCGCGGGCCAGCACCTCCTCCAGGCGCTGGCGGACCGCCACATCGAAATTGAATTTTCCGCGCGCCGGTTCGAATTCTCCCCAGCGCCACGACAGCGGAACGCCACGGATCGGCACAGATGCGGGAACCTGATGCTTCCCCCCACCCCATGCATAGACACCCCAGGGATGCTGGTCCAGCGGTGTTGGGCGTTGGGTTTGTGTGCCCAAAGCAGCGAACGGGGTGAGGAGAAGGACAAGCCGGGAGCAGATGCGAATTTTCATGACAATGTTCACTTGATTGTTATTGTCTTGCGCAGGCGATCGAAGTCAGCACCCGCAATCGCAAAGATCGAGGAGTGCCGCGCCGACAGCGCGACCGTGAGGGTTTGCGCCTCCGCCTGCACGATGCCGGAGCCGCCCAGCTTTTTCAGTGCCTTCAGGTCCGCCGCCTTGAATCCGCCCAGTCGGAAATCCCTCGGCGCAGG
>CAZOXB010000345.1:0-2357 GCA_964583635.1 uncultured Opitutaceae bacterium | reverse complement strand
TGATCTCAAACCGCTCAACGAAGGACCCGGCAAAGCCAAGAGCATCTTTGACAGCGCCACTCTCCTGGTGGTCGATGACAAGCCCGCCATCGTACAGCAGATACAGGACGGCCTGAAGCACACGCCTTGGAAAATCCATGGGGTCGGCACGACCGCGGAGGCAATCGACTTCTGCGGCCGCACACCGCCCGATCTCGTGATCATTTCCCTTTCGCTTCCGGAAGAATCCGCATTTTCGCTCTTCCGCCACATCCGCACCACCGTACGCACCAAGCACACGCCTGTCTTCGGATTGGTCGTCAAGACCGAACTCTCCGTTC
The DNA here is from genome assembly GCA_964583635.1 of uncultured Opitutaceae bacterium. Taxonomy (GTDB): domain Bacteria; phylum Verrucomicrobiota; class Verrucomicrobiia; order Opitutales; family Opitutaceae; genus UBA6669. The sequence continues at coordinate 2,037 of CAZOXB010000345.1, read as the reverse complement.
AGCATCGGGCGCAGCAGGCCGGATTTGCAATCTTCGTCACCAAACCCCTGGACACCGCCGACCTCGAATCAAAGGTCGCCAAGGCGATGAACCTGGATACTTCCCAGCGCTACTTTTCAATCGATGGGGACGTGTTCGTCCTCAAGCTGCCGGAGGTCACAACCCAGATCGTGGTCAACGAGGTCCTTGCCTACCTCAAACCCAAGATGTCGGAGGCGGTGGACCGCGGGTTGTGCAAGGTCGTCATTGATCTGCACGATTTGAGGAGACTGGACATGACCGTCATCAAGATTCTGATCCAGGCCATGCACCAGTGTCGCGAGCTGGCCCTGCCGCTCGCCCTGATCGGCAACCCCCAAATTGTCAGCGAATGCAAGGGTTTTGAGGACACCAGGTCCTGGACCTTTTTTGATTCCATGGACGGTGCACGCAGCAGCTTCTCAAGATCGGTCGCAACGGTTCCCGTCACGGCAGCAACATCCTGATTTTCGCCCTTTCACCGCGTCGTTGACGCGGTGCCCTGCGAGCCCCGTGCCCTCACCGGCACGGGGTTTTTTTATCCTCAGTCACGCGCCTGCCAATTGCTGTCAACAACCGTCCCCGCCCCGTGTTTTCCCCTCTAGAAGCGCGTCTGCGTGCCGATGTGAGAAGCGGGTTAGAATGCCGTCTTTCCGCTCAAACGGAAAGTCTCTGTCTCTCATGAATTTCCACTCCACATCGCTCCGCGTGACGGGCGTAAGCCTATCACGCTGCGCCTCGTTGACGCTCCTCTCGATCCTCGGATCGGAGTGCTTCGCACTGACCCACCCGCCGCGAGTCGGATACCAACGCCCGTCTCCAGACAATTTCAGCCTCTCCTGTGCAGCCCCGTCCAGTGCACCGTATCTCACCGTCATCCTTGCTCCCGCGCTTACCTTCCAAGCAGCTCCGCCGCCCGTCGATCCGTCCCTGAAACTCGCCGCGGGTGCTCCGCCGCGTCCGGGTGGTGCCATTGAGGAAATCGCCGCTGCCAATCAGGACGCCGCGCTTGTCCCCCAGGCCAAGGGACCCGAGGTGGTTGTTCCCGCGGAAGCAGAACCCCCCACTGAATCGCCCGCAACCATCGCAAAATCGAAGCCCCCCGCTCTCCTTCCGCCGGTGGCCATCCTCCGCGATGACACGCTGCCGACAGTACGTCCCGAGGATGTCCTGCCCTACTTCCAATATCCCGGTTCGGTGCCGTCCGCTCCCCTGCCTGCCGCCGTTCCACCCAGTTCCGCCACCTACCGTCAACGATGACACCTCTGCGCCCGCTCCTGCCCGCCTCCATCCTCGCCCTGATCCTCGTTTGCTCGCCGGCGACGGCGGAGACATCGGCTGATCATTCCAAGCAGGGAGGCGACAGGCCCACGGCGAACGCAGTCTCCGGCGATGACACCATCCCGGAATCGGCTGCTGCCCCGTACCGGGACACCGAAGCTGCCGCCGCCCACGCCAAGGAAATCACCGCGAATGAGATCAACAGTTTCCTGCGAATTGGCAACGCAAAGACCGCCTCGGGCGACTATGATTCCGCAGAGATCGCCTATCGGCAGGTTCTGGCCGCCCGCGCCACTCCGACGCAGGATCGTGATGCGCTGCTCGGGCTTGCCCGCCTGTATCGCCGCAAGAATCAACTCACGCGCGCCGCGGCAGTCTATGAAAAGCTGTTGAAGGAGTGGCCTGCAGACACGTCGCTCCCGATCGTCTATCTGGAACTGGGCCGGGTGCATCGTGCGCTTGGGGCGTACAAGCTGGCGATCAGCCGATTCTACAGCGTGATCAATTCGACCATGAAGCTTCCGGAAGAAGGGCAGGATCTTTACCGGCAATTGGCACGCACCGCCCAGTTCGAGGTCGCCGAAACCTATTTTCTGGACGGCCAGTACGAGGAGAGTGCACGCTTTTTTTCACGCCTCAAACGACTCGACCTGACTCCGGCGGACCAGGCGCGGGCGCATTTCAAGTCGGCCTATGCCCTCAAGATGGCCGGTGACCTTGAGGGGACCGTTGCCAGCC
>CAZOXB010000344.1:0-2417 GCA_964583635.1 uncultured Opitutaceae bacterium | reverse complement strand
CATTCGACCTGGACCGTCGTGCGCGGAAAACCGTCGAGAATGACGCCGTCGCGATAGTCCGGCAGGAGCAGGTGACGCAGAAGCAGGCTCACGACCTCGCGGTCCCCCACCATCCCGCCGGCGTTCTTGATGCGACGGGCCTCGGGAGAATCGAGCAGCGCGCTGATGATGATCGGTTCGCAGGTCAGCCCCCGGGCGTTGAGTATGAAGCGGGTGTGGGTCCCCTTGCCGGAACCGGGCGCACCCCCGAGCAGGATGAATTCCTTGGGAAAGCGCAGATTCTCCCGTCCGACTTCCTCTTCGAGTTCAGCCCACGCCGTGTCAAAGATCAACTGGGCGTCCTTGATTTCGAGATCAGGGAGCTTGGGGGGGGGGGCCTTGCCGGCGGGCGGCGTGGGCGCGGCGGTCGGGGTGGAAGAGGGGGAAGGCGAGACCGGGGTGGAGTGCATGAGCGGGCGAAAGGAAATGGGCGTGGTGGAATTTTGGGGGTAAAGACGAACTCGGCGGACAATCGTTGAAATTAATTTTTTCATGCCGGTCGGGTCGCAGGTGTCACCGGCTGCCGGCCGTTCGGAAGTTGGCGTGACGGTGAAAAACACGGCTTCCGCAGTTAAGATGAAAATATCGGAAAAGCGCCGTCAAGTAAACCAGTTAGCAAAATGGCAATCGTAGGTGGCGTGGTGTGGGCAATAAGACGTCTTCATGGACAGGCCCGGGGTGGGCCCGGCAACGGCTTATTGGACCATCACTGCCGTCCGGCGGACCATGGCTGCGGGAGAATCGGCAGTTCGTGGAACAGTCGATCAAAGTCTGAGTCTATGGCTCCGTGCACGGGCGAACCCTTTCCCAAGATTCCTGAAAGCATAGCTCTCAGGATTGTTAGTTGAAGCTGGACCTGGCGGGGCTGCTTATGGCGGCCCCGCCTTGGCTTTTCCTGCGGGGACTGCATTGCTTCCTCATGGCCCGGCTCCTTCGCCCGGGTTTTCCATCCATCGCTTTTTGCACCTGCCCATGCGCGTTCTGATCATTGACGACGAAGCCGCCATTCGGCGCACCACCGCTCTCGCCGTGAAGAGCATGGGGCATGAGCCTTTGGAGGCACCGAACGGAACAAAGGGGCTGAAGATCCTGGAGGAGGAGACCTGCGACGTCTGTTTCCTGGACCTGAAATTGGGAACCGAAGACGGCCTCGGCCTGCTCGCCCGCCTCCAGAAATCGTTTCCGGAGGTCGCCGTGGTGATGTTCACGGCCTATGCGACGATTGCGACTGCGGTTGAGGCGATGCGGCGCGGGGCCTTCGATTTCATTCCCAAGCCGTTCACGCCGGATCAGATCCGGCAGGTGCTCGACAAGATCGGCAAGACCCGCCGTCTCGAGAAACGCGTCCAGCAACTTGAATCGCAACTCGCCGCGGAGTCTCCCACCAGCGAGTTCACGTCGCAGGAGGCCTCGGTCGGGAAGATGCTGACGATTGCCTTCAAGGCGGCGGAAACGCCGGCGACCCTCCTCATCCTCGGTCCCAGCGGCACGGGGAAAAGTGTGCTGGCCCGCGAACTCCATCAGCGAAGTGCGCAGAAGGACATGCCGTTCGTCACGGTGAACTGCCCGAGCCTCTCGCGGGAATTGTTCGAGAGCGAACTCTTCGGTCATGTCAAAGGTGCGTTCACCGGTGCCGTCAATGAGACCTTTGGCAAGGTGGCCATGGCGGAGGGGGGCACCCTCTTCCTGGACGAGATCGGCGAGATGCCGTTGGAGATCCAGCCGAAACTGCTCCGTCTGCTGCAGGAGCGGGAATATGAGCGCGTGGGGGAGCCCAGGTCACGCCGGTCCAACGTGCGCGTCATGGCCGCCACCAACCGGAATCTCATGGAGGAGGTGAAGGCGGAGCGGTTTCGCGAGGATCTCTACTATCGCCTGAACGTGATCACGCTGGCCCTGCCGGGACTCAAGGACCGCCGTGCCGATCTTCTGCCCATGGCCACGGGATACCTGGAGTTCTTCGCCCAACGCCTGGGACGGGGCGCGATGGCCTTTTCGACGGATGTCGTGACGGCGTTCGGCGAGTACGCCTGGCCGGGAAACCTGCGTGAATTGCGCAACGTGGTGGAGCGCGCGGTGATCCTTGCCAGGTCGAACGTGATCCAGCGCGACGACTTGCCCGACGAATTCCGCGTGCCGTTCGATGCGTCAATCGAAGTGGGTTCGCGTGTCACGCTGGAGCACCTGGAGGCGGAGCATATCAGGCGGGTGCTCGTGCTGTCCCGGAATCTCGACGATGCCGCCCGCATCCTCGGCATCGACCCGGCCACACTCTACCGCAAGCGCCAGAAACTGGGACTCGTCTAGCGTCGGGGAGCAAAGCACGCATCTCCCGCCGTCATGCTTCGGACACGACTCTACCTCGGGCTGCTGCCACT
>CAZOXB010000343.1:0-2487 GCA_964583635.1 uncultured Opitutaceae bacterium | reverse complement strand
CGGGCGTGGCGATCGGACCGGCCTGCAGGACAGGCACCTGGATCGGCTCTAGCTGGAGGCCATTCGTGTTTCCAATGATCGACGGGCCGAGGTAGATCAGCGTGCCCGCACGACGGGCAAAGGCATTGACACTCGGGCTGATGGAACGGGCGGCATCGCCGTCGACCGCAAGGCGGTGACGGTAATTGACCTCGTCGAGGGCGTTTTGCTCATAGAGGCCGGTCAGCGTGTGACGGCCCAGCCATTTTGCCCACGAAGACTGGTGTTCGCTGAAGTCATATTTCAGGAATGCGGTCGCCCGCACCGTATCGCGCTCGGTGAGGTTGTTGGTCCAATTCGACTGGCCGTAAGCGTAGGTGAAGGGACGGCCGTAATTCGGATTGAGCTGCCCGGTCGGCAGCACCCGGTTGGCATCGATGCGGATGTGATTGCCGTTGTTGGAGGAGAAAGCCGCGTTCTTGGAGCGCCGGTCGACCCGCTGGGTATCGTAGGCGATCTCGATGCCGACCCGATCCTCCCAGGCGCGCTGCTCGAAGGCGACGTTGAAGGCGTGGAAGCTGTCTCCCTGCCGGGATGTCTCGTCGATCATCCGGTTCTGGAAATCGAACACGCTGTAGTCGGTGAAGCCCTGCATCTTGATGCCCGCGGGCGCAACATTGGGCTGCTGGCCGGGAAGCACCTTGTCACCGACCCAGAAGGTTCCCAACAACTCGCCGACATTGCGCGTGAGAAGAAAGCGGATCGCGTCGGCGGCGCGATCGAGGTTGACCACCGGATTGAGGAGCTGGTTCTTGACGGCATTGGCTGCGTTCGCCGCCGTCGACAGGGTCTCGGTGCGGAACACCAGATCCGGTGAGGTCGCCGACGGATTGGAGTAAACCTGCAGCACCTGATTGAAAAGCTGGTTCTGGCCGAGAAAGGGCCCCTCGAAGGTCGGCCCGGCTTGCTGGGTGGCGGCAGTGGGGTTGCGGGCCGGATCGTCGTAGAAGGTCCAGTCGAAACCGGGGCGCCCGGCGTCGTACCAGTAGCTGGAAATGCTGTTGAAGGGCAGCACCGTGATCGGCCGGTTGGCGCGCGTGCGCCCCGACTCGAAATTCATCCGGATGGCGGTGGACTGGAAGGGCTCGTAGGCCAGCGCGCCGTAGACGCGTTCCTTCTTTTCAAAAGCAGGCCGCTGGTTGTACCGCTCCTCGTCACTGAGGGCGGCAAACCGCACGGCCAGCTTTTTCCGGATCAGCACGCGGTTGAAATCCACCGTGCTGCGCAGGGTGCTGTTGTCGCCGACCCGCACCTCGACCTTGTTCCGGTTCTGCGTGAGTTTCGGCCGCAGCAGCGAACTCTCGACGACGCCCGCCGGGCTGCCCACGCCGAAGAGGATTGCGTTCGGGCCGCGGTTCACCGTCACGCTCTCGACGTTGTAGCCATCCGTGGCGATGTTGGTGTTAAAGAAGCCGCGGGTGAAGTTCGGCGCACCCAAGCCCCGCGTGCGGCTGCTCGCCTGCGGATTCACGCGGGGTCCGTTGCCGTTGACCTGCACGTCATTGATGTCGCCGGCGGCTCCCGAGAAATTTCCTCCCGCCCCCGCCGCTTCCATGTTGGTGGCGTAGATCAGCAGGTCGCTCGAGTTCGTGGCTCCGATGTCGTCGAGAAAATCGCGCGTATAAATCGAGATCGATGCGCCGAGATCCTTCACCGGCGTGTTCAGGCGGGTACCCGCGAGGGTGGAGGTCGCCTGGTAGCCGGTATCCTGGGTGGTGCTGACGACAAACGGGGAAAGCTCCACGATGTCGTCGGAATTCGCATCGGGTGCGGCCGAGGAGGCGGGTGGAGCAGCTTGTGCGAGAGCAGCGGCGGGCACGGACAGAAGACCGAGCAGATGTGCCAATGTGCGGGATCGGAAGTGTGGGTTCATGGGTGGCTTGGTGGTTTGGAATGGGCGGAGACGGGTCGTGCGGAGCACACGGCCGCCGGGACACCGTTGGGTTCGTGGGGCAAGGTGAATGGGATGATCACCATCGTCCCCAGAATCGCATGTCCGCCGCGTGGCGGCAACCCACGGAAACACGGGTGGCGTCGACCTCCCATCACGTATTCCCGTGGGTTGAAACGACCGGACAAAGCACGTAGGATGGCCGGCACGACACCCTGCCTCCCTGACTTTCCGCAGATCGGAACCATCCGGTCTGCTCCCTTTCCACGACCATGAAATTCCGTCTCCCCGTTTGCCTGCTGTCTGCCGTTGTTGCATCTTCCCTATCCGCTGCCGCTCCGATCAAGTGGCATCCCGGTCACTATGTGTACATCGGGAGCGACAAACTGACTTCGGAGGTGTTGTCGTTGCCCCACTTCCGCGGCGTGCAGAAGATCTACAGTTGGCGGCAGTTCGAGCCCGAGAAGGGCCGCTACGACTTCTCCCAGCTCCGTACCGACCTCGCGCTCGCCCGAAAACACGGACGGCAACTGGTGGTGCAGTTCACGCACAAGTCG
>CAZOXB010000342.1:0-2526 GCA_964583635.1 uncultured Opitutaceae bacterium | reverse complement strand
CGACCTCTTGCACCCCATGCAAGCGCGCTACCAGGCTACGCTACGGCCCGAACAAATGAACGGTCAGAGAGCCTGATGCGCTGCATGGATGCAAGCGCGTTTTTCGGGCGTTGATCGCCTTCGCTGACGCGCCATACAGGCACAGGCCCAACAATCACGCGAGAGATTTGAAAGATGCGGAAGTTCCTTCCATTATTGAACAAACGAAGTTTATTGGAGTCGAACAGAACATGAAGACGATCCTGGCCCCCATCGACTTTTCCGGCGTTAGCGACGATGTCGTGAAGGCAACGGCCGACTTGGCTGGCATCTTGAACGCACGCATCATCCTGATGAACGTGGTGCAGCCTCCCGTCCTGACCGCGGACTTCGGCGTCGGCTTGGACAACATCCAGGAACTGATGGTCCTGAGCGAAAAGGCCGCCTACAAGAACATGGACCGGCAGAAGGCCAAGCTCGTGAAGAAGGGACTCGAGGTTGAAGGCGTCGTCGCAACGGGCGCCCCGGTCAGGCTCATCCTTGAGGAGGCCGGGCGATCGAAAGTGAGTTACATCGTCATGGGCTCCCACGGCCACACGGCTCTCTACGATCTTCTGGTCGGCAGCACCACCCAGGGAGTCTTGAAAGGTGCCAGATGCCCGGTCGTGGTCCTGCCGCGTCACGTCCTGCCCAAGACAAAGCGGAAGAAAAAGTGACAAGAATCGCCGCTGCGGGACACGCGTGCCACGACCAGGCCTGCCAACGCCGCGCCGCGCATGCTTTCCTTTGATCACGCCATCCTGCGGGAACGTCGGGAGCGCATCGAACGGGAGATCGTCCCGGCACTCGGGGACGCCGTGCTGCTGGTTTACGCCGGGGAACCGATCCCCCTCCCGGAAAGCAGCGACCAGACCTATCCGTTCCGCTCCCACAGCGAGTATTTCTTTCTCACCACGCTCGAATGCCCCGGCGGCGTAGTCGCCTTCGATCCCATCGCGGCGTCCGGCACCCGGTGGCGCTCCTATGTGCCCAGGATTTCGGAAAGCGAGCGCATCTGGGAAGGCCGCAGCCAGGCCCCGGGTGAATCCATCGACGGCCTGAACGTCTGGCTGCAGGAACGATACCCACGTCCCGTGATTCGCCTCGGCGCTCCACCCGCCATGGTGGACCTCACACATCGCGATGCCCAGACGATCCGGGTGCGTGAACATTTCAAACACGCACGACGCCCCAAGGACGCGTTCGAACTCGCCCGCTTGCGGCAGGCCGCCGCCTGCACCGCCGCCGGATTCGGGGCCATCCGGGCACAATTGGGCAAGGACTTCCGCCCGACCACCGAGCGCAGCCTGCAAGTGACGCTCGAGTCGGCTTTCTTCACAGCAGGCGCCCGACAGACGGGTTATGGCACGATCGTCGGCAGCGGCTCCAATGCGGCCATCCTGCATTTCGATCCCAGCGATCGCCAGGTGGCGGCCGGTGAATTTGTCCTCATCGATGCCGGAGCGGAGATCGACCGCTACGTCTGCGACGTCACCCGGACCTACGTCGCCGGGGGTGCTCCCACGCCCTTCCAGCGGGACCTCCACACTCTCGTCCGGGCGGTGGAAGAGGCGGCGATCGGCGCTTGTCGACCCGACGCGCAATGGAAGGAAATCCATTTCAAGGCGGCGCTTGAACTCACCGCCGGGCTGGTCGATCTGGGCATCTGCAAGGGGCGGCCTGAATCGCTCGTCGAGCGGGAGGCTCACGCCCTCTTTTTTCCGCACGGACTCGGCCACCTCGTTGGTTTGGGTGTCCGCGACGCCAGCGGCACGCTGCCGGGTCAGCCCAAGGATACGCGGCCTGCCGTGCGCACGCTGCGCACGGACCTGCCCCTGCGTCCGGGTTACGTGATCACCGTGGAACCCGGGCTCTATTTCATACCCACGCTCCTCAATGACCCCGCCCGCCGCCAGCGGTTTCACGATTGTGTCGACTGGGATCGCCTCGAACCGCTGATGGGTATCGGAGGCGTACGCATCGAGGACAACATCCTGATCACGGACGGAGCGCCCGAAATCCTGACGGCGGCAATTCCCAAGGATCCGTAGGCCCGAAAAAAAGATTTACACGACCCGAACCCCACCTAGCTTTGCCCTCCCATCGCGCAGCGCCCGGATGGCGGAATTGGCAGACGCAACGGACTCAAAATCCGTCGCCCTCTAAAGGCATGTGGGTTCGACCCCCTCTCCGGGCACCAACATCGGAATTCACCTGTGCGCTGGAAATATCCTGCCCGCGAACGCACGGGCAACGGCGACGCCCAGATTCACTGGTGCCTCGCGCAAGGCCTGTGCCAGCGGCGTGTGCGCTGGAGTGATGGCATGGAGTTCCAGTCGAGGCCGGTTCGCGGCCGCGACTTGTCCCGCGAAAACATGCACCGGCTTGCCCAGTTGCAACGCGCGCGCCGCCACCGCCCCGGGTCCCTTGCCTTCAAGCGAGCTTTCATCAAATCGCCCCTCCCCGGTGATCACCAGGTCGGCCTCGGTCAGCTTTCCGGCCAGATCT
>CAZOXB010000341.1:0-2629 GCA_964583635.1 uncultured Opitutaceae bacterium | reverse complement strand
AAACGGGCGACGGCCTCGATCTCCGGCGGGACCGTTGCGGAGAAAAAGAGCGTTTGCCTCTGTTTGGGGCACATTTCGACGATGCGTTTGACATCGTGGATGAAACCCATGTCGAGCATCCGGTCGACCTCGTCGAGAATCAGGACCTCAATCCCGTCGAGGCGCAGCGTCTTCTCCTGCAGGAAATCCAGGAGGCGTCCGACGGTGGCAATGACGATATCCGCACCCTGCCGGAGCTCGCTGCGCTGGCGGCCATAGCCGACTCCGCCATGCAGAACGGTCGCGCGCACATCCGTGAAACGACCGAAGTCGCGAAACGCGGTTTCCACTTGGGCGGCGAGTTCGCGCGTGGGTTCGAGGACCAGGACCCGGGGTTGCCCCGGCCGATGGGGACCGAGCCGGTTCAAAACAGGGAGCGCAAAGGCCGCCGTCTTGCCTGTCCCCGTTTGCGCGGACGCAATCAGGTCGCCGCCCGACAGCACGACGGGAATCGCGCGCAGCTGGACGGGCGTGGGATCCACATACCCCATGGCCTGGACGCCCCGCACGAGGCTGCTGTGTAAACCGAGTTTGGTGAACGGCATGGGGAGAGCTACGGCGTCACCCGCGATAAAAGCGAGCGAATCCGCTCGGCGGTTGCGTCCACCGGGTTTGAAACGGGCGGTCCGGCAAAGAATATCCTCTCGTTTGGCGGGAGTTCCGGCATGCTCGGACCATGGAAAAACGTCCCTTCAGCGAACTCGGTCTGCCGGCGGAACTGCTCAAGGCTGTCGACAAGATGGGATTCGAGGAGGCTTCGCCGATTCAAACGGCGGTCATTCCGATCGCTCTGACCGGACGGGATCTGGTCGGGCAGTCGTCTACTGGATCAGGCAAGACGGCGGCGTTTGCCCTGCCGGCAATTGCCAAGGTGGACTCCGCGCGTCGCGCGGTTCAGGTCCTCATCCTTTGTCCGACCCGCGAACTCGCCGTCCAGGTTTCCGAGGAGGTGGGCAAGCTTGCCTATTTCAAACGGGGCCTGCACTCGGTGCCGATCTATGGCGGTCAGTCCTACGAGCGCCAGTTCCGCGCGCTCGCGGCAGGCGTGCAGGTCGTGATCGGCACACCCGGGCGGCTGTTGGATCACCTGGAGCGCGGCACCCTGAAGCTGGACCACCTCAACATGGTGATTCTGGACGAGGCGGACCGGATGCTCGACATGGGCTTCCGCGACGACATCGAGCGGATTCTTTCAGCAGTGCCGGAAAGGCGCCAACTGCTCTTCTTCTCCGCGACGATGCCGCGCGGCATCCAGGATATGATCAGGCGCTATTCGAAGGATCCTGCCTGGGTGAAGATCGAGGCGGTGACGCAGAACGCGCCGAAGGTGGAGCAGGTTTATTTCGAGGTCGAGCGGCGGTCGAAGATTGAGATCCTCACGCGGGTGATCGACCTCCATGACTTCAGCTACGGAATCATCTTCTGCAGCACAAAAATCATGGTCGATGAATTGGATGACCACCTCCATTCGCGCGGCTATTCGACGGACCGGCTGCATGGAGACATGAGCCAGACGCAGCGGGATCGGGTGATGGAGAAATTCAGACGACGCGCCTTCGAGTTTCTCGTGGCGACGGACGTCGCGGCTCGCGGGCTTGACCTCGACGATCTGGAGGTTGTCTTCAATTTTGATCTCCCGAACGACGCGGAGGACTATACGCATCGCATCGGCCGGACGGGTCGGGCCGGGAAGGAAGGGAAGGCCTTCACGTTCGTTTCTGGTCGTGAGCTCTGGAAATTGCAGAGCATGGTGCGTTTTGGAAAATTGAAGATCCGCCGTGAGCCGGTGCCTTCCCTCGATCAGGTCGAGGAAGCGCGTGCGAATCTGTTCTTTGAAAAATTGAGGACCACCCTGGATCAGGATTCCTACCCGAAGCAGGATCGGCTCATCGATCGATTGCTCGAACAGGGATATCCCAGCACGGACATCTGCTCCGCGCTCATCCATCTCCTGCAGGGGGCGGATCAGCCTTCTGGGGAAGGTTTGTCGGATGGGTTCCGGACGCCGGCGGGAGAAGGCGGCGGTTCCGCGGCGGCGGGGAAGGCGTTGGACCCCGCCGGTCCAAGGAGAGAGTCTGGCAGGCCGGCAAAGGCGGACAAAGCCAGGGCGGAGTGGGCCCCGCCTGCGCGGACCGGACGTGAACCGGGATTCACGACAATCTTCCTGAATGTGGGCCGGAAGAATCTGATCACACCAGCCGACGTGGTGGGCAAGATCGCGGGGGTCACCCGTCTTCCCGCCAAGGTGGTGGGTGCCATCGACATTCGCCAGCGTCACACCTTGGTTGATGTCGCGGATGAACACACCCCGATGATCCTCGACAAGATGAAGGGCATACGGATCAAGGGGCAATCGCTGGCACCCGCCCTGGCCACGGATGAGATGACTGCGGCGGCGGATTGAAGTCCGGGTAATCTCCCGCCGCCGAGGGCGGGACTATTTCTTCACCTCGTACGTCAGGAGAAGGGAATCGCTGTCGGCAAGACGCTCGGCGGACTGGAGCGTCAACGACAGGTCCGTGCGGTGACGCAGCAAGGGAACCCCCTGCCCGAAGAGCCGGGGCTCAATCGTCAGGATCAGCCGATCCAC
>CAZOXB010000340.1:0-2637 GCA_964583635.1 uncultured Opitutaceae bacterium | reverse complement strand
CGGCCACGAGGGACCGTGGCCCTCCGACTCCCGTGACGGCGTGCGTTGAAAGATTCCTAGACAGAACAGAGGCCACGAGGGACCGTGGCCCTCCGACTCCCGTGTGCTACCTGGGCTTGTCGGTTGGCATGATCGGAGACGTCCAGCCCGCGAGCTCATCGGGATGGACTCCCTGTCGGTGGCCGCCGAATCGGAACGTGCTCGGGTGATACGGACCGACGAAGCGGATGTCCAGGTCCGGGGTGATGGCTTGTTCGAGGCCGAGCGCCCAGAAGCAGGCGTTGATGAGGGTGCGGCGATACCCATCATTGAGAATATCCTCGGAGGCGCCGTAGAGGCTGGTGAAAACGCGTGCCGGTGCCCGGTCAGGAGAATAACGGTAGGTCCGTGTCCATGCTGCCGGCATCGGCGGCTTGGTCGGATCGGCGGGGGAGTCGGGGGTCATGCCGTTGAGCGGCTGGGCCAGCGAGAGCACTTGGGAGCCGACCGGTTTGCCCACATAGGCGCCGCACTGTATCCAGGCATCCTGTACGCCTCGGAAAATCGGGTGAGCCTCGCCGGCAGGCAGGGTCGTCAGGCGCGTGCTCTGCTGGTGATTCGTGCCGTAATGGCCGACCCAGGTCTGCCCGAGGACCTGATGTCCGAATCCGAAGGGATAGTCGTCCCCTTGGTAGCGTGTGTTGAATTTGGCGTAGGGACTGTCCGCCGGGATTTCGTTGAAGGCATGGGTGGCGGTGCGCAGGCCCACGATCGGCCCGCCGCGTTCCAGATAGGCGACGAAATGTTTCATTTGCTCCGGGGGAAAGGACTGGAAACGGAGAAACACCACGGCGAGATCGGCCGTCGCCAGGGCCTCCATCCCCGGCATGTTCGAGTTGCCGGGCACGATGACGCCCGAATCACGATCGACGGTGAAAAGCACCGTGCAGGTGAACCCGTGGCGCTTCGCCAGAATCCGGGCCAGCGCCGGCAGCGTTTCCTCGGAGCGGTATTCGTGATCCCCCGCCAGGAAGACGATGTGTTTGCCGGCACCGGGACCGGTATCGCCACGGTAATCCAACGACGCAGCCATGAGGGACGGCATTTGAAAACAAAGAAGGCTGAGCAGGGCCGGAAGAAGACGGGGCATGATCGAGCGAGTCTCGTCCAACCATTTCATGGTCGGCAAGAGCACGTTTTCCCCGGAAAGACGGGGTCGGACCATTTTACACGGAGGAGGCATTTGAACCAGCCCGCCGCCGGCGTATGCCATTCCGCCGCGGCCGACCGGCAGCCCCCCTCAATCGGGTGAGCAGACTCGGCGACCTGATCGTTTGTATCATGCCATTAATTACAACAGGCGTTCGAGTGCGGCCTTGGCGGACGTGAAGGCGGCTTCGAGTTCGGCGATGCCTTCCGCGAGGCCGGCCAGGGGCTGGCTTTTGGACTCGTGCTCGAGATGCGCGGCCAGCGTGCGAAGGCGGGCGGCGCCGAGATTGCTTGAGCTGCCCTTGATACTGTGGGCGGCGCGCGAAAAGGTGGTCACATCGCCTGCCGCGCGGGCCTGTCGCAACTCCGCGATCCGGGCGGGAGTGTCTTCAATGAAGATGCCGATGATCTCCTTGAGGAAGGAATCATCGTCGGGATTGATGGCGCGCAGGTTCTCAATGGCCTCGGCATCGATGATCGGTTCGTCAGATTGGGAGTCGGTGGGTTCGGAGGACATTTTTTCAGAGGGCGGGTGGCATCGTCAGGACGCCCATTCGAACGAGGTGTTGGCTTCGATCTCATCGATGGTGGTGAGCCCGAGGAGGACCTTCTTGAGGCCGTCGTAGCGCAGCGGCTTGAAACCAACCTTGGCGGCGGCCTTTTGTATTTCCTGAACACTGCGGCCCTCGGAGATGAGTGTGCGCATCTCCTCGGTCACCAGCACCATTTCATGAAAGGCGATACGGCCCTTGTAGCCGGTGCCCCGGCAGTGGGAACAACCGCGGCCGCGGAAGAAGGGAACATCGACCAGGCCGTCGTCCTTGAAGTATTTCCGCAGCACGTCACGCGACGGCTGATAGGGCTCCTTGCAGTTTTCGCAGATGCGGGCTGCCAGGCGCTGCGCGAGCACACCGATGACGGAGGGGGCCACCATGTAGGATTCGACTCCGATTTCGAGCAGGCGGATGATCGCCTGGGCAGCCGTGTTGGTGTGCAGCGTGGCGAAGACGATATGGCCGGTGAGTGCGGCCTCCGTCGCAATCTTGGCCGTTTCCAGATCGCGGATTTCGCCGATCAGGATGACATCCGGGTCCTGCCGCAGGAGCGAACGCAGGATGGTCGAGAACTTCAGGTCGATGTGATTGTTGACCTGGGACTGGGTGACACCGGCAAGCTGGATTTCCACCGGATCCTCGATCGTGGAGATGTTGATGTCCGGTTTGTTGATCTCGTGAAGCGCCGCGTAAAGTGTCGTCGTCTTGCCCGAACCGGTGGGACCGGTGACAAAGATGATGCCGTTGGGATTCTGAATGAGGCGCTTGAAAGGACGCAGGATCGTCTGCGAAATCATCATCTTCTCCAGCGTGAGCATCGTCTTCTTTCCGCTCATGGCGAGAATGCGCAGCACGATCTTCTCGCCATACTGGGTCGGCACGGAGGAGAGACGGA
>CAZOXB010000339.1:0-2650 GCA_964583635.1 uncultured Opitutaceae bacterium | reverse complement strand
CCAGTTCGACAGCGAGGCGGCCTATTCCAACATCAAGGACATCGTCGCCAAGCAAGGGGTCATCTTCCTCAACTCGACGGCGGCGCTGCGCGAACACCCCGAACTTTTCCGCAAATTCTTCGGAAAGGTCATTCCGACGGGAGACAACAAGTTCTCCGCGCTGAACAGTGCGGTCTTCTCCGGCGGCTCCTTCATCTACGTCCCGAAGGGCGTCAAGGTCGCCCAGCCGCTGCAGGCCTATTTCCGCATCAACGCGGAGAATTTCGGCCAGTTCGAGCGCACCCTCATCATCGCCGACGAAGGCAGCGAAGTGACCTACATGGAAGGCTGCACCGCACCCAAGTTCTCCACCTCCACGCTGCACAGCGCCGTCGTGGAACTGGTGGCGCTGAAGGGGGCGAAGATTCAGTACATCACCGTCCAGAACTGGGCGCCCAACGTGTTCAATCTCGTGACCAAACGCGGCGTCGCCCATGAGAACGCCGAGATCAAATGGATCGACTGCAATATCGGCAGCCGCCTCACCATGAAATATCCGGGCGTGGTGCTGAAGGGCCGCAAGGCACGCGGCGAGGTCATCTCCATCGCCCTGGCCAATGACGGGCAGCATCAGGACACCGGCGCGAAGATGATCCATGCCGCCGACGAGACGACCTCGACGATCATCTCCAAGTCCATCTCCGTCGGTCAGGGTCGCTCCACCTACCGCGGCCAGGTGCACATCGCGAAACACCTCAAGGGCTGCAAGAACAACACCGAGTGCGACGCGCTGCTGATCAACACCAACAGCCGCACGGACACCTATCCGGCGATCACCGTTCGGGGCAACACCCACGCCGTGCAGCACGAGGCAAGCGTCTCCAAGGTCAACGAGGAGCAGATCTTCTACATGCAGCAGCGCGGTCTGACGGAAGGCCAGGCCATGAGCCTGGCCGTGAACGGATTCGTCAACGACCTGGTCCGCCAGTTTCCCATGGAATACAGCGTCGAGCTCAAGCGGCTGATCGACCTCGAAATGGAAGGCTCCGTCGGCTGAGGCACACAGGACCAACCCATGAGCACAACCCTCGCTTCCCCGCCGCTCGTCGGCGATTTCACCGCCGGGCGCTTCAATGCCCATCTCGCAAGCCTTCCTGCCTCCCTCCCGGCATGGTGGTTCGAGCGCAAGCGCAGCGCGTACGCGACGTTCGCATCCCTGCCCATGCCCGCCCGCACCGATGAAACCTGGCGTTTCAGCAGCCGGGAATCCCTGGCGCTGGCCGGATTTTCCTCCGGGACGCGATCGGGTCCCGCGGCTCCCTCTTCACCCATCGAGATTGGCGAAGCGTCCGCCCGCCTGACCTTCGTGGAGGGAAGGCTCGCCGGACGCACCCCGGTCGACGGCAGTCTCGCCGGTTCCGGTCTCGTGGTCGGCACCCTGCTCGAAGGTCTCGCCACCCATTCCGAGTTGCTGCGCAAACATTTCATGGCCCAGCCGCAAAAGCTCGGTTCGGAGAAGTTCGCGGCCCTGCACACCGCCTTCATCACCGACGGCGCCTTCATCTACGTGCCGAAGAACCTGGAGGTCAAATCGCCCATCGTCGTCACCCACGCGTCCAATGGTGCCGGTACCTCCGTCTTCCCACACACGCTCGTGGTGGCCGAGGAGAACTCGAAGGTCACGGTCATCGATGTGTTTCTCACACTCGACGAGGGAGGCTCCTCCCAGCCGGCTGGTGACACCGCTCCTGCGGTCGATGCCTTCGCCTGCGGGGCCAACGATCTCTACGCCGCCCATGGCGCATCCGTCACCTACGCCGCGGCTCAACTGTGGTCCGGCACGACGCTTTCGTTCCAGCTCAATTCGACGCTTGTTCGTCGGGACGCCCGCGTCCAGTCCGTCAATCTTCACCTCGGGGGAAAGCAGGCGCGGCACGAATCGCTTTCCCAGTTGCAGGCACCCGGTGCATTTTCCGAAATGCTCGCCCTCACGATCGCCGCCGGTGAACAGGAGTTTGACCAGCGCACGCTGCAGATCCACCAGGCGCCCAATACGAAGAGCGACCTCCTGTACAAAAATGCGCTCCTCGACAAGTCCCGGACGATCTTCTCCGGGCTCATTGTCGTGGATCCCGATGCGCAGAAGACCGATGCCTACCAGAGCAATCGCAATCTCATGCTCTCGGACCAGGCGGACGCCAACAGCCTGCCGGGCCTCGAGATCCAAGCCAATGATGTGCGCTGCACTCACGGCGCCACCAGCAGTCAGATCGAACCCGAACAGCTCTTCTACCTCGAATCCCGCGGCATTCCGCCCGCCGTGGCCAAAGAGCTTCTGGTCTTCGGCTTCTTTGAGGAAGTCCTCAATCGGCTCGAGAGCGAATCGCTCCATGCGGTTCTGATCGGGCTGATCGAAACCCATTTCCGAAGAATGTCGGGTTCCCCGAAAAGAACCTGAGTCAGCCCCCCGCATTTTGCGGCGGGACGGCTCCGCAGCCTCTCCGGTATGACTGGCCATCCGCCCCGGGTCCACCCGGTCGGATCAGACTCGCACCGTTTCATTTTTTTGTCAGCATTCGACGCTTCACACCATCCCGCGACCCACTTTACATCATGACCAAGGAACGCACGCTTGCCCGGGACGTTGTTGCCACTCAGATACCGAGCGGCG
>CAZOXB010000338.1:0-2655 GCA_964583635.1 uncultured Opitutaceae bacterium | reverse complement strand
GATCCAAAGCTATCGCGGCGCCCAGGTCTTCGAAGCGCTCGGCCTCAAGCAGGACGTCGTCGATCAGTACTTCACGTGGACACCCTCGCGCGTGGGCGGCATCGGCCTCGACATCATCGCCCAAGAGGTCCTCATCCGGCACCGCGCGGCGTTCTCCGATCGGGCCAGCAACCACGTCCTCCCGAGCGGCGGACACCATCAATGGCGCTCCAACGGCGAGGCGCATCTCTTCACGCCTGAATCCGTGCACAATCTCCAGAAGGCCGTGCGCACCGGCAGCAAGCCGGCATACAAGGAATATGCGCGCCTGATCAACGACCAGTCGTCGGCCCTTTGCACGCTCCGCAGCCTCCTCCAGTTCAAGCGCGGCACCCCCGTGCCGCTCGCCGAGGTGGAATCGGCCGAGTCCATCATGAAGCGCTTCAAGACCGGCGCCATGTCGTACGGCTCCATTTCCCAGGAGGCGCACGAAACGCTGGCCATCGCCATGAACCGCATCGGCGGCAAATCCAACACGGGCGAGGGCGGCGAGGACCCCGAACGTTTCAAGCCGCTTCCCAATGGCGACTCCCGCAATTCCGCCATCAAGCAGGTCGCTTCCGGCCGCTTCGGCGTCACCAGCGAGTACCTGGTGAGCGCACGTGAGATCCAGATCAAGATGGCGCAGGGAGCGAAGCCCGGCGAGGGCGGTCAGTTGCCCGGCACCAAGGTCTATCCCTGGGTCGCCAAGACCCGGCACACCACTGCCGGCGTCGGCCTCATCTCGCCGCCGCCGCACCACGACATCTATTCGATCGAGGATCTCGCTGAGCTCATCCACGACCTCAAGAACGCCAATCGTGCCGCCCGCATCAGCGTGAAGCTGGTGGCCGAAGTCGGCGTGGGCACGGTCGCCGCGGGCGTCGCCAAGGCCCACGCGGATGTCGTGCTGGTCTCGGGTTATGACGGCGGCACGGGCGCGTCCCCGCTGACTTCGCTCCATCACGCCGGCCTGCCTTGGGAGCTCGGCCTTGCCGAAACCCACCAGACGCTGGTTCTGAACAACCTGCGCTCGCGCATCGCCGTCGAGACCGACGGCCAGCTCAAGACCGGGCGGGATGTCGTCATCGCCGCGCTGCTAGGGGCCGAGGAATTCGGTTTTGCTACGGCTCCGCTCGTCGCCACCGGCTGCATCATGATGCGCGTCTGCCATCTGAACACCTGTCCCACCGGCGTCGCCACCCAGGACCCGCAGCTCCGCGCCCGCTATACCGGCAAACCCGAACATGTGGTCAACTTCATGACCTTCATCGCCGAGGACATGCGCGAAATCATGGCCGAGCTCGGATTCCGCACGATCGAGGAAATGATCGGCCGCACGGATCGCCTGGAGTCGGCGAAGGCGGTCAACCACTGGAAGGCCAAGGGACTCGATTTCTCGAACATCCTTTATCAGCCGGATGTGGGGCCCGACGTGGGCCGCTTCTGCCAGATCAAGCAGGACCACGCGCTGGAACGTTCGATGGATCTCACCACCCTGATCAAGATCTGCGAACCGGCGATCGAGCGCGGTGAGAAGGTCATCGCCGAACTTCCGATCCGCAACGTCAACCGTGTGGTCGGCACGATCACCAGCAGCGAAATCACCCGCAAACACGGAGCCAAGGGATTGCCGGACGATACGATCCGCATCCATTTCAAGGGTTCTGCGGGACAGAGCTTCGGCGCGTTCATGACGCGCGGCATGACCTTCACGCTGGAAGGGGACGCCAATGACTACATCGGCAAGGGCCTGTCCGGTGGAAAGATCATCGTTTATCCACCCGCGTCCGCCACCTTCGCGGCGGAGGACAACATGATCGTCGGCAACGTCGCCCTCTATGGCGCCACCGCCGGGGAAATCTTCATCCGCGGCATGGCGGGTGAACGTTTCGCCGTGCGAAACTCCGGCGTCACCGCAGTCGTCGAAGCCATCGGCGACAACGGCTGCGAGTACATGACCGGCGGTCGTGTCGTCGTTCTGGGCCGAGCCGGCCGCAACTTCGCCGCCGGCATGTCCGGAGGCACCGCCTACATCCTCGACGAGACCGGTGATTTTGCCCAGCGCGCCAACCTGCAGATGGTGGGACTCGAAAAAGTCGAATCCCCCCGGGAAATTGCCGAGCTGCGGGGCCTCATCGAAAAGCACCTGGCCTGCACCCGGAGCCAGCGTGCCGGGACGATCCTCAAATCTTGGGACTCCTATCTCCCCAAGTTCGTCAAGGTCATGCCGAAGGATTACAAACGCATGCTCGCCTGCATCGATCGTGCCCAGGCCCAGGGGCTCAGCGGGGACGAGGCAATCATGGCCGCATTCGAGGAAAACGCCCGCGACCTCTCACGCGTGGGCGGCAACTAGGCGCGGGACCGCGCCCGGGATTTCAATTCTCAAAATTCAAATTTCAAATCTCCATGGGAAAGCCAACCGGATTCATCGACTACCTGCGCGAATTGCCCGTCGATCGCACGCCGTCCGAGCGCGTGCGCGACTGGAATGAGTTTCATCACCACATGGAGGAGAAAAAACTCCGCCAGCAGGGTGCCCGCTGCATGGATTGCGGCATTCCCTTCTGCCATACGGGCAAACTCATCAGTGGGATGGCATCGGGCTGCCCCATCAACAACCTCATCCCGGAG
>CAZOXB010000337.1:0-2729 GCA_964583635.1 uncultured Opitutaceae bacterium | reverse complement strand
AGCCTGGTTTACGATCGCCAGAGGAATGCCGACCGGCCCCGATGACTCTCGGTTCACTCCGAAAACATTGCCGAAAATGTAGATGAGAACGCCGGGCACCAGAAAGGTGAGCGACAAGGACGTGCGATCCCGGCAGAAGAGAACGACATCCTTGAGAAAGAGGGCCAGGATCGGATGCATGGCGAAGATCAGGGATCACGCAGAGACTTGCCAGTCAGGTGGAGGAAGAGATCTTCGAGATCCGGCCGGGAGAGCTGAAATGAGGAAATCGGAAGGCGCGCCACTTCGGCGGCGCGGAAGACGTCGGAGAGGCGGGAGTTCTCGTGAAGAGTGAGGATGTGCGCCTCCGCGGTGGTGACCAGTTCGCCGAATGCCAGCAGCGGGGCCAGGGTTTCGCGCGTGAGAAGCGATCCCGCGATCCGTACCGATTCGATCGCCGGCAGGTGCGTCAAGAGCTGCGGCAGCGTGCCCATGGCCAGCACATTGCCGTGGTCGACGATCGCGATGCGCGAACACAGGCGGGCGGCTTCTTCCATGTAATGCGTCGAATAGATGACCGTGAGTCCGTCGCGGTTGAGACTTTGGAGGAAGTCGAAAATGGCGTTGCGCGACTGCGGGTCGACGCCGACGGTCGGTTCGTCGCATAACAACAGTTGCGGACGGTGCAGAAGAGCCGCGACGATGTTGAGGCGACGCTGCATGCCACCGGAATAGGTTTTCACCCGATGCTTGCGACGGTCCTGCAGTTGGGCGGCGAGCAGTGCCTCATCGATCCGCCCGCGGAGAGTCGCTCCGCCGAGGCCATACAGCCGGCCAAAAACCCGGAGGTTCTCCTCAGCCGTGAGATCCTCATAGAGGGCGATGGTTTGCGGGACGAAACCCATTTGGTTGCGCAGGCCGCGGTTCCCATCGGTCAATTCTTTTCCACCCAGGATGATACGACCCGTGTCAGGACGGCGCAATCCTGCGATCAGTGCCATCAGCGTACTCTTGCCCGCGCCATTCGGACCGAGCAGACCGAAGAATTCGCCGGCCTTCAACTCGAGCGATACGCCCTGCAAGGCGGTGATGTCCCCGTAACGCTTGGTGACACGATCGACGACGAGCATGATGGGGAGAAGTCGAACTTGCGCGGTCGGGCTCAGTGCTTGGCCGCCTTGGTCTGGGGCGCGAGGGACAGGCTGCGGGCATGCACGTCGGGCCAGTGCGATGGCGGAATGATCGGGCCCATGTGCCGGACGGTTTCCGCGCCCATGTGCGAGGCGAGTGCACCGCAGCGGCGCAGGGGCCACCCGCGCAGATAGCCGTAGAGGAAGCCGGCCGCCCAGGCATCGCCGGCACCATTGGTATCGAGCACGTCTGAAATCTGCACCGGCGCGATCTGCTCAAGCGAGCCATTGTGGGCGACCCAGGCGCCATCGGCGCCGACCTTGACCGCCGCCAGCACGCCGAGCGAACCCAGTTCCTTGGCAAGGTCGTTGTAGGATGCCGTCGCGCGTGATGGAAAGAGCGCACGGATTTCGTCTTCGTTGGCGAAGACGATGTCGATTCCGCGCTTGAACTGGGAAAACAGCCAGTCGCGGGAGGCGCCGACCACTTCAAAGGATGAAAGATCCAGGCTGACTGTGGTGCCTGCTTCGCGTGCTGCGGCCAATGCGCTGTCGGCGAGGGCCCGATTGAAGGCGAGGTATCCCTCGATGTGTGCGTGACGGCATCCGATGAAGTCCGCCTTGTGCACCTCCTGCGGCGCCAGGGTCATCGCCGCGCCCAGGTCCGTGCGCATGGTGCGCTGGGCATCAGGGGTTACCAAGGCCAGACAGCGGGCATTGGCGCGTTCGCCGTGCTTGAAGCGCGAGCCGTCGACGCCCGCGTTCTCGAATTGCGAGCGGTAGCGCCGGGCAAATTCATCGTTGCCGAGCTTACCGAGGAACGTGGTGCGCAGCCCGAGCCGTGTTGCGTTGAACGTCACGTTGGCGGCCGATCCGCCGGTGGACTGGGCGGGCGAGGAGGGCAGCATGCCGATGATGGCCTGCATCTCATCGTCATTGACGAGCAGCATGCCTCCCTTATCACCGGTAACCTTCGCGAGGAATTCCTCCGGGATGGGCGCCAGCAGGTCCATGATGGGAGACCCCACGCCAATGAGATCGAAACGAGGAGGAAAGGGACCTGGCGGTTGCATGATCCGCAGCGTGCCCGGTTCGAGGCGCGGGGAGCAAGAGGCGAATGGAACCCGTCATTTGGCTGGCGAAACGGATCGGCCCTCGTTTTATCCAAAGTGATGACTTGGCTAGCGGTGATGATGGATGCCCTCTCGGAATATCCGCGCTGGTTTGTGGTCACCTGTGTGGTGTTGGCCGGCTCCGGCCTCCTTTGGTTTTCATTCAAGGTGATGAAATTCAGCCTCTGCATGCTGGCGGTCGTCGCTGTGCTCGGCCTGGCCGTGCTGGCCGTGGGATTGTGGATGGGATAAGGCCTATTGTCTGATGTTTGCGGATTGATGTGGCTGGCTGCCGGAGCGACGAGCCGCCCTAGACACGATGGCAGGAGGCAACGCGCAGGTGGGGTTTCCCCAGGTTTTCAGTGCGCCAAGCCCTCCTTGGACGACGCGGTCTCGCGGCTTACCCCAAGGTCGGTGGGCGCCGCGAGATTTCAGGTCTTTTTCTTGCTCAGCCCAGATCCGGCCGGTTAACCCTTTTTGATGAAGTATGTCTTCGTGACAGGAGGGG
>CAZOXB010000336.1:0-2773 GCA_964583635.1 uncultured Opitutaceae bacterium | reverse complement strand
ACAGAGAACCGTGTAGCCAAAACGATCCATCGCGAATGGGTTTTGCTTATGTCCGGCATATGCCGGGTAGAGGTCCCAGTTGCCGCGAAGTTTGCTCGGGCACAGCACGAGGACCTTCTCGTTGCGCTGCTCGAAATATTTGATCACGGCAAGGGCCTGGTAGGTTTTCCCGAGTCCCACACTGTCCGCAAGGATGCAGCCCCCGTAGGTCTTGAGCTTGTTGATCGCGGACTTTGCGCCGTCCTTCTGAAACGAGAAAAGAGCCTTCCAGATTCCGGTTTCGGTCAGCTTGATCCGCTTGAGGTTATCGTCAATGTCCCGGCCCTCATCGATGAACCTCCGGAAAAGTTCGAACAGGGTCTTGAAATAGATGAACTCGGGGGATTGATCGCGATAGACTTGAAGGAGGTATTCAAGCACCGCTTGCTTCACATCCTCGACGCGGGAGGTGTCGTTCCAAAGCTCCTCGAACCATGCCTGGAGGTCGGCCCGATCGCGATTTCCATCAACGATCAGGCTGAGTTCGACGTTGTTGTTGGTCGCGGCGAGACCAAGCCCGCGGGTGGTAAAATTGGAGCTGCCAACGATTGCAGCCGAGACTTCGCCGCGGCGGATGTGCGACATCTTTCCATGCAGGAAGCCCGTGCGGGTGACGGAACGCACTTCGACCTTGTCGCGAATCCAGGCGGCACAGGCCTGGGCCACGTGGCGCTGGTTCAACCCCGAGGCGAGAGCCAGGCCGTCATCGCGCAGCACGTAGGCGGCGCCGTCCTTATGCTCGGGGTCGAGGTTATGAATGAAGGCAGCCTCACCGAAAAGGAGGCGAATCCGCCCTAAATCATCGAGATGGGCCCGGAGCTTGTCGTAGGCGAAAATGGTAAAATAGGCCGTGACCAAGTCCAAATCGGCTCCGGCACGCAGATTCGCGCGCAAAAAGTCGGCTACCGACCCACGATGGTGGTTGTCGCGAAGATTGCTTTGGGAGAATGGCGTCGCCGGGGTCACGCGGCCGAGATCATTGATGGCCGTGTATGTGGCCCGCAAACTCAATAAGGGAAGCAAGTTGGATTACGGCGCCTTCCGTCCAAGATCCGCGCGCGCATCAATGTATATTCGTGCTGCTTCAGTTCGATTCAAATTCGTGTCTCCTCCGCCACGGTCATCCCCCGACGACGAACCAGAGCGCATACTGCGCAAGGTTGTAATCAGCGATCATCACGAGGAAATCACGCCGGGCGCGGGTGAGCTCATCCTCCGCCTGCAGGTCTTCCAGGGCCGCGCTGATTCCCAATTCACGACGCTCACGGGAGAGGCGGGCCGTTTGGTCCGCGGCCTCCAGCGCCTTCTTCGCAAATTCCATCTGTTCACCCAAGGCGCGCAATCGTGCATGCTGCTCGACAACCTGACGGCGGATGAGCTCGTGCATCTTCTCCCCCTCAAGCTCGGTTTGTCTCTCCCGTGCCTTCATTTCCCTCTGACGGTTCCGATCGAGGAGGCCCCCCGGACCAACCCGCCAGCTCACGCCAAAACTCAGGTCGCCGCTCATATCAAAATCGCGGGTCAAGGTGGAGCCCGACGGTCCGCCACCGAGACCGCCAATCCATGCCTGGGCCCCGACCGTCGGCAGCATCGGGCCTTGCATCGCGGCGCGCCGTCCCAGCCGGGCCGCCTGAAGCCGGGCCGCCATCTCGTCAACTTCGGGGCGTTTCGCCAGGGCATGGGAGATCAAACCGCCCAGATCATCCGTCGCCACCAGATCGGCCAGCGGCACGAGATCAGCATCCACGGGCGTCAATTCGACCGACGGATCGAGCCGCAGGATCTCCGCCAGGCGGACTCCGGCAAGGCGCTGTTCCGTGCGGGCCCGCAACAATTCAAGCTCCGCCCGCTCGCGCGCGGCCCGAACCCGGGCCGCATCCCCCTTGAAGGTGATTCCAGCCTCCGCGGTGATCGCAATCTGCTCCGCGTGGCGCCCAATGATCCGGGCAGCCTCCCCGGTTGCAATCACTCCTGCCCGCGCCCGAACGAGGTCGAAGTATCCCTGCGCCGCCCGAAAGGTCGCTTCCCGTCGCCTCCCCGCGAGCAGGGCTTCACTCGATCTCACCCCCTGTTTCGCAATGAGATTCTGATAATAGGTCTCGCCCAGATCAATCTGGGCGTTGAGTGCAATTCCGGCCGAGAGCGATTGTTTGTCCGCATCGAGGATGCGCCCACCCGCATCCTGCACATTCTCCACATGCCGGCGAACGACGATCGACGGGGCGATCCATGGGAAAAATCGCGCCCGCGCCGCATCACCCATCGCGCGTGCCGCGTTGAGGTGCTCACGGGCGATTTCCACATCGAGGTTCTCCGCTCCCACCAGCTTCAGGGCGGTCGGCAGGTCAATCGACTGGGGCTCCGTCGCTCCCGTGAAGAGGGCCCCCGCCAGGAACAACCCCGCGCCGAGGCAGATGCACCGGCGCCGCCGCACAGGTGTGGCCGCACGTCTGCTCATCTTGATTCCACCGCCTTCACCGACTGCCCTGCGACGAGAGCGGCGCTGCCCGGAAGGATCACCCGGGCGCCTTCCGGCAGGCCTTCGACAATCTCCACGTTCTCGCCGTCATTGAATCCAAATTTGACCGGCACCCGCATCGCCTTTCCCTCGTCGAGGAGAAAGAGGAAGCCGGCCGTCTTCTCCCGCACCAGGGAAGCGGCAGGGACAAGGGTGACATTTTCATGTTTTTCCACTCCGATCTTCACGAGCGCGTACATGCCGGGACGAAATTGG
>CAZOXB010000335.1:0-2817 GCA_964583635.1 uncultured Opitutaceae bacterium | reverse complement strand
GTGCCCTTGTTGATCTCAAACAACGCCCGGGTCTTCGTCGTATTGTCGATGACCATGCCGATTTGGGCGATGACCGCATCGGCCTCGATCGCCAGCTCCTTCTGCCTCAGAAAGCCCGGTCGAAGCGGATTCTCAATGAATTCGCATCCCCAGATTCCATCCACGTACTTGGCGATTGCGCTGCCCCGGACCATCTCCGCCAGGCCCGTACTCACCACGTAATGTTCCAACTGGATCTCATGCTTGGCGTGCGCCTCACGCTCGTTCACGAAGCCCTTCGATCTTTCAAAAAACTGGGGGAGACCGGGGTAAAAGGTGATCTCGGCACCGCACTCCCGCAGAAGCTTGTTGCTGAGTTTCGGCATCTTGCCGGCCAGTGCATAGGTAAGAAGATGATTCAGATAGGCGATCTCACCCGAAATCTGATATCCGCGACGACGGTACTGGTCGACCATGCTGTTCGCCTCGTTCCAGAAGGTCGCCTCGTCGATGCCGAAGCGTCGAAAAAGCGGCGACTGCATGTATTCGGGGATTAACGTCTTGTCGAAATCCCAGATGCAGGCGATGGTGTTCTGAGTGAAAAGCGTCGTGGCCATCGTGAATCAACACCGTTAGGCAGGTCGGTTGCCTTCCGGCGCCAAACCGCGAAGAAATCTGCGGACGGCGCTCCACGCAATTCGCAAATCACCGTGTCCACGCGGACTTCTTTTCAAGAGCATGGATCTCCTTCCTTCGATCATCCCATTCCAGCACCGTCTCGATGAACTCGACGCCCAGATGGCCGCACCGTCGTTTTATGCGAATTCGCGGCGCGCCACCGAGGTCACGCGGGAGCATCAGAAGCTGGGGCAGCTCATTGCGGACCACCGCATTTACGAGAAGACCGGACAGGAGATCGCCGAAACCGAAGCGTTGCTCCGGGATCCCGCC
The DNA here is from genome assembly GCA_964583635.1 of uncultured Opitutaceae bacterium. Lineage (GTDB taxonomy): Bacteria > Verrucomicrobiota > Verrucomicrobiia > Opitutales > Opitutaceae > UBA6669. The sequence continues at coordinate 1,887 of CAZOXB010000335.1, read as the reverse complement.
GGTGATGCGGAGTTGAAGGAATTGGCCGGGTCTGAATTGCCGGAGCTGCAGGCGCGCCGGAACGACCTGCACCAGCGCATCCTGATGGCGATGATCCCTCCGGAAGCGACCGATTCACGCAACACGGTCATGGAAATCCGCGCAGGAACCGGGGGAGAGGAAGCGGCCTTGTTCGCCGCCGACCTCTTTCGGGTTTATCAGAAGTTTGCGGACAAGTCGGGTTGGAAAATTGAGCCGATGGGCAGCAGTGTCAGTGAACGCGGTGGCTTCAGGGAGGTCAGTTTCCTCATCACCGGAACCGACGTCTACAAGCAGCTCAAGTTCGAGAGCGGTGTGCACCGTGTGCAGCGCATCCCGGCAACGGAGGCAAACGGCCGGGTGCATACCTCGACCGTGACCGTTGCCGTCCTGCCGGAGGCCGAGGAAGTCGATCTGCAGATCGATCCGCAGGACCTTGAGATCACCGTCCAGCGCGCCAGCGGCCCGGGCGGACAGGGGGTCAACACGACCGACTCGGCGGTGCGCATTATCCACAAGCCGACCGGCATGATCGTGTTCTGTGCCGACGGGCGGTCGCAGCAGAAAAACAAGGCGAGCGCGATGGCCGTGCTGCGTTCGCGCCTCCTCAAGATGAAGGAGGATGAGGAGCGGGCCAAGTATGCGGCCCAGCGCAAGAGCCAGATCGGCACCGGGGACCGCAGCGAGCGGATCCGCACCTACAATTTCCCCCAGAACCGGCTGACCGACCATCGCATCGGCCTCACGCTGTACAACCTGCCCCAGGTCATGGAAGGCGACATTGGACAGATCATAGCCGCCCTGCAAAAGGTGGAGTTCGAGGAAAAGTTCGCCGCGCTGACCGGCCAGGTGTTCGCACTCAAGCGCGCGGCGGATCGCGACGACGACTGAGCGGCGTCCGGTCCATTCCAGCGAAAGCATGACGCCTCTGCTCGAGATCATCAGGAAGTCGACGGATTTTCTTGCCGCCAAGGGCGTGGAGAACCCGCGCTTCAACGCCGAATGGCTGATCGCCCATGCGCTGGGCCTGCAGCGCATGGCGCTCTATCTCCAGTTCGAGCGACTGCTGCTCGAGCCCGAACTGGAAAGAATCCGCCCGTTGCTGCGACGTCGCGCCGCGCACGAGCCGCTCCAGTATATTCTCGGCGAGACCGCATTCGCCGGGCTCACCTTGAAATGCGATCGCCGGGCGTTGATACCGCGTCCCGAAACGGAATACCTTGTCGAGTTGATCGTCCGTCGTGCCCCTTCGGCGCCGGCGAGCATTCTCGATTTGGGCACGGGCACCGGCGCGTTGGCCCTGGCGCTGGCGAAGGCGTTTCCCGATGCCCGCGTCACCGCCGTTGACCGGAGCGAGGATGCACTCGCGTTGGCGGGTGAAAATGCCGCTGCCTGCGGCTTGGCTGGGCGGGTGGAATTCCTGAAATCCGACTGGTTGGCCAACGTGCCCCGGGACCGCATTTACGCGCTGATCGTCGCCAATCCGCCCTACCTCTCGGAGCAGGAACTGGCAGCCACGCGGCCCGAGGTTCACGCCTTCGAACCGCGCGCCGCGCTTGTGGCTGGAGCTGATGGTCTCGACGATTTGCGGAAGATCGTGGCGGCCGCTCCGGATCATCTCTCTCCCGGTGGCAGCCTTGCTCTGGAAACAGGGATCGCCCAGCACGCCGGCCTGAAGAAGCTGGCCGAAGAAAATGGCTACCAGGGATACGAGTCCCTGCCCGACCTGACCGGACGCGACCGCTACGTTTTCCTGCGTCGCAATTGATATCAAATCGTCAAGCGCAACGGCCTTCCCGAGCTTCTTTCGGAGGGGATGTAACCTCTCTCAAGAAACAGCCGTCTGGGCGGGGTGAGGGATGAGTTGAA
>CAZOXB010000334.1:0-2934 GCA_964583635.1 uncultured Opitutaceae bacterium | reverse complement strand
GGGGTGGCGGCCGCCGGAATGGTCACGGCCGGGTGGGTTGTAGCCGGAGCCGCAGAAATCTTCGCCTTTTGCAGCGGGAGGGTGAGCGCCTGCCCGCCAAAGTCCACGACGACGGTGTCCTCCCGGGCATCGAAACTCTTCACCGTTACGGAGGAGCCGCGTTCATGCATTCCCACCCAGGTGCTGATTCGTTTCCCAGGTTCGAAGAAATTGAATTTCTGCTGTCCTCCCATGACGATGAGGCCCCTGAATTCGATCGCCTTGTTCTCGGCAACCGGGGCATTGGGACCGGCCTCGGGAGGCAAAAACGGCGAACGTTTCTCCGCCGCTTGCGCCCGGGCGAACGTCGGCGCCGTTAGTGCAAACGCCATGACGGTGACCTGCCATTTCATCCGCCCCAGCCAACCCGCAAGGGTCCGCGGCGTCAAGGAGGCGCGATTCCACCCCTGACCGCCCCTTCGGCACACCCGTCATCCCACCCGGCCGTTTGCCGCGGATCAAAGCCCCCCACCGCCCCTGGCTGCGCCCGCCAACGTACCCTGCCGGGCTGATTTCGGCTGGCCCCCCACCCTCCCCTCGTTCATCAAACCGGGGTGCTTCCGCATCCGCCCCTCAAAGATCGATACGGTTCTTCGGCGGATAAGCCTGACTACGTCAACCGGCTTTTCAACAAGGGCGCGCGTCATTACGACGGCGTCGTCGATTGGGGATTCTTCCGCACCGGAGGCGCCTACCGGCGATGGGTGCAGCAACGCCACGGACTCAAGAAGGGCGATCGTGTGCTCGATGTCGCCTGCGGCACCGGATTGGTCGCACTGGCGGCCGCGAAGATCCTGGGGACGGCCGAGAACATCACCTGCCTCGATCCGAGTGAGGGCATGCTGGACGTCGCCAGAACCAAGCTGAAAGCCACCTTCGTGGTCGGCCGCGCCGAGGCTCTTCCGTTCCCCGAAAATACCTTCGACTTCCTGACCATGGGCTACGCGCTGCGGCATGTCACTGATCTGGAGGTGACATTCAGGGAATACAAACGTGTGCTGAAGCCAGGCGGCCGACTCCTCATCCTCGAAGTCACCAAGCCCCGGGGCCGGATGTCGGAGTTTCTCTTCAGAAACTATTTCGGGCGCATTTATCCTTACTTCACACAGTTGTTTACCCGCAGTGCCGACGCGCGTGACATGATGCAGTACTACTGGGAAACAATGGACGCCTGCGTGCCTCCCGAGACGGTTCTCGCGGCCCTGTCGTCCGTCGGGCTGATCGAGGTGCGCCGGGACACGCAGATGGGGCTGTTCAGCGAATATTCGGCCAAAAAACCTCCGCTCGCCTAATGGCGGTAGATCCTGCAGCCTCACCCGACACGCCCGGACGCATTTCCTCATTCTGCCAAGACAATGGAGTCTCCTTCCTCGCCACCAAACGAACCGCGGCCCGCCGCCAAGCCCGCCACGCCCCGGGACAAGATCCGTCATTTTCCCCCGGATGTGCAGGAATCGTTCCACCGGTTCGAGGCAACGCGCGACCCCGCGGCGCTGGACCCGGTCATCTTCGCCATCCTCCACGATTTCATTCCCATCAAGCGCGAAGCACCCCTCTCCGACCTGCCCGGTTCGACCCGTCTGGTTGACGATTTGGGCTTTGATTCCCTCGCCATCACGGAGGTGGTCTTCTTCACCGAGGAACTGCTGAACATCAGCATCGCCAACGACGAAATCCTCCAGGTGCGCACCCTCGATGACCTGCGCGGATTCGTCCGCAAGAAGGTGGCTCCTCCCGCGGCGGGCTGAGGGCCGCACCACGCTGGCTCGACCGGACACCACCGCATGACGCGTCTGCCCGTCATCACCGGCCTCGGTTTCATCACCAGCATCGGCCACAGCCGCAATGATGTCGTGCAGAGCATGCGGCAGCTTCGCCACGGCTTCGAACGCTACACGTTCCTGAACAATCCCAACCTGCCGGTGAAGGTGGCCGGAACGGTGAAGGGTTTCTCATTCCCGTCGCCGAGCTGGCGTGACTGGAGCTGGCCGGCACACTTCAGCGTCGACCGCGAATTGGTACGCGGGCTCGCCCCCCATGGCGTTTATGCCATCTGCGCCGTGCAGCAGGCGCTGGCCGATGCGGGGCTCCAGCCCGCCGACCTCGCGGGCGGCGACACCGGGCTGTTCTGCGCTTCGGCCGGTTCGCCCTATCTGCTGGCCCATTTCGTGCAGGACATGTACGCGACGCAGGGACAGCGGGGCAATCCGATGGGAATCATTTCCTCGATCGCCGGCACCCTGAACTTCAACCTCGCTGCCTTCTACAAGATCTCCGGCGCAGTCTGCGGATTCGTCTCCGCCTGCGCCTCATCGAGTCACGCGCTCGGCTACGCCATGGACGAGATCCGGCTCGGCCGGCAGCAGCGCATGCTCGTGGTGGGCGCCGAGGACATGACCGACGAGAGTATCCTTTCTTTCGCCAGCCTGCGCGCGCTATCCACAAATCCGGATCCGAAAAATGCTTCGAGGCCTTTCGACCGGCGGCGGGACGGATTTGTGGGAACAGGCGGCGCAGTCGCGTTGGTGGTGGAGGAGGCCGGACTGGCGCAATCGCGCAACGCCAGGATTCAGGCCGAGCTCATTGGCTGGGGACAGGCCGGCGACGGCCATAGCGTGGCTGCGTCGCATCCGGAAGGTGCCGGCCTGCGCGAAGCCATGCGCCGCACTCTGGCCGATGCGGGCGCAACTCCGGGGGAGGTCGATTACATCAACGCCCACGCCACCTCCACACCCGCCGGAGATCGGTCGGAGGCGCTCGCCCTGCAGTCTGTCTTCAGCCGCGCAGGCGCAACACCCCCGGTTTCCAGCACGAAGGCCCTGACCGGGCATGGCCTGTCCCTCGCGGGCGCGATGGAGGCTGCCTTCTGCGTCCTTGCGATCGACCATGGCTTCA
>CAZOXB010000333.1:0-2991 GCA_964583635.1 uncultured Opitutaceae bacterium | reverse complement strand
CGCCCGATGCCTATCTTCGCACGGTGCGCCTGGGGCAGCACACGGGTTGGATTCGGATTACGCAGGCTGCAGGTGAGCGGGTCTTGAAAGTGGAATTTTCCAATTCGCTCATGCCCTGCTTGCCGGCCTTGCTGGGGCGGGTGCGCATGCTGTTCGACTTGTCGGCGCGTCCCGATCTGATCGTCCGCCAGCTCCGCAAGGATCCACGCCTCAAGAGCAGCGTCGAGCTCAACCCGGGGCTGCGGGTTCCGGGAGCGTTTGACGGCTTCGAGCTGACCTGGCGGGCCATCCTGGGACAGCAGATCACCGTCAAGGCGGCAACCACGCTGGCGGGTCGGCTTGCCCAGGCGTTTGGGGAAACTCTGGCGACGCCTCATGGTGGGCTGGTGCGGCTCACACCCTCGGCCGCAGTCTTGGCGGATGCGGATTTGAGGGAGATTGCCCGCCTGGGGATCGTGTCGTCGCGCGCCGCGGCCGTGCAGTCGGCGGCGCGCGCGTTTCATTCGGGGGCGTTGCGCCTCGAGCCCGGTGCCGATCCGGAAAGCACGATTGCGCAACTGGTCGCAATGCCGGGGATTGGTCCGTGGACGGCGCACTACATCGCGATGCGAGCACTCCGCTGGCCGGATGCCTTTCCGCCAGGGGATGTCGCCGTGCTGCGCAATCTGGAGGGCGCGACAGCGCGGCAGGCGGAGCTCCTTTCGCAGGCCTGGAGCCCATGGCGAAGCTACGCCGTCATGCATCTTTGGCGAAAGGGCCGGACCATGGTAAAACGCGAAGGCGCCAAGGCGCGAAGTTGACGCTGACGAGGCTGTGTGCCGACCCGATGATGCGTCAGGAAATGCCGATTATGGAGGGACCGTGGCCCTCCGATGTTCCATTCGGCATTGTCTGCCGTGGCAGGAATCGCTCATGCAATTGGCAAGGCTGGTCGAGCCGGAAATCCCGAACTGAGCCCCGAGGCAAACAAACGCAAGGACGCGGAGACGCGGAGAGATACGCGAAAGGAGCGACAGGAAGAATCACCGAAGGCACGGAGTGAGTGGAATCAAGAATCCTGACCTCCGATTTCTGACCGCGGACCTCAGACTCCTGGCGAATGTGCCTCCGCCTCACCCCTTCTTCCTTCCCCAGCCGTATACCCACATCGGGCGGGTCTTCACCTGCCAGTCCTCGTAGCCGGCGCGGGACAGAAAAGTCTCCAGTTCCGGAACACTGGAGCAGCGCGATGAATGGGGCGGGCGTGCCTGGGGTGGGAACTTGTGCCGCAGATCCTCGAACATCGCCCATCCTTCCTCGGAGGCGATGTTGGCGTTGTCGCAGTAGAAACGACCGCCGGGGCGGAGCACGCGCATCGCCTCGAGGCAGTAGTTGTAACGGTCCCACTCGTCGAGGTGCATGAAGACGACGGTACAATAGACGACGTCCACGGACGCGCTCGGAATTGGGGAGAGGTCGTAGCCGGAGACCTCGACCAGCCGGGTGTTGTCTATCCCGGTCAGTTTGCGCGCGGCGATGCGGAGCATTTCCCGCGAGACGTCGCAGCCGATCCACTCCTTGACAAACGGAGCGAGGCTGCGGCCCACCCGCGCCACGCCGCACCCAATTTCGAGAAAGGTGTCACTGTCCCGCACGCCCACGGTTTCACGCAGAATCTGCAGCGTGTCGTCGGCGGCGGCGTACATTTTTTCCTCGTCCTCATATCCGCTGACGTACGCTGCTGCGCCTTCCTGACTGGCGGCGAGTGCCTGCCAGACATCCTTGTAGGTTTTAGCCATGAGCGTGGGAGTGCAGGGGAGGGATTCGAGGAGAAGTGAGCGGATCAGGAGTGAACGGCCGGACACGGTGGGCATCAAGACCTGATCACCGGGATTGAAGTCGACCGCCGTGGATTTTCCGCTTTATCCCGACATCTGGAACGAAACGTGAGCGCCAGAGGGCATGTGCCCCGTTTCGCACGCCTCGTGATCATGAAGGTGCTTAGGCGAGGCTAATTTTTTTCCCGACGACTGGGACAGGGGCGAGTGAATTTTTCCCATCGCGAGATGCGGGCTTGTCTGCGGCAGGGTGGGCTTGCTTCTTGGAGGACGCATCATGAACCAGGCAACGGATACGGCCATGCGCGCCACACTCGTCGGCGCCGCGGTGAACACCCTGCTGGCGGCGATCAAGATCGCCGCGGGGCTGGTCGGGCATTCCTATGCGCTGATCGCGGATGGGATCGAATCGATCAATGACGTGTTCGCTTCCGGGATCGTCTGGATGTCGCTGAAGTTCTCGAGCAAGCCGCCGGACGAGGATCATCCCTTCGGTCATGGAAAAGCCGAGCAATTGGGAGCCTTGTTCTCGGCACTCTCCCTCCTGACCGCCGGTGCAGTCATCGCGTACCAGAGCTCCCGGAATCTGATCGGACGTGACGAATCCCCCGCATGGTTCACGCTGCCCGTGTTGCTGGTGGTGATTGTGGCGAAGGAAATGCTCTCACGCTTTGCGCTTCGCAAGAGCGGCGAAACCAGCAGCGCGGCGCTTGCGGTGGATGCCTGGCATCATCGTTCCGACGCGATCACTTCGGTGGCGGCGTTTCTGGGGATCTCGGTCGCTTTGATTGGAGGCGACGGATATGAGAACGCCGATGACATCGCCGCACTCGCGGGTTGCCTCGTCATCGGTTTCAATGGATTCCGCCTCCTGCGCAACGCGCTCCACGAAAACATGGATGGCGCCCCGCCGCCGGAGGTGCCGGCTGCGGTACGGGACGCGGCGTCGGGCGTCTCCGGTGTCTGCTGTGTGGAAAAGCTGCGGATGAAGAAGAGCGGGCTGGGGTACTACCTCGACATTCACATCCAGGTGGCACCCCTGGCGACGGTTGAAGCCGGCCATCGCATCGCACACACCGTGCAGGACGCGATCAAGCGGACGCTGCCACAGGTGCACGACGTGGTGGTGCACATCGAACCCTTTTATCCAGACCGGCGAAAAGTCGGATGACAA
>CAZOXB010000332.1:0-3069 GCA_964583635.1 uncultured Opitutaceae bacterium | reverse complement strand
GATTGCCGGCTCCGGACGAAGCGCCGACAACAGCGCCATTGAGGGTCTCGTAACGTTCACGCGCCGGTACCCAGACCACGCGCCCCGCATTCAGCTCCTGTGTGAAACGCGAAACGCTGTCGAGCGGCCCCCAGGGACGGCCGCTGATGCCCTCGGTGCGGGAGTTTTCGAAGGATGCAGTGAGGCTCGTTTCTTTCGCAAACTTGTATTGCACGGAAAAGGTCACGCTTTCCTTGTCGGAATACATGTACGGCCGCGGGCTGCCGCGCGTCTCCGCCATCGCCATCACCCGGATCGCGAGCCTGTCCTTGATGAGCACGCGATTGAAATCCGCCGACGCCCGATAGGTGTCATACTCGCCCGCCTTGAACTCGAGGCCGTTCAGATTCCGCACCGGATTTGCCGTCTTGGTGCGAAGGTTCAGCACCCCGCCCGCGGCGCCGCTGCCAAAGAGGATGGCGTTGGGACCACGGGTCGATCCCACACTCTCCACGTTGTACATGTCAGACTTTCCCACGGTAATGAAACCGTCGGTGCTGGCGGAAGCCTGGAGGCCGCGTGTGCGCCAGTTCGCCGGGAGTCCCACATCCCCCGCCTTGCCAATTTCGTTTCCCGGGCCGCCAAATTCATCGTCTCCAAAACCCTCCTCCGCATTGACGTCGTAACGCAGCATCTCCATCACATCGGTCGCTCCGAGGTCGTCGAGCAGATCGCGGGTGAAAATGCTGATGGCCCCAGGCGTGTCCCGAAGGGCGGTATTGAGTCGGCTCCCATCCAGGGTATTGGTCGCCCGGTAGCCGGCTTCATCCTCCGTGCTCACGATGAACGGATTCAACGTGATCGTCTCCTCGTTCGGCGCCGACGTGCTCACGTTCTGCGCGGGCAGGAGTCCGAAGCTGATGAAAAAGACGACTACACCGAATGTGACGGAAGGTTTGGGGTTCATTGGGAATAATTGTTGTCGGGCCGGTACGCACGGCGCCTGCCGGGTACAGGGGTCGCGACCGAGCCAGTGGCCCGGCGCCGTGAGTGATATAGCATCGCCGCGGAAAGTTTGCGCGGCGAAGAAACTATTTTTTCCCGTCGGATCCCGATCCACGCTCCAGCACTTCGAAATGAATGGAGAGCGACTCACCGCGGGCCCCGGAGGATTTGAAGCCTGCATAGGGCGTCGCTTCCAGGGAATAGCGGCCCGGCGGAGGCGTCCATGCATTTGAATTCAATGGCAGAGGCTTGCCTGCGAAGGATGCGTCGCCGGCCAGCATGTGCGGATACATGGTCTCGATTGAGTTCGGAAATCCGTTGGTTGCGCCGGGATGCCGGATGTCGATTGCAGAGCCGGTCGAATCCGTGCCTTCAAAATGAAACACCACACCTCCGACATGCATCGGTTCGCAATTTGCGCGGATGTTCAGGTTACGGGTGGGAAGGGCGCCGAGATCCAAGACAGCTCCGTCACGCAGCACTTCGTAACCGGGAATCGGAGCGTTGGAATCCGCGTCAACCAGGGTGAAGCTGATGACCCGTGTCGGCGCCGTCAGGGGAAGCCGGCTGCGCACCGCCGTGGTCGGCGTGAACTCCGTGGCATAACCTGCAGGCGTCTCCACACTCTCCCGGGTGTCGCGTGACGTGACGCGCACCAAGCCGGAGGTTACCGCGACGCGGGATCCCTTGCCGCCGACGGCCACAGCGAGTCGGGTTCCCAGAACCGTGGCCTCGCCGTCGGTGGTGACGATTCGCCAGGAACTGCCGTCCGTTTGTTTTGCCACATCACACGCGAGGTTGCCGTAGGCGAGATGAACGATCTTGGCCGTGGAATCATTCCCAAGCCAGAGGCGGGTGTCCGCAGCGAGGAAAAAAAGCGTCCGTTCATCCTGCATGCGCAGGACGGCGGCTCCGTTGTGGCCTGTGGCAATCACATCGCCGGTCATGAGACGATGGCCACCCGCCAATTGCCGACGCTGGCCGCTGGCCGAAAACAAGGTCACATTATGCGCATCCTGCAGCACGGCAACGAGCGAGCCCGGTGACAGGGCGTTATCAGCCGGAACCACCAGACGCAGCCTCCAGAAAACTGCCATGAGAACCGCCAGGCAGCCGGCCAGCGCCAAGGACGACAAGAGGAGCCACCGGCGTGGGCGACGCGCGTCCGGTGGCTTGGCGCCTGCCATTGCCACCGTGTCCGCAGCCAAGGTGCCCGGCAGCTCAAAGCGCTCGAGTGCCACGGACACTTGTGCAAAGCGGATATAGAAGCGCCGGGCGGCGGGGTCGTCGGTCAGCAATCGTTCCAAGCAGGAGACCTGCTCCGGCGTTGCCCGGCCTTCATTCACCGCCATGCAGAGCTCAACCAATTCACGCGATGGCGTTTTCATGATCGTGTCGGCGGGTCCGCCTGCGCGAGTTTTCCCTCGATGCACAACATCAGGGTCAGATGGATCCGACTGAGGGCACGGCTGATCGCCGATTCGCTTCGCCCGGTGACACGCGCCAGATCGCGATTGGTGCAGCCCTGCCCGTAGCGTCGTCGCAACAATTCTCGCTCCCTCGAGGGGAGATCGTCGAGGCAGGCGGACAATGCTTCACGGGTTGACTCCATGCGGTCGCTCTCGACCTCCCCTTCGATGGCTAGCTGCTCAATCAGGTCATCACCGAATTGCAACCGGTCGCGCGCCTTCTTCTGCCGGAAATACATGACCTGAAGATGGGCGATGCGATAGGCCCAGCGGTCAAAGTGCGTCCCTTCCTCAAACTGGTCGAATTTCCCCCAGAGCACGAGCGCCGTCTCCTGGAAGATGTCGTCCGCATCGGCACGCGCAAAAACGAGCGATCTGATGAACGCATAGATTCGCGTCTGGCAGCTCAGAAAATGCCGTATGAATTGCTCGTGACGCGCGTCGGTCATCATGGACACTGTGAAATAGCACAACTCGCGATAGTTTGCGCCTCCCGTGCGATTTGCGTGCTTTTGGATCTGAGGATATCAGGCAGCCGATGCCGTGTCGCTCATCGATTGGACATGATCAAATGGTCGGGCCGGCGAGATTCGAACTCGCGACCTCTTGCACCCCA
>CAZOXB010000331.1:0-3110 GCA_964583635.1 uncultured Opitutaceae bacterium | reverse complement strand
GGCAACCCTGACCCTGCTCCGCCGATTGCGCCGATTTTATGAGGCCTTCGTCTCCCTGTTCCTGCTCCGTGAATCTGCGTCAATCGGCGTAATCTGCGGATCTCGCTGACTGAGTCCCGGAAACTCCCACGCTTTGATGCAACCCGACCAGGATTCAGCGACTGCGGCCTTGCTGGCATCCTTTCGCCCCCGCACCGGCACGATGGATGCCTGGAATGCCGCGTACGTGCGGGTGGAGGATTATCTGAGGGCGCATCGCATCCACAACCGGCTGCATCAGAGCCGCCTGATCCAGGCGATTCTTGAGCGGGCTGCCCGGCGCCATGAGGCGGCCCCGGCATTTGAGCCCACCATCCTGGCGGCGGAGGAGGCCGCTGCGATGATGGACGAGTGGTTTTCGGAGCTGCTGGGCGAGAAGGACCTTCCCCATGATCGCATGGCGGTGACGGGGCGGGTTGCGTTGTTGCTGGCCGACGGGCCGGAAAAGTGGCCCTATGCCTTTCTCGACACCAAGAACATCCCGGGTGAATTTTCCCGCACGGTGAGGGAAAGTTCGATTCAGGCCGGGCCGGATCTGGCTGTCTCGAGCATGGTTCCGCGCGAGATTGATCTTGGACCGATCAGTGAAGTGGCGGGCGAGACCCTCGAGCGGATCGAGAGGTGGCCGGTCGTGCGCACCCTGCTGCTGTGGACGGTGTTCGTCGCCACGCTGCTGGGCATTTTCTACATGACACGCTGAGCGTCAGCAACGGTTTGCCCGTTCCTCCCGCGATGAAACTGTTCTTCCCGGAAACACCCGAGCCCGGCCGCATTGCGCGCCGGCGGGCCACCTTCTTTTCCGGTGCCTTTGCGCTGACTGCGCTGGCGACATGGTTCATGGCGGACCTGCTCTGGACGGATGGAGGCCTGGCCGGGATCGAATGGGCGATCCTGGTTCTTTTCCTGATCTTGTTCTCCCAGGTGGCGATTGGATTCATGACCGCGGTGTTGGGATACTACGTGCTTCACAGGGCGGGCGGCGACACGCGAAGGATCACGCGCACAGTGGATTGGGATGACGCGCAGGCCGACCTGGCCACGACGGCGATTGTCATGCCCGTTTTCAACGAGGATGTTTCGCGCGTCTTTGAAGGTCTGCGGGTAATCTATCGTTCCCTGGAGGAAACGGGCCAAGTGGCGCATTTCGACTTCTTCATCCTCTCCGACTCGAATCAGCCGAACCAGTGGATTCAGGAGGAGGTGGCTTGGGTCGAGCTCTGCAAGCAGGTCAGGGGCTTCGGCCGGATCTTTTATCGGAAACGGCGCCAGCAGATCAACAAGAAGGCCGGCAATGTGGCGGATTTTCTTCGTCGCTGGGGCAAGAAGTATCGCTACATGGTGGTGCTGGACGCCGACTCGCTGATGTCCGGCGAGGCGCTCGTGAAACTGGTGCGGATGATGGAAGGCAATCCGCGCACCGGCATCATCCAGACCGCGCCGCGCATTGTGAACGGCGAGACCCTCTACGCGCGCATCATGTCCTTCGCGAACCGCCTTTACAGCCCCGTCTTCCTGGCCGGGCTGAATTACTGGCAGGGACCGGATGGCAATTACTGGGGGCACAACGCAATCATCCGCGTGCAACCGTTCATCGATCATTGTGCGTTGCCCGAACTTCCCGGCAGCGAACCGTTCGGGGGACGCATTCTCTCACACGATTTCGTCGAGGCTTCGCTGATGCGCAAGGCCGGCTGGCACGTGTGGCTGGCCTACGATCTCGAGGGAAGCTATGAGGAAGGTCCACCCACGCTGATCGACTCGGCAAAGCGGGATCGGCGATGGTGCCAGGGAAACATGCAGCACACGTGGCTCCTGACGGCGCGCGGCTTCCGCCCGGCGAACCGGTTTCACCTCTTCATGGGCGTGATGGGCTATGTGTCGTCACCCCTGTGGCTGCTCTTCCTGATCCTCTCGACGATCCATGTCTTCAACCAGCTTCGGGAACCGGTGGCGGATGGACGCGGGATCGGATCCTCCACAATCCTTGGCTACCCCCTGGTGGTTCCCGAGGCAGTCACACTATTTGCCTTCACCATGCTGCTGCTTTTCCTGCCGAAAATCCTCGGGCTGCTCACCCTCGCACAGGATCCGACGGAATCGCGGCGCTTCGGCGGCGTCGGGCGCACCGCCCTGAGCACCCTGTGCGAGGTGGTGATCTCCACACTGCTGGCGCCCATCGCGATGCTGTTCAACACCAAGTTTGTCGTCTTCACGCTGATGGGCCAGGGAGTCTCCTGGGTGACGCAAAAGCGCGGTGCCGATGACGGGACGGACTGGCGCGAGGCGATCCTGACCCACGGGGAACAGACGGTGTTTGGTGTCATCTGGGGAATTTCCTCCTTCATCCTGCTGCCGGCGTTCTTCTGGTGGCTGAGTCCCGTGCTGGCGGGACTGATTCTCTCGATTCCGCTCTCCATCGCCCTGAGCAAGGTCAGCTACGGTGACACGGCAAAGCGGCTTGGCCTGTTCCTGACGCCGGAGGAGGTCGTCGAGCCGGAACTCCTGCGAAAACTGCGTCGCAATCTGGCGCAGTGTTATCAGCATTTGCAGCCTCTCGAGTCGCTGCGGGGCGACTATGGCCTGATGCAAGCCGTGGTGGATCCCTACGTGAACGCGGTGCACGTTTCGCTGCTCCGACAACGGCGTCCGAGCGAGGAGTCGCGCGATTATTTTTCCCAGTTGCGCCAGCGCCTCCTGCATGAAGGACCGGTCAGGCTGACCTCCAAGGAAAAGATGGCGCTGCTCCTCGATGCCGAATCCATGATCTGGCTGCACGAGGAATTGTGGAGGCGCCCGAGTTCCGCGCTGGCCGACTGGTGGCGTCTTGCGGTGCGTCAATACAACGTTCTCACCGCGGCACCCATCACGGCCCTTTACCGATAGTCCCGTGGGAGATGATGGACTCCCGGTCGGTCGCCCGGACGGGCGCAAACAGATGCATCAACCGCGATGCGAGTTCTCGGTTGGCAACGGTTTGTTGCGCTCCCTTTGCTTCTCCTCTGCCTTCTCCTGAACACGCACCTCGGGTGGAACGGCAAATTCGGATCCCGCGAGCACGCAGCCACGCCGAC
>CAZOXB010000330.1:2510-3124 GCA_964583635.1 uncultured Opitutaceae bacterium | reverse complement strand
ATCGCCGCCATCACGAGCTGCACCAACACTTCCAATCCTTCGGTCATGCTGGCGGCGGGCCTCGTGGCCAAGAAGGCGGTGGAGCACGGACTTCGGGTCAACCCGATGGTCAAATCATCGCTCGCCCCAGGATCGCGGGTGGTCACCGACTACCTCGAGAAAACGGGCCTGCAGCCCTATCTGGACCGGCTCGGATTCCAGACGGTCGGTTATGGCTGCACAACCTGCATCGGAAACTCCGGGCCGCTCGCGGCCGCGATTGAGGACGTTGTCGTGAAGAATGATTTTGTCGCGGCGTCGGTTCTTTCCGGCAATCGCAATTTCGAGGCGCGCATCCACCAAAATATCAAGGCGAACTTCCTGATGTCGCCGCCCTTGGTTGTCGCCTTTGCTCTCGCCGGGCGTGTCGACATCGACCTCTCAAAGGAGCCCGTCGGCGTAGGCAAGGATGGCAAGCCGGTCTTCCTCAAGGACCTCTGGCCGACGCTGCGCGATGTTCGCGATCACCTCCAGGCAGCCCTCAAGCCCGAGGTATTCCGCAAGCTGTACACGGATTTCGCCGCACAGAATCCGAAGTGGAACGAGATCCCCACGACGAAGGGCAATGTCTATCA
>CAZOXB010000330.1:0-2500 GCA_964583635.1 uncultured Opitutaceae bacterium | reverse complement strand
CCAGGAGCCGCCGTTCTTTGCGAATTTTGTGATGACTCCCGGGGCGATCGCCGAAATCAAGGGGGCGCGGGCGCTCGGTGTCTTCGGCGACTCGGTGACCACGGACCACATTTCGCCCGCTGGCGCCATCAAGAAGACATCACCTGCCGGCCGCTACCTGCTCGAACGAGGTGTGGCATTCGAGGATTTCAACAGCTATGGATCCCGCCGGGGCAACGATCGGATCATGACGCGCGGTACCTTTGCCAACGTTCGCATCAAGAACCTGATGCTGCGTGGCGAGGAAGGTGGCAACACGCTGTATCAACCGACCGGCGAGAAGCTCCCGATCTACGATGCCGCGGTGAAACATGCCGGGAGCGGCGTTCCCCTCATTGTGATTGCAGGTCAGGAGTATGGCACGGGTTCGTCCCGCGACTGGGCGGCCAAGGGCACGAACCTCCTTGGGGTCCGTGTGGTGGTTGCGCAAAGTTTCGAACGTATCCACCGATCCAACCTCGTGGGCATGGGTGTTCTGCCTTTGCAGTTCAAGGAAGGCACCACGGCGCAGAGCCTGCGTCTGGATGGCACCGAAATCTACGACGTGCTGGGCCTCGGATCATCGTTGAAGCCGCAGCAGGATCTCACTTTGCGCATAACCCGGACGGACGGATCCGTCGAAGTGGTGGAGGTGCGCTGCCGCATCGACACACCCATAGAAATTGAATACTACCATCACGGGGGAATCCTTCCCTACGTGCTGCGTCAGATCATTTCCGCATCCTGAGGTGCTCTGAAGGCAGAGCGGGTGCAGGTTGCAACGTCGCCCGCAGAGTCCATGTTGAGAGAAACGTCGTAGCCATGTCGGACGTGCCAAAATCCGTCTATTTCGCTGACACTGGCGCTGATCCCGTCGCGATCCGCGTCGATGGTCGGGCGTCGTTTCAAAACAGCCCGTGCCTTCAGGATTTTGTCGACGCGCTCATCGCCAGCGGAAGGAGCCGCTTCCAGATTGATTTCAACGCCTGCACGGGCATGGACAGCACATTCCTGGGCGTGCTGGCCGGTACGGCCCTGCGCCTGCGAAAGCTCACCCCGCCCGGACAGCTGACGCTGACCCGCATCAGCGCGCGCAACCTCGAGTTGGTGCGCAATCTGGGACTGCACCGGATCCTGACCGTTGCGGCGGGCGATCCGCCGGCGGATTCAGGATCGGATTCGCAATCAATCCCCTGTGCGGGTCGCTCGGAATTGGAGAGCGCCAAGGTCGCGCTGCAAGCCCACGAGAATCTGGTCGCGGCGGATGAAGACAATCGGGCGCGGTTTGAGGATGTCTTGCATTTCCTCCGCAAACGCATCGAGGAGGAAAACCTGTAAGCGGTCATTCGGGCACGCCTTATGATCCGGGCTCTGCCGGATGCGAATCGATCGTTTTCGCCCTTCACCCCGGTGCCGGCCTCAGTTAGCTTGATTGGATGCCTGCCACTTCTGCCTTCGATCCCGCCACCCTGCCTGACGTAGCCGGCCATTTCGGCCGGTACGGGGGGGTCTTTGCGCCGGAGACGCTGATGACGGCGCTGGCGGAACTTGGCGATGCCTACGCCGTCGCGCGCGGAGATCCGGCGTTTGAGCGGGAATTGACGGATCACCTCAAGGAGTTCGCCGGGCGTCCGACCGAACTCTATTTTGCCCGGCGCCTTACGGAGCATTGTGGCGGCGCGAAAATTTTTCTGAAACGCGAGGATCTGCTGCATACCGGTGCTCACAAGATCAACAATGCCCTCGGCCAGGCGCTGCTCGCGCGCCGCATGGGCAAGAAGAGGATCATTGCGGAAACCGGCGCCGGCCAGCACGGCGTGGCGACGGCGGCGGTTTGCGCGAAGTTCGGCCTGGAATGCGTCATCTACATGGGGGCGGTCGACATGGAGCGCCAGGCTCTCAATGTCTTTCGCATGCGCCTGATGGGGGCAGAGGTGCGCTCCGTTGAAGCCGGGCAGAAAACCCTCAAGGACGCCGTCAATGAGGCGATGCGTGACTGGGTGACCAACGTGCGGGGGACCCACTATATTCTCGGTTCTGCGCTCGGCTCCCACCCGTACCCCATGATGGTGCGGGATTTTCATCGGATCATCGGCAGGGAGGCAAAGGCCCAGTTGCTTGCGAGGGAGGGTCGCCTGCCGGACGAAATGGTCGCCTGCGTCGGCGGCGGATCAAACGCCATCGGATTCTTCTTTGACTTCCTCACGGAAGAGGGCGTGCGCCTCATAGGCGTGGAGGCGGGCGGACGGGGCATCAGGCGCGGCGAGCATGCCGCACGGTTTGAAGGTGGCAGACTCGGAGTCCTTCAGGGCAGCAAGACATACATTCTGCAGAATGAGGATGGGCAGATCGAGCTCACCCACTCGGTGAGTGCGGGACTCGATTACGCCGCCATCGGCCCCGAGCACGCGTATTACCGGGATCGAGGGCGCATCGAATTCGCCTACGCCTGTGACGATGAAGTTCTTTCCACATTCCAGCT
>CAZOXB010000329.1:0-3130 GCA_964583635.1 uncultured Opitutaceae bacterium | reverse complement strand
ACTGCCGCAGCCGCGCCACGTGCGCATGAATCGAAACGATCGCGATGCCAAATTCCGCGCCTACTGATCCGTTCCCCGAACTTCGATCCGCAGATTTCGCAGATTGACGCCGATTTTGTGAAGCCTTTCCGAACGAGAATCCTTGATTCCGGAAATTCGAAGTGAACAGGTCAAGTCTCCCGTTCAGTTTGAACCGCAGAGATCATATCTCACGCGAAGCCGCGAAGCGCAAGGCCCCGTCCTTCTTCGCGTCCTTCGCGGCTTCGCGTGACTTCCTTGTCTGACAATCTGCAGTTTAATTCTGAATTTCTTCCTTTCTATCATTCCATGGACAGAATCGCCCATTTCTCCCAACTCGTCGCCCAGCAGCCCGGCAACGAGCTCTTTCGTTTCAGTCTGGCGCAGGCGCTGGTCGCCGCCGGCCGTGATGCCGAGGCCGAGCCGCATTTCCGCCAGTGCGTCGCCGCCAGGGCCGATTGGATGATCCCGCGGATCGCCTTGGGAAAAGTCCTCCTTCTGCAGGGCCGGTCGCAGGAGGCGAAGCCGATACTCGAAGAAGCGCTGAAACTGGCTGTCGAACAAAACCACGAGGACCCCGCGTCCGAGGTCCGTGGACTGCTGGCCGCTCTGGTGTGACTTTCCGGGCGCACGTTCGTCCTTCGAACGTCACATTCGCCCTCTGGAAATCGTCTCCTTCGTTACCCCGACTTCTGCAACTGGAAGGGGTCCTGAGCTCCTTTCGGAAAGTGGACCGACGGGAGTGATTGCTCCGGCGTGAGCGGAGCGGCAGCACTAGCGGCGAAACAGGCTGGCGAGCGCCCCCAGATCCTTGAGAGGCGGCTTCCTGGCGACACCTGCCGCGTCCGGCGCGATCATGGGTGACGGCCGGGCGGGTGCGGCTGGCGCCGGCCCGCCTACCTCGGTTCCGCCTGCCGCCAGCGCGCGTTGGAGCTTTACGGCTGAAATGGATTCGGCGGTCCCGAGCTCTTGGGCGAAGAGGCTGACGCGGTACTCCTCAACCGACCATCGCAGCGGGTCGTCGAATGCACAGGTGGCCACATGCGCGGCAAAGGGCGCCAGTTGCGCGGCACGCTCCTTGTCCTTCGCCGGGTTGTCCCGCCAGCGCCCGGCCCGCAATCGCATCGCCTTCAGATAACGGGGCAGATGTGCGAGGCGTTCAAACGGCGTCCGCCGGAGAAAATCCGACGGCAGGAGCTGATCCAGATCCTTGCCCATGCCTGGATGCGGATGGGGTGTCACCAACAACGCCTGCCGCAGATCCAGGATTTCCCCAAGCAGGTCGGTCAGTCGCGGAACGATGCCGCGGAGGGCGTCCCTGGCAGCCTCCGCCGCCGCGCGAAACGAGGCATCGGTCAGGTCTGCCACCCGTGCCGGATCGGTGATCCAACGCCTTATCGAAACATGGGCGTCCTCCTGAAGTTTCTCGACTGAGGAGAGGGTTGCGCTGAGCGGTCCCACCTTGCGCAGCGCACGAAGCTCCTTCTCGAGCCAGGCCAGATCGTAGCGCAGATGGATTTCCAGCAGGCGTGAAACCCCGCGGCGGCTCGCCAGGCGGGACTCGCCCTCCGATCGCAACAGCCGGAGTGCCACGCCCGATTCCCCGGCAACAAGCGAGGGGAAGGCAAAGACGGGAATGCCTGCCTGGTCGCCGATGCGAACGCGGGGCGGGATGTCTCCGAACGTCCACTCCAAACTCTCGGCACGCTCCCACTGCTGCCGCGCCTTGCGCCAGGTGTCCGGATCCTCGCGCGCCACGGCGGCCGAGGCCTCCCGAACCCGCGCCGCGAGCACCCCGCGCACCTCCTGGAGATCCCGGCTCGCCACCACGAGCGTGCCGTCGTCATCATGAACCCGGACACGCACCTGCAGATGCTCGGGCACCGGCCGCTCGCTCCAGTATGCCGGATCCACCCGCAGCCGGTAGCGATCGAGCAGATATTCGGCCAGAAGTTGTTCGAGCGGGGCGGCGTGGTCGCGCAGGCGGGCCAGCGAAGCCACGCCAGCCGTGACCGTTTTCACCGATTCCGCCAACGGGACAAAGACGCGACGGTGCTCCTTGGGCAGTGCACGCAGCCGGTGCTCCACCTTGGCCGGGAGGTGGCCGGGCACCGCCCAATCCAGTGCCGCCGGAGTGAGCTGCACGGCATCGCGCACGCTGACATCGAGATTCACGCCGTCATCCGCCTGACCCGGCTTGTAGGTATAATGCAGCGGTACGGCGCGGTTCTCCAATGGCAGCGACTCCGGATAGGCGTCCTCGTCGTGATCGGACTCCTCGGGATCGCGCAGATCCTCCGCACGGAGATGGAGAAAATCAGGATCCCGTGCGCGCCGATGCCTCACGAGGTCGACCAGTTCGGCAACGGAGGAAACGCCGCGCGGCATTTCGTGCGGGGCGGACTCCCGAGGGAGCGTTTCCGACTCCAGGGAATGCGCGTAATAGCGATAAAGCGCCTCGTCCAGGTTCAGGTAGCCCGAATCGCGGGTGCGGGTGAGCACGGCCTCCACCTGCTGCCGGATCTCCCGGTTGTGGGCGAGGAAATCGAACGGCCAGGTGATCGTGTCGGCTACCAGCCCTTCCCGGATAAAGATCTCGGTGGCATGCACGGGATCAACCTTTCCATAACTCACGGCGCGGGTTTCGAGCTCCAGTCCGTAAAGTCGCGTGCGTTGCTTGACCATGACGCGTCCCTTGTCCGCATTCCAGAAGGGCTCGCTGTGACTGGTCTTCACGATATGGGCGCCGAGATCCGCCATCCACTCCGGGTCGATGCGGGCGCAGGTGCGGGCATAGAGGCGGGACGTCTCCACGATTTCAGACGCCATGATCCAGGGGGGAACTCGCGGCGGTTTCTTCTCCGACTTGGCTTCCCGTCCGCGCCTCTTTGATTCCTCACGCCGAAAAAGCACCGACCCCGGAAACAGCACCACCCGGCGATCCTGCGTCGCCTTGTAAAGGCGGTTCTCCTCGTCCCAATGGGCGACATTTCCCAGCAGACCTGAAAGCACGCTGCGATGGATTGCGCGATAACCAGCGCCCCCAAAGGCCATCATGGCCTCCACCGCGATGGGGTCGGTATCCACGCCATGGACGCGCCGGGCGCCCAGG
>CAZOXB010000328.1:0-3158 GCA_964583635.1 uncultured Opitutaceae bacterium | reverse complement strand
TCCGCATCATCATCGAGGTCAAACCCTCAGAGAAGGCCATCGCCGGCCTCTCCGCACTGCTGGTGGCGGACACGACTCCCGCCCGCGCGTCCCAAGGCTCCGCCCTCGCAAGCATCGGACGCTAGTCGGGAACGCCCGCGCTGATTCCCCATCGCGTCACGGCAAAGTGTGACCCACCGAACAGCAGGATCCATCACGTGGTCACCCTCGAGAATCCCAAGTTGTACACGCTGCCCGAGGCGGTGGCGGCGCGTGAAAAACTGGGATTGCAGGGCGGAAAACTCGTGCTGACCAACGGTGTCTTCGACCTGCTGCACACCGGCCACCTTTACTGCCTGAAGCAGGCCCGTGCTCTGGGTGACGCCTTGTTCGTCGCCTTGAATGCGGACAGCAGCGTGCGCGCGCTCAAAGGGCCGACCCGTCCCGTTCAGTCGGAGATCGAGCGCGCCTACGCACTCGGCGCGCTCGCATGCGTCGATGGTATCGTCATCTTCCGCACGCCACGTCTGACGGAGGAAATCCGCGCCCTGCGCCCGGATGTCTATGCCAAGGCAGGCGACTACACCTTGGAAAAACTGGATCCCGGCGAGCGCGAAGCCCTGCAGCAAGCGGGTGCGAATATCACGTTCCTGCCCTTCCTGCCCGGTTTCAGCACGACCCGTTTGATCGCCAGAATAAAGGCCGCCGGAGAAATCTGAACCGCCGCCCGGGTGCGAACAGGATTCCGTCCGTGAACCACATCGCGATCAGGATGAGACCCAGCAACTCGAAGCGGAAAGGCAGAGCGCACCACGGAGCAGGCAGGGAGAGCGCGGAGGTAAAAACACCCATCTCGACCTCCGTGCTCTCCGCTGTGATGCGGTGATGCAACGATCGAGGAATCGGCCGGACTCTGGCCCAGTCTCCTCTTGATAGCTCATTGGCATTAGCGTCTTTCTTTGCGTCTTTGCGCCTCCGCGTTTCACCTTTCACCTTCTTCTCATGCGCGTTGTCATTCTCGGATCAGGTCGCGGCTCCAATGCCGAGGCCCTGCTGCTGGCCCAACAGGAGGGCAAGCTGGGCCGTGCCTCCGTCGTGGCCCTGCTTGCGGACAGACCCGATGCCGGCATCCTCGCGCTGGGGCCGCGCTTCCAGGTGCCGGCCCTGTTCGTCGACCCGGCCCCATTCAGGACAAAGCTCGAGGGCGACGGCGAAACCCGGTTTATCCAGGCCATCGGGTCCTTCCGCCCGGACCTCATCGTGCTGGCCGGCTTCATGCGGGTGTTGAAGCCCGGCTTTCTGCATGCATTCGCCGGCAGGATCATCAACCTTCATCCGAGCCTGCTGCCCAGTTTTCCCGGGCTGGACGGCATCGGCCAGGCGTTCCGCCGTGGCGTGAAAATCACCGGATGCACCGTGCACGAGGTCACCCCCGAGGTTGATGGCGGCCCCATCCTCGACCAGGCCGCCGTTCGTATCGAATCTACCGATACATTGGAATCGCTCTCCGCCAAGGTGCATGCAGCGGAGCACGCCCTGTTGCCCGCAGTGGTCGCCCGACTCTCGACGCCCCGGTTCCCGGATCGCCCGGTTCAGTCGTGATGATCCTTGCCCTTGCAGCAGGGATCGCAAAGGCAGACGAGCGCGACCAGCAGCAGCGGACCAACCCCGATCAGCAGGCCCACACGCGACTCGCCCTTGAGCAACGACACACCACCGCCAATCAGCGCCAAGACAAGTACCACAAGAAGCACAAGACGCCGCTTCGGGGACTTATGGCAGGGGGGAGCAGGGTGGGGGTCGGCAACCGGAAGAGCCACGCCAATCGAATAACGGATCTTCCGCGTCGGCCACAAGGCCGAAATGCTTCGTAAAACTACGGAAATTTTTGAACGAAAGCAAGTTGACCCATGTTCTCCTCGGGAGCCGCTCTGAACAATTTGTGAACAACTCCATAAGTATGCCGCGTTCATGTCGTTATCGTCGTGCCTCCCGCGGGCACGCGGCCACTTTTCCGTTGTGATCACCGGGGACAGTTCGCAGGTTAGCCCACCATGAGTTCCGCAAGTCCGGCCGCATTCCGCAGACTCTTCGGCGAAATCGGCACTGTCGATGCGGTGGGCGTCGAGGAACGCGTCGCGAAATATACGACGCGATCGATCAAGAAGTCATCCAAGGTGTTCGGACTGCGTCTCGCGGTGTCGATGGTCGACCTGACGACGCTCGAAGGGAAGGATACTCCCGGCAAGGTGGCCTCCCTCTGCGCCAAGGCACTCCAGCCGCATGAGGCTGCGGACGAGGCTGACGGGATTGAACCACCGCCGCCCGTGGCTGCCGTCTGTGTTTACCCCGCGATGGTCCGCCATGCGCGACGCCATCTGGGCAGATCCTCCCCCGTAAGAATCGCCTCCGTAGCCACCGCGTTTCCCAGCGGCCAGGCGCCGCTGGCGACCCGCCTGGCCGAAGTCCGCGCCGCCGTGGCCGATGGCGCGGACGAAATCGACATGGTCATCAACCGCGGTGCCTTCCTCGCCGGGGAATTCACGCGTGTCCAGGATGAGATCCGCGCGGTCGCCGAAGCCTGCGGCGCGGCCGCCCTCAAGGTGATCCTGGAAACGGGCGAACTCGAGACCTTCGACAACATCCGCGCCGCCTCGTTTCTGGCGATGCGGGCCATCCGCCCGGGTGACTTCATCAAGACCAGCACCGGCAAGACCCCGGCCAACGCCACGCTCGGCAACAACCAGGTGATGCTCGAGGCCATTCGTGATCATTTTATGGATACAGGTGTGGCGATCGGCATGAAGCCGGCGGGTGGCATTCGCACGGCCAAGCAGGCACTGACCTTCCTCATCGCCGTGAAGGAAACCCTCGGCGACGCCTGGCTGACGCCAGGGCGTTATCGTTTCGGCGCATCATCGCTGCTCAACGATCTCCTGAGGCAGCTCGTGAAGGAAAGGACGGGCGCCTACCAGGCTCCGTACGCCTTCAGCGAGACCGCGGAAAGTTACTGACCCATGCCCCACCCACTCTTCACCCTCTGTGTTCGGAGTCCGGCCTTCAAGCCGTTCCGGAAGGGTTCACGCGGAGGCGCGGAGCCGCGGAGGGGAACAGCGAGGGATTTTTTAACAAGTCCATGTCTAATTTGGCCAATAATACGTGAAGTATGTGCAATCAGA
>CAZOXB010000327.1:0-3173 GCA_964583635.1 uncultured Opitutaceae bacterium | reverse complement strand
TACCGGCTGGAGATGTTGCTGGAAGTCGAGGGGGACGACGATTTTCTGCCGTTTGCCATCGATCGCGACGGCAAGAACTTCACGAAGTTTGACGACACGAAGGGATTCACCTCGATCTCCCGCCGGGATCCCAACAATCCCCGGCGCGTGCTGGTCTACTCCAATCAGACCCACGCCAATCGGCTTGATCCGTGCTGGGTGGATGTGAAGACGGGCAAGGTGACCGTGATCGCGAAGAATCCAGGGGACGTCAGAAGCTGGGTCCTCGACGGCGACAATGTGCCGCGCTTTGCGATCGAAAGCCGCGTCATGGAGGAGACCATCCTGTACCGGGACAAGGCCGGGGATGACTGGCAGAGGCTGGCGACCTTCCGGGACGGCGAGCCCCGCTGGACGCCGCTGGCATTCGATACGGACAACCGGACCGTATACATCCGGTCGAACGAAGGACGCAAGACTTACGCCGTTTATCGTTACGATGCCGTCACCCGCAAACGCGGCGACATGGTTTACGGTGATCCCGAGGATCGCTACGACATGGAAGGCGTCGTCTCATTCGAGGACGATCTTGGCCGCAGTCCGATCGTCGGGGTGACCTACACGTCGGATCGCGAGTCGGTCCATTATTTCAACGAAGCCATGGCTCGGCGGCAGATGATCATCGATCAGGCGCTTCCGCACACGATCAACCTGCAGCACTCGGTCAGCGGAGAACAGAAACTCATCGTCGTTCTCGCACGCTCCGAGCGCGAGCCCGGCGTTTACTACCTTTTCGATGAACAACGGAAGAAGATCGACGAGCTGGCGGTGGTCAGGCCGCATATTGATCCGTCCACGATGGCGCCGATGAAGGCCATCCGCTACAAGGCGCGGGATGGCTTGGAGATTGAGGCCATGCTGACGCTTCCCGTGGGGCGTGAACCTCGTGGACTTCCTCTCGTCATCAATCCGCACGGTGGCCCGTTTGGGCCGCGCGACCGGATTGTCTTCAACCCGGAGGTTCAGTTGTATGCAAATCGTGGCTACGCGGTCCTGCAGCCGAACTATCGGGGCTCCGGGGGTTACGGAGACTGGTTCGAGGAGTTGGGCTACCGGCAGTGGGGACGGGCCATGCAGGATGACCTGAGTGATGCAGTGAAATGGGCGGTGGAGACCGGATTGGCTGATCCCAAACGCGTCGTCATTGCGGGCGCCAGCTATGGTGGATACGCCGCCATGGCGGGACTGGCCTTCACGCCGGACCTCTACTGTGCGGGCATCAACTACGTCGGCGTGACCGACCTCAAGCGGATCGCCACCCAGCGACGCTCCACCGAGGATCGGCGTGCCTGGACGCGGACGAGAGTCGGAGACCTCTATGCTGATTCGCGCGAGTTGGAAGCACGTTCACCGGTCAACTTCGCGTCATCCATCCGCGCCCCGGTGATCATGGCCTATGGGCAGTCCGATCCGCGGGTGACCCGCGAGCACGGGGACGACATGAAGGTCGCCCTTTCCCGGGCCGGCAAGACCTTCGAATTCATCATGGAATCGGGTGAGGGGCACGGCTTCAGGAAGGAAGAGAACGCCATTGAGTTTTATACGAAGGTGGACGCCTTCCTGAAACGGTACGTGCCCCAACCAAGCGGGAAATGATGCTCCACGCCGGGCGGGGCCATTTCATTACGGCACGACCGTGGCCTCGCCGATTTCCACCTTGGCGCGCGCATCGGTGTAAACCTGCAAGCCAACGGTGGTCTCCCCGAAGTACGGAGTGGCGTTGCGAATGAGGGTCTTTGCGATGGACGAGAAGGTCTGTTTCGGCTCCTTGGGGGCGGCAACGAAGGTGGTCCAGAGTCGCTTGGCCGATTTGCCCTCCTTTTTCAGCTCCGCGTAGTCGAATGCGTCGACCACGATGATGTGGAAGTCGCGCGTGATTTCGTAACCCGTGAGACTGTCAATACCCGATGAAGGCCCTCGCATGCTGCCAGGGCCGCCCAAGCCTCCCATGCCACCTCCGCTGCCACCCGTGGACCGCCCGCTTCCTTTTCCCCAGGCGCTGGTGCCGGATTGATTCTCGCGTGCTGCTGCCTGGGCTTCATCGTTGCCACCGGCACGACGCTCCCAAAGCCGCTCACCTCCCAAGGTGTGGAGGCCGCGCCCCTTGGTGCCGGGTGTGAGCCCGTCCCTCCATGCGAGCTGCTCTGTGCGTACGATGGGTTCCCTCCAAGGGCGAATTCCGAAATGCACACGCAGGACGAGGGACACCTTGTCCGGCTCGTAGATCAGTCCCTGGTCGTCGGCGGCGTTGATCAAATTCCGTTTGAGAAGGGCTGGAGTGAGCAGTTCGCAGAGCTCCGCATACGTCATGTCCGCCTCAAAGATTTCACCGGGAAGAAAGATGAAATGCACGGGAGACGCCCCGGCTGCCGGCGAAGCCGCCGCCGGATTGACCGCATTCTTTTCACCAACGGCACGAATCAGATCGACGCGGCTTGTCTTTTGATAGTTGGCGGAAGAAACGGAAACGGGGGCAGGGCCCTTGATGTCCTGGGCGGCGACGAAAATGCTGCTGGCAAGGAACGCCGCAAAGAGGCGGAGGCAGGGAGATTTCATGGGATGATTGCTGTGCAATGGGGGATAACGCGAATCGAGGAACGGGAGGATTCAAGCGCAAGGCAAGAAAGACAGGGTCCGCTTTCGGTTTTTCCGGGGCGGACGGGGAGTTCGAGAAACTGCCCATGTCGCCCTCCAGCCGTTCCCGCCTGTTCATTGTCGGCTCATGTGGGAGGTTGCGTTGTTGGACCAGACGGTGTCTGTTCTCCGGCTGCGCGGCATCCCGCCGGTGCACATCCCCCTCATGAAACGTCTCATTCCGTCCTGTCTGTTTCTTGTTTCCTGCTTGTCGATCGTGGCCGTGCCGGCGGCGGCTGCGCCGAGCCGGCCCAATGTCGTCTTCATCTCGGTCGACGATATGAACAATGATTTGGGAACTTACGGGTTCCCCCAGGTCAAGTCCCCCAACATTGACCGCCTCGCGGCCGAGGGCGTGCGTTTCGACCGGGCCTACTGCCAGTTCCCGCTGTGCTCGCCGAGCCGTTCCTCGGTGATGACCGGCCTGCGTCCGGACACGACGCGGGTTTTCGACCTGAGGTACCATTTCCGCCAGGGGCTGCCTGATGTGGTGACGCTGC
>CAZOXB010000326.1:0-3182 GCA_964583635.1 uncultured Opitutaceae bacterium | reverse complement strand
CAGACTTCTCCTGCGAACGGCTGTGGAATGTACTGCATCCGGTCGGGAACAGAACGGCGAGCGCGCCGACCGCAGCCAGAGCGATCAGATGACGGGGCATGGAAATGGTGTGCATGACAAATGTTTGGGACATCGGCCCGGGCGGCTTGTTGCCCGGCAGATGATGGATTGAATATGCAAGGGAGCGGCCGTTGCGCAAGCCCACGGAAATGAGCAAGTTGAAAGGCCACACGGATCATTGATCAATCAGGTGGAAAGGCGGGATTGTTCAGGCGAGGCGCGGCGATTTGGCAGGACGGGGCTTTTGCAGCGTGATGATGGCCACGGCGGCCAGAATCACGGTTGCGGAGACGACGGTGCGCGCATGGATGGGTTCGTTGGCAATGAGCCAGCCGAGGGCAACGGCGACGACGGGATTGACATAGGCGTACGTCGAAACGGCTGCGGGCGAACAGTGCTGCATCAGGAAAACGAAGGTGGGAAACGCGATCAGGGAGCCGACCACGATCAGGTAGGCAAAGGCGGCGAGGGATTCGGTTGAGACCAGGTGAATCGACACGGACGCCCATTCGCCCCGCAGCCGGCTGATGAGCAGCAACATCGCACCTCCCGTGAACATCTGGATGGTTGCGCCCACCAGCGGAGGCGCCCGATCCCGGATATGGCGGGAATAGATGGAGCCGATCGCCCAGATCACGCTCCCGACCAGGATGATCAAGGTGGGGACAATCTGAAGGCCTCCTCCGTCCATGCCCTTCCACGGTGCCGCCAGCCATGCCACGCCCGAGAAGCCCAGCATCAGGGCGGCGCCGACCACGGGTGTCGGGGCCTGGCCGCGGGGCCACGCCCACTCCACAAGCACGAAGAACAAGGGGCTGGCACCGATGATCAGAGCGGTGAGGCCCGAGGGAATGAACTGCTGTCCGAACACGACGAGTCCGGTTCCTCCCACGAGCAGGAGCTGACCCACCACAAAATTGTCCAGAAACTGCCGCCGGGTCGGGCGCCAGGTGCCGCGGACAGCCAACCACAGGCCCAGCAGGATTCCCGCAATCAGAAAACGGGCTCCGGGCATGAAGAACGGAGGCAGGCTCCGAATTGCGTATTGGTTGGCCAAATACGTGCTTCCCCAGACCAGGTAGATCGTCGCGAATGCCAGGACGATCGAGGAGCGGGCGGGTGGCGATGGCGGAGAGACGGATCGCATGGAGTCAGCGGGAAAAGACGCGAAGGTGCGGCGACGCGAAGGAAAACGCGAAGAACGCACGGAGTGGGAACAAGGCGGGCGGCATGGACTGGGAGCCTGCAGATCAGCGGCTGTGGCTGTGTGAAGCCGGACGTTGGGTCGCGTCGCTGCCGTCGAGCTGTTGCCGGGCGAGATCGCCGACGATGCGGACCCCTTCCTCTACCCGTGGGCTCCAGGGGATGCCGCAATTCATCCTGAGGCAGTGGCGGTAGCGATCCTTCCTTGCGCTGAAGAGCGCGCCGGGCGCGGTGTTGATGCCACGTGCGCGGGCGTCGCGGAAGAGCCGGAGGGAATCGACTCCCGAAGGGAATTCGACCCAGAGGACGAATCCGCCCTGCGGCCGGCTCAGTCGAGTGCCGGCGGGAAAGAGGCGCAGGATCGCGTTTGAGAACATGTGGACCTGATTCTGGTAGGCGCGCCGGATCGAGCGAAGGTGGTGATCATATCCGCCGTTGCGCAGAAAATCTGAGATGGTCTTCTGCAGCACGACCGGGGTTCCCAGCGTGGTGGTGAACTTGAGGCGTCGCACGCGTTCCAGGAAACGTCCGGGCGCACACCAGCCGACGCGCAATGAAGGGGCGAGGGATTTTCCGAAGGAGCTGCAGAGGAGAATGCGCCCATCGGGATCCCAGGCCTTGAGGGGCTTGGGCCGGCGTTCGCCGAAATGCAGGTCGCTGTGGATGTCATCCTCGATGGCTGGCAGATCGAATTCCACGAGCATACGGACCAGCGCCTCCTTCCGTTCATCCGACATCGTGCAGCCCAGCGGATTCTGGAACGAGGGCATCAGCATGAGGGCCTTGACGTCGTTCTGCTGAAGAGCGGACCGCAATGCCTCCAGGCAGATGCCGCCGCGCGGTTCCGCAGGGATTTCCAGCACGCGCAGGTTGAGACTTTGGATGGTCTCCAGGAAACCGAAGTATGCCGGGGTTTCGATGGCGATGGTGTCGCCCGGCTTCGCGACGGCCCGCAATGAAAGTGTGATGGCCTCGGTGCAGCCCACCGTGATCACCAGTTCGTCGTGGTCGAGCGGGGAGCCGGCCTGCAGGTAGCGGCGGGCGATTTCACGTGCGAGAGGCTCGTAGGCCCAGTTCATGGCGTTGCGGGCGAGCAGCGACGGATCGTCGCGTCCGACCGCGCCCAGCAGCCGGGCCAGTTTGCGCGTGGGAAAGAGGCTCGGATCGGGGAAGGCGGCACCGAAGGGGAGGTACGATGGGTCCATCGACATGGTCATGATCTCGGCGGTGAGATCGTTGACGCCGACGTGGCTCGGCTTCGCCATCGGCCGGGCCATGCGCGGCTCGGGCGTTTCCAGCGGAAGACGGGCTTTTACGTAATAGCCCGATTGCGGCCGCGCTTCGAGGAATCCGCGATTCTCGAGCTGGGTATACGCCTGGATGACCGTCGCGATGCTGACATCGCGCTGCAGGGACATCCGGCGGACCGAAGGCACACGATGCCCCGCCCGCAGCGTGCCTTGTTCAATCAGGTGCTGCAGTGAATCCGCCAGTTCGACATACAGCGGAGCGGGTTTGGGGGCATCGCGTATCATGGTTGAAGGGCGGGTCGCGGGAAGGAATGGGGGGACGGATTGAAATGAAAGACCGCCACTGTACGGCAATCGCACCGACCAGTGCAGCCGCAGACCACGGGAATTGCAACCAGTACAGTTTGGCGACAATGGATCTGTGACCATTACAATCGAGGCATTTGCGGCAGAATCCTGAATGCGCGGGGCTCCTGGAAGATGTCTTCTGCCAACTGCATGGCACCTTCCGGAGGCTTTGTCCTTGCTGGCATGGCCCGGCGCGAACCGGCTCACGGCATAAGGTCCGACCTTCAGCAGGGGAGCAGCGAGGTACGGAACGCAACGGCCGCTGCCAATGACGCATTGGGCTTCTTGCTTTTCTAACTCACATTCTGCCAACTCAACCTC
>CAZOXB010000325.1:241-3197 GCA_964583635.1 uncultured Opitutaceae bacterium | reverse complement strand
CTTGCCGTAGCCATTGCGCTCAAAACTCACGGTGGCAAAGCCGCCCTGCTCTTCGCAAGCGACCACAACGACCGTCTGCCCGATCCCAACGCCACGCCGGCACCATCGGTTACCGGCCCCAACAAGTATTTCGTCTTCATCGGATTACTCGCCAAATATGGCGGGATCAATGAGGCGGGATTGCTGTTCTCCAAGAACGACGGACTCTTTGACGGTTACATTCCCGCCGGTATCCTCGATCCCGCCGATCCGGCAAAGAATACCGTTCATCCCGATCTGCTGGCCCGCATTCCCAGCCTCAATTTTGTCGGCGGACTCAAAGTATCCGATCCCGCTTCCACTCCCCTTGCCTTCACCCGTGGACTGACCATTACGGGACGCTGGAACGGAGCCGGTTCAACCGTCAACTTGGGGGCCTACGGTGAAAACGGCGGCCACGTGCTCTTCCTTGGAAACAATGTCCAATACTTCAAGGATGTTGATAACAAGCTGGTTGGCACACAAGGCGCGCTGACTTCCGACCTTCGGGCCACGATCAAGGCCGGCGGAACACGTCGGATTTATGGACTCGACGCCGGCAACAACGTTGCCGCCGAGGACGGCATCGCCGGCACTGGGTTGTGAACGTGGGCGGAGCGGACGGATATTAGCCCGGTCAATCCGGAGTGTGGCCTTTTGCACTTCCCGCCCGCCATCGCGATATGATCTCGCGATGGCCATGGAAAAGCAGAATGAGTGGAGGGGTATTCAAGGTACGGAACCCATGGGACGATCTCGTTTCGGCGGAGTCCGTGCTCCGCCTTTGTCCACGTTCTCTCCGGAAGTCATGTCCGTCGCCCCCAATCCGTCAGTCACCAATCCCACCTACGTCATCGGTCACCGCAATCCGGACGCCGATGCCATCTGCTCGGCCCTGGCCTACACCGCCTACAAGGAGGCACGGGGCGAAACCGGCTTCGTGGCCGCCCGCTGCGGCAACTCCAATGCCCGCATCGATACGATCCTCAAGCGATTCAACCAGCCATTGCCCCTTTATCTCAGCGATGTGACCCCCCGGGTGCGCGACGTGATGGTGAGCGATGTCATTTCGGTGATGGAAAACGCCACGTGCGCGGAGGCACTGGAGCTCATCGACAAGAACGACGTCCGCCTCCTTCCCGTCATCACTTCCGAGCGCCGCGTCATCGGCACGATCTCGATTTTTCAGTTGGGTGGTTTTTTTATCCCGCGGGTCAAGGAAGCGCGTGAGATGCGCAAGGTTCACACCAGCCTTTCCAACCTCACCCGTGCCCTCGGAGCACGCGTGATTCATGCCGTCCGACCTGATGACTGCGAGGAGATGTTCATCCGGCTCGGCGCCATGGACGTCCGCTCCTTCTGGAAGATTTCCCAGGACGAAGGCATCCCTTCCAGCCAGTCGATCATCATCGTGGGCGACCGATGGGACATCCAGCAGCGCTCGCTGCAGATCGGCGTTCGCGCCATTGTGATTTCCGGAAATCTGCCGGTGGACGACGAGGTTGTCGCCCAGGCCAGGGCCAGGGGAGTCTCCGTGCTCATCAGTCCGCACGATTCCGCCAACACGGCCTGGGTCATTCGCACGGCTTCAACCCTCGACCGGCTGGTCGACCGGAAATACGTTTCCGTCACCGCCGACTTGCGCCTCGCCGACCTCCGCCGGAAATTCTCAACCGCCAATGCCGGCGCCTTCGTCGTACTCAATGACGAGGGCAAGCTTCAGGGGATCCTCACGCGCGCCGACATCCTGAAACCCGTCAGGACGAGGCTGGTTCTGGTCGACCACAACGAGCTCACCCAGGCGGTTCCGGGCGCGGGCGAGGTCACGATCACGGAGATCATCGACCACCATCGCCTCGGCGCGCTGAACACCCAGCAGCCCATCCTCTTTCTCAACGAGCCCGTCGGATCCACCTGTACGATCGTCGCCGACCTCTTCCGTCGCGAAAACCTGACACCTTCGCCCTCGATCGCCGGCATCATGATGAGCGGCATCATCGCCGATACGCTTCACCTCAATTCCCCGACCTCCACGGAAAAGGATGCCTCCATCCTCTCCTGGCTGGGCAGGATTGCGGGAGTTAATTCGAAGGCGCTGGCGGACTCGATTTTCAGTTCCGGCTCGGTCATCCTGGCGAGTCCGCCGGATGTCGTCATCCGCTCCGACTTCAAGATCTACGACGAGCGGGATGTACGCTTCTCCGTCTCCCAGGTCGAGGAACTTGGATTCGGCAACTTCTGGCACCACGCCCGCCAGATCATCGACGCCTTGGGGAAGGTTCAGACTGAAGAGCGGCTCCTCTTCTCCGCGCTTCTCGTCACGGATATCAACACGCAGAACTCGCTCCTGCTCGTGAAGGGCGACGCTGATTTCATCTCACGCATCAACTATCCGCACGTCGAAAAGGACGAGATCTTCGACCTTCCGGGCATCGTGAGCCGCAAGAAGCAGCTGATTCCCTACCTCTCGGGCATCCTCAAGGAACTCCAGGCCGGTGCCGGCGCTCTCGAGCCTGGCCAGGCACAATCATCCGCGGGCGGAGCCATTTCCACCTGAGCAGCGGTGCATTCGCGCCGGAATCCATCGGCGCC
Source organism: uncultured Opitutaceae bacterium (assembly GCA_964583635.1). GTDB lineage: Bacteria > Verrucomicrobiota > Verrucomicrobiia > Opitutales > Opitutaceae > UBA6669. Next base: position 587 of record CAZOXB010000325.1, on the reverse strand, counting down.
GCCACCTTCGCGACCGCCGGTTTACGACGACCGATCACTGCGGTCGAGGTGCTCGACCAGCACATGCGCACTCGCCATGTTGGTCGCGAGCGGCACGTCGTAGATGTCGCACACCTTCATGAGCGCGGCGATGTCCGGCTCGTGAGGATGCGCAGTCAGCGGATCCCGCAGAAAGACAACCGCACGAACCTCTCCGGTCGCCACAAGCGCGCCAATCTGCAGGTCGCCTCCAAGCGGGCCCGACAACAGGGTCGTCACCGGAAGTCCGGTTCTGCTCTGCACGAGGGTGCCGGTCGTACGTGTCCCCAGGAGTCGCTGACCTAGAAGAAACGCACCGTGCCGCTCC
>CAZOXB010000325.1:0-231 GCA_964583635.1 uncultured Opitutaceae bacterium | reverse complement strand
AATTCCACCATGATGTCCTTCTTGGCATCGTGCGCAATCAGCGCGAAATAGCGGACGGGCATGTCGGGTGGAGTCATGTTGCAGGCGCGTGCCGGTGATGCTCAGGCGATCTGGAGAAACCGGCGGATGCGGCGCTCAGCACGTTCCCTCCCAAGCACCCGCAGCAGTCCGTAAAATGTCGGTCCGGCGCTGCCGCCCGAGAACGCCAGGCGCCCCGGATGAATGTAATCG
>CAZOXB010000324.1:0-3256 GCA_964583635.1 uncultured Opitutaceae bacterium | reverse complement strand
ACCCATCCGGAATCGAGAATTTGAGACATTGCAATTTTGCATCTGTTACGGCCATGAATCATTCCGTGAAATTCTGGACTTTCAGACGAGGCCGCGGACAATCCGGTACTCCCGTGCGAATTGCGTGTCTTCTACTGGCCATGCTTGTCGGGATGCTTTCATCCCGAGGGGCCGACCGGCCCAACATCCTGTGGATCACCTGCGAAGATACGAGCGCTCTGCTCGGCGCGTATGGAGATCCGCTGGCCCGCACGCCCAATCTCGACGCCTTCGCGCGGACGGCGGTGCGCTACACCCAGGCCTTTGCCTATACGGGTGTGTGTGCGCCGAGCCGCTCCTGTCTGATCACCGGGGTTTATCCCTCCCGCCTTGGATCGGGCGGAATGCGTTCGAGGACGCGGCTTCCGGAGGAGGTTAAGGCATTTCCTGAATATCTGCGGCAGGCGGGATACTACACTTCGAACAACGAAAAGACGGACTACAATTTTCTCCCGCCGAAATCAGCCTGGGACGAATCGAGTCGGAAGGCCCACTGGAGGAATCGTGCGTCCGGGCAGCCGTTCTTTTCGGTCTTCAACATCATGGTCACGCACCAGAGTTACATCTTCAGTTCGGGTGCCGGCGCGCCGCCATCGCGGGGAATGCCGCCGCTGGTCACCGATCCGGCCAAGGTCGTCATTCCTCCGATCCATCCCGACACCCCTGAGTTCCGCCGGGAGTGGGCACGGCATTATGACAATGTTGCGAGCATGGATGCGGAGGTCGGGCGCTTGCTGGGGGAACTTGATGGCGCCGGACTGGCCGATGATACGATCGTGTTCTTCTTTTCGGATCACGGCACCGGCATGCCCTCGATCAAGGGCCAGGCATGGAACATGAGCCTGCGTGTCCCGCTTCTCGTTCGTTTTCCGGAAAAGTGGAAACGGTATGCGCCGGCATTGCCCGGAGCGACGAGCGATCGGCTGGTGTCGTTCGTTGATTTCGCGCCCACGGTGCTGAGCCTGGCCGGCCTCCCGGCACCGGCCGCCTTCCAGGGAACGGCCTTCCTGGGTGCCCATGCCGGCGAGCCACGCCGGGAAGTCTTCGGCGGCAAGGACCGCATGATCGAACGCTTCGACTGCGTCCGCTATGTGCATGACGGACGCTTCCAATACCTGCGCAATTTCCTTCCGCACCTTCCGAGCTTTCAGTTCATCAGCTACAATGCCCAGCACGCCAGCATGCGGGTGTGGGAGCAGATGCACATGAGGGGAGAACTGACGCCGGCGACCGATCGCTTCTTTCAAAGCCGGCCCGCCGAGGAACTGTATGACGTGTCCCGGGATCCCTGGTGCCTGGACAATCTCGCAGCGGACCCTCGTTTTCAGGAACGCCTCGTGCGCATGAGGGACGAGTGCCGCGACTGGATGCTGCGCACCGGGGATGTCGGTCTGCTGCCCGAACATGAATTGATTGTGCGCGCGGCGGGCAGCACCCCGTGGGACGTTGGCATCGATCGCCCGAAGAATCCGCTGCCGGCGCTGCTTGCCGCCGCGGAGCTGGCGAACCGACGGGATCCCTCCGCAGTCGCCAGTCTGAGTGGGCTTCTGCGCAATTCCGATGCCGCCATCCGGTGGTGGGGCGTGACGGGCATCCTTGCGCTCGGCGAGGGAGGCCGAAGCGCATGGAGCGATGTCCTCGGCAGGCTCGAGGATTCATCGCCGAGCGTGCGAGTGGCGGCCGCGGAAGTCATTCTGCGCTTTGCGGGCGATGGGGCGGCGGCATGGCCGGTCCTGAAGGCTGCGCTGGAGCATGAGTCCGCACTCGTGCGACTCGCGGCGATGAATGCCCTGGATCGGGCGGGCTCCCGGGCCCTGCCCCTCTTGGCGGAGATCAAGGGCGCTTCGAGAGTGGATAGGAACAATCCGGATGTGGCCGGTTATGTGGGCCGCATGGCCGACTACCTGCCCGGGCGCCTCGCCGCGGCGACCGGGTCCGGTGATGGCAAGGCGAAGGGCGAGGAGTGACGAGCGAAGGCGGAAATTCTGGCAGGCGGATTTTCTCCACGCCGATAGAATGACTGCAAATGCGAACCCCATTTGAAATATTTCCATGAAATCGAGCACCATGAATCTCCGGCTGGTGTTTGCACTCGTCGGGATGCTGCCGGCAATGAACCGGGTGCAGGGAGCGGCCTCCCCATCGGATCTCCATCACCAGCGGGTGGAGATGGTCCGGAACATTCCCGGCCTCGCGGCGTTTTGGGACTTTGTCCTCCGCGAGGACGGTGAAAGCGGCAGCGGTCGCTTCCTGGCTTACACCGCGCCGGGTGATTCGCATCGCTATGTGTTGGAACCGCGCAATTTTGCCTGGGAATACTGGCACGAGGGCCGACCGGCAACGATGGCGGACTTCCCGCTGCTGGGCCGGGGACCCTTTGGCGAAGCGGTGTTATTTCGTTCGCCCCCGCCGAGCGACCCCAGCCGGCTCCCGGTGCTGCTGGTCCCGCGGTCGGCACTGCACAATTCGCCCCTCGACGTCAAAGGGCCGGGTCGCTCGGTGTCGATGGTGGTGTGGCTGATTCATGAGGAAGGGAGTCATGCGATCGCCGGCATCTGGCATGAAGGCACGTTGAACCTCGGCGACGCGAAGGCTGCGGTGAAGGAGAACGGTCGCCGCCAATTTGCTCTCTTTGCAGGCCTCGCCGCAAATTCGGGCGCCGTCGCCGCGCATGTTTCGGAGAACGGGGTGAACTCCTTCGGGAATGTCTATGCGCGTCATCTGGCGGTGACGCCGCAAAAGATGAAGAACGTACCGCTCGATTCCGACGCGGCGGTGCAGGACGCGGGCTGGCAGACGGCCGGTTTCGTCTTCGATGCGGAAACGAAGGTGGTCACCGCCTATCTCGATGGCGTTGCCACGGATCGATGGACCGAAAATCCCGACAAGGATCCGTTCTTCAAGTTTGCGGCGCGCGCCTGGCGCCAGGCCCAGCTTGCGAAAATCCCCGGCGAGCAGGACGGAGAGGACGACACGTTCCCCCGCGACCAGTTTTACGATCCGCCGGCCGAACGTCCCCTGGCGGAGGAGCTGATCTCCGAGACAGCGACGGAGCGAACGGTGTTGCGTATCCACGAATTCACTAAAGTGCGTGTCGTCCAGCCAAAGACCGCCGACGGCAACTGGGGCGAACCGATCCGTTCCGATCTGGCTGCACTCAAGACGAACCCGTACTGGTTTGGACATTCGCTCCATGCACCGGCCACGGAGGCTGAAG
>CAZOXB010000323.1:0-3288 GCA_964583635.1 uncultured Opitutaceae bacterium | reverse complement strand
ACGGTGTCAGCAGGTTGATCGTTCCACCCAGCGAAGTGCCGTCCATGTCCGGAGTGAGCGCCTTGATGACCTCCACCTGGTTGATGAGTGACGTGCCGAGAAGATCCATGGGGGAGCTGCGGCTGTTGCCCCGTTCCGGCGCCTGCGCCATGGTCGCCCCGTTCATCGTGACCGTGTTGAGGTTCGGGGCGGTGCCACGCACGCTGACGTAGTGGCCTTCACCATAGTCGACATCGAGGCTGATGCCGGGAAGTCGGGCCAGGGCCTCGCCAACGTTGTTGTCCGGAAGCTTGCCCGCCGCATCACTCGACAGGATGTCCTTGAGGTTGGAGGCATTCTTCTTCTGTTGGAGTGCCTTCGACCAGCCCTCCCGGTAACCCTCGACCACCAGCGCATCCATCTTCATCGCCTTTTCACCGAGGGCGATGGCAACCGATACGGTGCCTGTCGCCGGCACATCGACAGATTGCGCCTGGTCGGGATAGCCGATGGCGGCGATGGTCAGGCTGACGGCTCCCGCCGGCAGATCATCGAGGCGGAACTGGCCTTCACGATCGGCATGGACGGACCGACCGCTCGCACGATCGGTGACGACTGCTCCGGTGACGGATGCTCCGGTATTCACGTCGTTGACCCTTCCGACAACGGTTCCGGCCCAAGAGGGTGCCGACAAGAGCCCGCAGCAGACAGCGGCCAGCAGGCCGCGCACATAGGCAGTGTGATGGTTTGTATTCATGGGGTTTGTGTGTGGTGGAAGTGATGGGGTCACCGGAAACCGGCAGGGGCGACCCTTCTCCCGGAGCGGTCGTGAGATGAGCAATGTTTCGGGTTGATGCTCACAGGATGCGGGACTCAAGGGTGGGCAAATGGGGGGCCGGTGACCTCTGCGAAAAGGTACGCCATCATTCCTTTCAAACAGAGCCCTTTAATCCTATACCCGTAAAGTTCGGCACCGCGGCCTGACAGCCCGCGGAGAATCGCCGGAGATCGCTTCACCACGGACGCTGCGATCCAACCGGAGTTTGCTTCATTTGCCATTTCCAGGTCTCTCCGCAGAGAGGATTCTCCCGAATGAAGTCCCGTTCGCGCAGGCAGTCGGTGAGCGGCGGATTGTCTGTCATTGCCGCCGCCCATGGATCGGCCGATCGTCCCAGTCGCCAAGGGCCCCCATGAAACATCGCCTCATCCCCGTCACACTGCTGCTGGCGTCCGTCCTCGTCGCCCAATCGTCCGCGTCGCTTGAGCAGGATTTCCGGCGACCGCCGGAAGCCGCGCGTCCGTGGGTCTATTGGTATTTCATGGACGGCAACATGTCGCGGGAGGGCCTGACCGCGGACCTCGAGGCGATGCAGCAGGCGGGAATCGGCGGGGCAATCTTCCTTGAAGTCAACCTCGGCCTGCCGCGCGGCCCCGTTGAGTTCATGAGCCCGGCATGGCAGGAGCTGTTCCGCCACGCCGTGCGCGAGGCGGAGCGGCTGGGCATCGAGATCGCGGTGGGCTCCGGCCCCGGCTGGTGCGGCACCGGAGGGCCGTGGGTGCCGCCTGAGGAATCCATGCAACACCTGGTGGCCAGCGAGACGACAGTCGCCGGACCGGTTCCGTTCAACAGCATCCTGCCCCGTCCTTCACCGCGGAAACCGTTCTTCGGGGAAGGCACGCTGACCCCCGAACTCGCCGAACGGTGGCGTGAATTCCATGCCGATGTCGCGGTGCTGGCATTCCCGGTCAACCAAACTCAGCTCTTCCTGACGGACATTGACGGGAAGGCCCTGTACCAGCGCGTCCCGTTCTCTTCGCGCCGGGGCGTCAAAACGTTCTTCCCAACGGCCACGCAGTATCCCGCCATGCCCTCCGGCGTCAGTGTGGCGCCGGATTCCGTCGTCGATCTGACTTCCCGCATGGCGCCAGACGGTCGGCTCACCTGGGAGGTGCCGCCCGGTGAATGGACGATCCTGCGTTTCGGGCGCACCACGACCGGACAGACAACGAGGCCCGCGCCGGCCGCCGGCCTTGGCTTTGAAAGCGACAAGTTCAATCCCGAAGCGATCGCCCATCACTTCGCCCATTTTCCCGGGCCACTGCTGCAGCACCTCGGCCCGGAGCCCAAGCATGGCCGCGGCCTGACGACGCTGCATTTCGACAGTTGGGAAATGAGTTCGCAGAACTGGTCGGGAAACTTTGCCGTGGAATTTGCCCGCCGTCGCGGGTACGCGCCTCTCTGTTTTCTGCCCGCGCTGACGGGGCGCGTTGTCGGCAGCGAGGAGATGACCGAACGGTTTCTCTGGGATTTTCGACAAACCGCCCAGGAACTCGTCATCACCAATCACGTGCTTCCCCTCAAGGCCCTTGGTCGCATACACGGCCTGAGCTTTTCCATCGAGCCCTACGACATGAATCCCACGGCGGATCTCAGTCTCGGAGCACCCGCAGACCTGCCCATGGGGGAGTTCTGGTGGCTCGCCGAGGATCGCCGCCCCGGCATATTCGCGGTCGACTCAAGCTACAGCGTGATTGAAGCGGTTTCCATCGCGCACACGGGAGGCAAACCCATCGTGGCAGCGGAGGCCTTCACTTCCAAGCCAGGTGAAGACTGGCGGGCTGATCCCGCCGCGATCAAATCCCTGGGCGACTGGGCGTTTTGTGCCGGTCTGAATCGCTTCGTGATCCATCGCTACCAGCATCAGCCGTGGATGGACCGCCGGCCCGGCATGACGATGCGCGAGTACGGCGTGCATTGGGAGCGCACGCAGACATGGTGGCCGCTCGCATCGGCGTTTCACGAATACCTCGCCCGCTGCCAATTCATGCTGCGGCAGGGCCTGCCCGTCGCCGACATCCTCTACCTCGCGCGGGAAGGGGCTCCGCTGGTCTTCCGTCCGCCGTCATCGGCCACGGAAGGCATCCGGCCCGACCGCCGCGGCCACAATTTCGACGGCTGTGCTCCCGAAACCCTGCGTGAACGCGCCCGCGTGCAGGACGGCCGCATCGTCTTCCCCGACGGAATGAGCTACCGGGTACTCGTGCTGCCCGAGTGCGCGACGATGACGCCCGGGCTGCTGCGCGCGGTCGGTTCGCTCGTGCAGGCCGGTGCCACCGTCATCGGACCCCGACCGGAGAAGTCTCCGAGCCTCGCGGGTTTTCCCGGTTGCGACGACGAGGTCCGCCGGCTTGCGGCGGAGATCTGGGGTCCGTGCGACGGCCATAGTGTCAAAGAACACGCTTTCGGTGCGGGTCGCGTGATCTGGGATGCTTCCGCCAGTCCGGCTCCGGCCGCAGGGCCCGCGCCGG
>CAZOXB010000322.1:0-3332 GCA_964583635.1 uncultured Opitutaceae bacterium | reverse complement strand
GTGAAGGATCAATCCTCCCGCATTGTTCCGCAAACCGGGATGCAGAATTCACCCGAGTCCGGACGGAATCCGCTGCCGATGCCTGACATGATGAATCATTTCCGCCGCGGTCTCGCGCTCCTGTTTGCAGTCCTTGTGTCCGCCGCAGCGCCCTGTGTGGATGCCCGGCCGCCCAACATTGTGGTGGTTCTCACCGATGACCAGGGATGGGGTGATCTCGGCTTCACGGGCAACAAGACGGTCGCAACCCCGCAAATCGACGCGCTGGCGCGATCGGGAGCGGTGCTCGAACATTTTTATGTGTCGCCCGTGTGCGCGCCGACCCGGTCGGAACTGCTGACGGGGCGTTACCACACACGAGTCGGAGTGCGGGGTGTCCAGAGCGGAAACGAACGCCTGAATCTGGACGAGCGCACGATCGCGAATGTGTTTCACGACGCCGGTTATGCCACCGGACTCTTTGGCAAATGGCACAATGGCGGACAGGGACCGTATCACCCGCTCGCAAGGGGCTTCGATGAATTCTACGGTTTCACGCAGGGTCACTGGCCGGTCTATTTCAACGCCGAGGTCGATCACAACGGCAGCCGCGTGCGCGGCACGGGCTATCTCCCGGATGAGGTGACGGCGCATGCGCTCGGGTTCATCTCGGACAACCGTGATCGGCCGTTCTTTTGTCTGCTGGCACTGCCCACGCCGCATTCCCCGCTGCAGGTGCCGGACAAGTACTGGCGCCGCTTCGCCGGGCGGGAAATTGCCCAACTGGGAACACCGCCGGCCGGGCAGGTTGAAATCCCCGATTTTACCCGCGCCGTCCTGGCCATGGCGGAGAACATCGACGACAACGTCGGACGACTGCTGGACCGCCTCGACGGGCTCGACCTGGCGCGGGATACGGTCGTGATCTATTTCAGCGACAATGGTCCGAACAACTGGCGCTGGAACGGAGGCATGAAGGGACGCAAGGCGTCGATTGATGAGGGAGGCGTGCGTTCACCGTGCATCATCCACTGGCCCGGACGGATTTCCGCCGGGCAACGAGTGACGGAGATCACCGGCGTCATCGATCTGTTGCCCACGCTCGCTGATCTGGCGGGGATTCCGGGCGGCGCCGCGAAGCCGCTGGACGGTCTGAGCCTGCGCACCCGCCTTGAAGATGGGGTGCCGCTTCCGGATCGATTGCTGTTCGCCGAAAACAATGGAAAAGTGAGCGTGCGATCGGCCTCCCACCGATTCGATGACAGCGGTGCGCTTTACGATTTGGACCGGGATCCGCGGCAAACGAGGAACATCGCCGCGGAACAGCCTGAGATTGCGGCCCGCCTCAAGCAGGCCATTGACTCCTGGCGGCGCGATGCCGTGCCACCTGCGCCGAGGAGCCGGCCGTTCCCGGTCGGTTACGCGGCGCTGCCGCGCGCTGAGTTGTCGGCGGGCGAAGGCACGCCCAGCGGCGGGATCGAGCGCAGCGCGCGCTGGCCAAATTCGTCCTTTTTCAGGAATTGGACTTCGGTGGAAGGACGCATGAGCTGGCCGATCGAGGTGCTTGCGGCCGGCCGGTATCGGGTTGAAATTTATTATGCCTGTCCCGCGAAGGACATTGGTTCATTGATCGAGGTGGCGATTGGCTCCGCGCGAGTCAGCTCCAGGCTTGCGATACCGAACGATCCTCCGCTTGTCGGCGCCGAAAACGACCGGGTGAAACGCGACGAGTCCTACACCAAGGACTTTCGGCCGTTCCTGATGGGCGACCTCGAATTGCCGGCGGGAAACGCGACACTGACGTTGCGAGCGCTTGAGATTCCCGGCAACCAGGTGATGGAGGTGCAGGCAGTCGCATTGACGCTGCTGCCCTGATCGGAACTTTTCGGAACGATCCGTGGGATTTGTCCGCCATGCCTCGGTGGAACTTCAGTATGGGATGGCAAAATTCCTGCCGACAGAAAATATGACGGCCTGTGGTATCCCAATTGCTCGGCGGAATCGGCCTGTTTCTACTCGGCGTTTTTCTCCTGTCCGATGGACTCAAGACGGCAGCGGGTGACGCTCTGCGCCGGATTCTCATCCAGTTTACGGGTCGTCCCGTAACGGCGTTCGTCTCGGGCGCCGGAATCACCGTGCTCGCCCAGTCGTCGAGTGCGACGACCCTGGCGACCATCGGGTTTGTCAGTGCCGGTATCCTGACATTTTCTCAGGCGATCGGGGTGGTCATGGGCGCGAGCCTGGGTACGACGAGCACGGGATGGCTGATTGCGCTCGTGGGAATGAAGTTCGGCATCGGCAAGCTGGCATTTCCGCTGGTGGGTCTGGGGGCCATGGCGCGACTGGTCTCCCACGGGAGGAATGCCGCCATTGCGTTGGCAGTGGCGGGATTCGGACTCATGTTTGCCGGCATTGACATCATTCAGTCGGCAATGGGAACGCTCTCCGAATCCTTCCTGGCAGAGAGTCTCCCGGAGGCGACGTTGTGGGGCCGGGTGCTGCTTGTCGTCATTGGCATCCTGCTGACCGTAATCACCCAATCCTCGGCCACGGCCGTGGCCGCAACGCTGGCTGCGTTTCACACCGGCATGATCGACCTCGCCCAGGGCGCTTCCCTGGTCATCGGGGCGACCATTGGCACGACCTCCACCTCCGCCCTCGCGGCGATTGGAGCGACGACCTCGGCGCGGCGCACGGCGCTCGCCCACATCCTCTTCAGTGTCGCGGCCGGAATCGTGGCCTTCGCGACGCTGCCGGCGTTCGTGTGGGGAGTGAAGGAAACCGAGCGACTTCTGGGCGTTCAGTATGGTGCGGTGATCCTGGCGGCATTTCATTCCACCTTCACATTGCTTACCGCCCTCTTGATTCTCCCCGGTGTCAATCGCTTCAGCGCCTTCGTGGAGCGACTTGTCCCTGAACGCGGCCCGGTTCTCACCCGCCATCTGGATTCGTCCCTGATTGAAATTCCTGCGGTCGCGGTCGAGGCGGTGCGTCGCACCCTGATGGAGGTTTCAGCGGAAATTCTGGACGAGATCGGGAGAGCCTTGCGCGGGGGTGCAACGCCCGTGCGGCTGGACCGCCTCGATGCCGCATCCGAGGCGCTGAGGGAGGCCCGGCGTTTCCTCGGGACGATTGTGTTTTCCACGTCCGGCCAGGCCCAGCTCAACGCCCGGATCTCGATCGTTCACGTGCTGGACCATTTGAATCAACTGGCGATCGTGGTGAGAAACAATATCGACGCGTCGCTGCTCAACCGGGAGCCCCTGTTGCTTGAACCGAGGCGCATGTTGCTGGAGATGGTGGATCGGACGGCCGCCTCGCTGCGCCGTCAGGAGCCGGCGGAGGAGTGCGAC
>CAZOXB010000321.1:0-3343 GCA_964583635.1 uncultured Opitutaceae bacterium | reverse complement strand
CGCGCCACGCCGTGAACGCGTCGAGCGATTCGTTCTCCAGCAAACGTTGCGGCCCGGAAAGCAGCCGGATCATCTGTTCCTCGGTGAGAAACTGGGGCAGTCGTTTCTCAAGTCTTGGCAGCGCCACTCCCGTGAACGGATTGGCCGCCAGTCTGCCCTGCTTGCGCCAGTAGGTGAGCAGGGAGCGCAAGGCGGAGACGTGGTTGTGAAGCGTGCGACGATCAAATCGATGCTGCGCCTCGATGACAAAATCCCGCGCATCGCGTGGCGTCATCACCTCCATCCCCCGTTCCCAAAGTCCCGCGTCCACCGCCCAGCGGTAAAAGTCTTCGAATGCCTGCCGGTAATTGCGAACCGTGTGAGGCGAATACCGGCGCTCGTGGGCGAGATACGCCTCGAAGGGCCTCCACCAACGGGTCAGCACAACGTCGGGCGTGGGCTCAGGCAAGGGCCGGCGAGTGGACTCGGAGTTCGACATCGCGCATCACTTGGGTCGCATGCAACCGGAGTGCCCCCTCCGGATCGAGCCCGCGGGCACGGGCCGCCGCACAGAGTTCAAAGAGCTGCCGGCCAAGCCCTGCCTCGTCAAGATGGGCCTCGAGGCGGCGGATGGCCGTGCGATCCACGGCATGCTCCGAGGGAAGATGTTTCTTTTCGATCTGTTTCCACACCGCCTCGGCAAACATCAACGCCGGCAGACGCGGGGGCATTTCCTTGAATACCGATGACGGCACACCCGACGGGCTGGCCGCCTTTTCCTGCGCCTTGATCTCCTCCCATTTGACCATCACGTCGGAGGCGGTGCCGAGGCGCGCGCTGTCCCCGAAGACGTGGGGGTGCCGGCGGATCAGCTTCTCATTCACCTCACGGGCCACATCCTCGAGGGTGAACGCGCCCGCCTCGTCCGCGAGCTGCGCATGGAAAATGACCTGGATCAGAACATCGCCGAGTTCCTCCCTCATGTGCGGCATGTCCCGACGGTCAATGGTCTCGATCAACTCGCTCACCTCGTCGATCAAGCAGCGCACCAGCGAGGCGTGGGTCTGCTCCTGATCCCACGGACAGCCACCCGGGCCCCGCAGGCGGGCAATCGTCTTGCGCAAGTCATCGATCGCACTCATGAGCGGGATTTCAGAGGATAAGGCGGTTCGAGGCTACTCAAATCAACGGCTCCATCCCGGAACCCCCGCCACGCAGCAGTCCAAGGTCGGCCGTGCGGCCAGCCCGCATGGAATCCCTCTGCCTCAGCGCCAACTCGGCACTCGTTTTCTCCGCCCGGGTGTGCTTTCTGGAGCGTTCCCATGGCCGACAAGCTCACCGAGATCATGACCTGGAAACGGCGCGAGATCGCCCCGGCGGTCCGTCCCGTTCCGCTCGATGAACTGCGCGCGCTGCAGTCCTCGCTGCCCGCGGTGCCCTCGTTCGCGCGCGCCCTGCGACGCCCGGATGGCACGCTTGGGGTCATCGCCGAGATCAAACGCCGCTCGCCGTCGGCCGGCGACATCGCTGCCGGGATCTCCTCGGTTGAACAGGCACTGCGCTACCGGCAGGCGGGCGCCAGCGCGCTCTCAATCCTCACCGATGAAAAGTATTTCGGCGGAACCCTCGCCGACCTCGCAACGGTGACCGCCCGCTTCCGCCTCGAAGGCCCCACCCTGCCCTGCCTGCGCAAGGATTTCATGGTTCATCCGATCCAGGTGCTGGAGGCCCGCCAGGCAGGGGCGAGCGCGATCCTCATCATCGTGCGAGCCTTGGACGACGTGGAAATTTCAACTCTCTTCGCCGCATCCGAGGCCGCCGGAATCGATGCCCTCTTCGAAATCCACTCCGAGCCCGAGCTCACCCGTGCCATCCGCCACGGCGCACGGATCATCGGCGTGAACAACCGCGACCTTGCGATCTTCAAGACCGACCTGGGCCTCAGTGAACGATTGATTCCGTTGTTTCCCGAGGGTGTTGTCGCCGTGAGCGAAAGCGGCATCTTCACCGGCGCCGATGCCACACGCGTGAGAAGGGCCGGTGCCCACGCGATCCTCTGCGGGGAAGCCCTCATGAAGGCACGGGAGCCCGCAGCGGTGATCGCCTCCTTCCGCTCCGACGTCCCCTGATGCCTCTTTCTCCGTCGGACACCCGGTCGCTGCTGGCCCAACTCGGCCATTTTCCGAAACGTGCGCTCGGACAGAATTTCCTCGTCGACGGAAACATCGTCCGAAAATCGCTCGAACTCGGCGGGGTCGCGGCCCGCGACACCATTGTTGAGATCGGTCCCGGGCTCGGCACCCTCACGTCCGCCCTCCTCGAAGCAGGCGCCGCGGTGTGGGCCGTCGAACAGGATCCGCGACTGCACCGCTACCTGGAGGAATCGCTGCTCCCGCGCTTTCCACAGGCTCTCCACCTGGTCCTGGGTGACGCCGTGGAGCTGCCTCTCGCCGCCTTGCCGCCGGATCGCTCCAACCTGCCCTTCAAGGTGATCGCGAACCTTCCCTACGCCATTGCCACGCCATGGATGGACCGTGTGCTTGGCGGACCGCTGCCCCATCGCATGGTGCTCATGCTGCACCGCGAGGCGGCCGACCGGTACTCCGCCCAGCCCGGATCCAAGAGTTTCGGTGCCATTTCCATTTTCCTGCAATCGGCGTACGACATCGCCCAAGGTCACTCCGTGTCGCCGGCTTGTTTCCATCCGCGGCCCGATGTCGATTCCTTCCTGCTTCACCTCGTGCGCAAATCCACGCCGATCGTCTTCGACAAGACTGGCAAGGACCTCGTCCGATCCCTTTTTCAGCAACGGCGCAAACAAATCGGTTCGCTGCTGCGCGCCCGCATCCCCGACCGGGAGGCAGTTTGGCTGGCAGCTCTGGCACGCCATGGCCTGACCCATCAGGCCCGTCCGGAGGAGATCCCGCTCCCGGTCTGGCAAAATCTCCTGCAACCTGCTGCTTGAAATCAGGTCACACATTCCCAAACTGGAAGCTTTGATGTAAAATGCGTTCGTTTCTATTGTTTGCTCTTGGTCTCGCGGGCGTCGTCAGCGGATTTGCCCAAGGAAGTCTGGCCGGTCGGGTTGAAGGCTCCACCTATTTCGCCCCGTCGGGCTCCTTCAAGATCGCGATCCCGGTCCTGCCTGAACTCGGCGGCAAGGTGGTCGACACCCCGGATGTCGTCACCTTCGAGGACGATTTCAACACCCACGCCAGCATCGCCTGTTTCAAGATGGATGCAACTCAGCGCTGGGAACATGAGATTCGCGGCCGCAAGGACTACCTGATCTGGTTCTTCACCCAGTTCGTGCAGAGCGACTTCCAGGAGCGCTATCCCGGCGCCCGCGTGGAAAGCGCGAAAT
>CAZOXB010000320.1:0-3353 GCA_964583635.1 uncultured Opitutaceae bacterium | reverse complement strand
GTGAGGATGCCCTTGGCGTGACCGGTGACCCTGGCGTCGACCTCGATCCGGATTCCCTGCTTCTGGAGGATGCGCGTGAACGCGCGGACCACGTCATCGTCGAAGGTCGCGATGAGTTTGGGCAGGGATTCGATGACGGTGACTTCGCTGCCGAGCCGCGACCAGACGGAGCCCAGCTCAACCCCGATCACGCCTCCGCCGACCACAACCAGCTTCCTGGGCACCTCGGTGAATGCGATCGCGTCATCGCTCGACACGATGGCCTTGCCGTCGAATTTCAGGAAGGGCAGCTCCACGGGGACCGAGCCTGTGGCGATGACGATGTTCCGGCCGGAGATCTCCACGGTAGCACCGGCGGGTTTGCCACCCTCGGGCGCGGGGGGCGCGACAGACACCGTGGTGGGCGAGGTGAACGAGGCGGCTCCGGTGAAGACGGACACCTTGCGTGCCTTGGCCAGTGAAGATACACCGGCGACCAGCTTGTTGACGACGCTCTCCTTGCGCTTCATGAGCGTCGCGAAGTCGAGTTCGACCGAGCCCAGCTTGATGCCATGTTCGGCGGCATGCTGGCGGGCAAAGACGAGGTGTTCGCTCGAGTGGAGCAGCGCCTTGCTCGGGATGCAGCCGACGTTGAGGCAGGTGCCGCCGAGCGTTGCCCGCTTGTCGATCAGGGCAACCTTGAGCCCCAACTGGGATGCGCGAAACGCGCAGACATAGCCGCCGGGACCGGCGCCGATGACGATGAGGTCGAAGGATTCCATGGCAAGAACGGGAGGGTTGCGAGGTGGCGGCGAATCGACGGTCGCGGTGCGTGACGGCAGGACCGGAATGGCTTCAGACTGAGAGGAGCAGGCGGGACGGATCCTCGATGGCCTGCTTCACCTTCACGAGGAAGGTGACGGCCTCCTTGCCGTCGACCAGCCGGTGGTCGTAGCTGAGGGCGAGGTACATCATGGGGCGGATGACGACCTGGCCGTTGATGGCCACGGGGCGCTCATTGATCGCGTGCAGGCCGAGAATTCCACTCTGCGGGGCGTTCAAAATCGGTGTCGACAACATCGAGCCGAAGATCCCGCCGTTGGTGATGGTGAACACACCGCCTTCGAGATCCGCCAGCGTGATCTTGTTGTCCCGCGCCTTCTTCGCCGCCTCGCCGATCGCCTTTTCGATTTCGGCCATGCCGAGTTTGTCGGCGTCGCGGATGACGGGCACCATCAGGCCCTTCTCGGTGGAGACGGCGACACCGATGTCGAAATAGTGGTTCTGGATGATCTCATCGCCCGCAAACTGCGCATTGAGGGCAGGCACCTCCTTCAGCGCATGAACGACGGCCTTGGTGAAGAATGACATGAAGCCGAGCTTGAGGCCGTTCTTCTTCACGAAGTCGTCCTGATATCTGGCCCGCAAGGCCATGACGGCGGACATGTCGGCTTCGTTGAACGTGGTCAGCATGGCCGCCTCGTGCTGCGCCTGGACGAGGCGCTCCGCGATGCGCTTGCGCAGCGGCGTGAGTTTCCGGCGCGACTGTCTGCCCGTCGGCGCGGACACGGGGATGACGGCAGTTGCGGGTGCCGGGAGAACGGGCGCGGCGGCGGGCGCCACCAGCCTGGTTTCCCGTGCGTCGGCGGCAGCGAGGACGTCGCCCTTGGTAACGCGCCCGCCCTTGCCCGAGCCGGCGAGGTCGGCGGGAATGATGCCGGTTTCCTCCGCGGCGCGACGCACGGCGGGGGAGAGCGGGAGGGAAGCCGCCGGGGCGGCTGATTTTGTCTCCGCCTTTGCCGGAGCGGCTTGTACCGCGGCGGCACTGCCCGCACCCGCATCCGTATCGATCGTCGCGACCACCTCGCCGATCTTCACCTCGGTGCCGGCGGTGACTTTGAGCACGATCCTGCCCGCGGCCTCGGCGGTACCCTCGGACGTGATCTTGTCGGTTTCCAGCTCGAAGAGCGGCTGATCCTTTTTGACGACGGTGCCGTCGGCAACGTGCCATTTGGCGAGCACG
Organism: uncultured Opitutaceae bacterium; assembly: GCA_964583635.1. Taxonomy (GTDB): domain Bacteria; phylum Verrucomicrobiota; class Verrucomicrobiia; order Opitutales; family Opitutaceae; genus UBA6669. Next base: position 1,351 of record CAZOXB010000320.1, on the reverse strand, counting down.
CCGGAGCTGATGGATTCGCCCAAGGGTGGAATTTTGACGTCGAGAACAGGCATGGAATTGAGGAGATTTGATTGAGGTTGGGTGCGAAATCCGGGGTGGCGGGAGTTCAGGCGGTGAATGCGGCCTTGAGGAAATCGGCGAGTTCAACGCGATGCAAGGCGAGGGCGCCCACGGCGGGTGACGCGGCGGCCTTGCGACCGGCGTAAACCGGCTTTTTCCCGAAGACGGACTCGAGATGCGGAGCGATGTAGCTCCATGCCCCCATGTTTTGGGGCTCCTCCTGCGACCAGACCAGTTTGGCGCCGGCGTGCTGTTTGGCCAACTCGGCCAAGCGGGCCGAATGAAGCGGATAGAGCTGCTCGATGCGGACAAGGGTGGTGTCGGTGACCTTGTTCTTCTCGCGGTAGTCCGCGAGATCGTAATAGACCTTGCCGGCGCAGAGGATCAGCCGCGCGCTCTTCCTGGGCGGGGCGGGATCATCGATGATTTCCTGGAAGGATCCGCTGGTGAAGTCGCTGATGCGGGAGACCGCTGCCGGCAGGCGGAGGAGGGACTTGGGTGACATCACCACCAGGGGCTTGAGGAAGTCCCGCTTCATCTGCCGCCGCAGGACATGGAAGAAATTGGCGGGAGTGGTGATGTTCACCACCTGGATGTTGTTTTCCGCGGCCAACTGCAGGAAACGCTCAAGGCGGGCCGACGAGTGTTCGGGGCCCTGGCCCTCATAGCCGTGGGGCAGCAGCAGGACAATGCCGGTGGTGCGCTGCCATTTGGATTCCGAACTTGCGATGAACTGATCGATGACCACCTGGGCACCGTTGGCGAAGTCGCCGAATTGCGCTTCCCAGATGCACAGCATCTGGGGGTAATCGAGCGAGTAGCCGTAATCGAAGCCGAGCACGGCGGCTTCGGACAGCAGCGAATTGTAGACGCAGAATCCCGCCTGCCTGGCATCGTCGAGATGTTTGAGGGGCGTGTAGCTCTCACGCGTCTCGTAATCGTGCAGCACCGCGTGACGATGGCTGAAGGTGCCGCGTTCGCAGTCCTGTCCGCTCAGCCGCACGGGCGTGCCGTCGAGCAGCAGCGTGCCGAAGGCGAGGGCCTCGCCGAGCGCCCAGTCGACCGGGCCGCCATCGCGCAGGGCGTTGAGCCGGTGGTCGAGGAGTCGCTTGATCTTGGGATTCACCTTGAAGCCGGCGGGCAGCGTTGTGAGGCCCCGGATCGTCTTTTCGATCAATTCGGGGGTGACTCCCGTGGGCACCGGGGTATGGCTGTAGTCGGGCTGGAAAATGGCGGTGGAGCCGGCAAAGCGGGCCTGGGGATCCGCCGCCCTGGCCTTGCGCTTGGCGGA
>CAZOXB010000319.1:0-3388 GCA_964583635.1 uncultured Opitutaceae bacterium | reverse complement strand
TCCGGGGGGGGGGGGCGACAATCATGGGGTAAATCCGATTCCCCAAGGATGAATCCGGGAGAAATTTTCGGGGAATCGGGGCGCCTTCAGGTCGATCGCAGCGCGGGTCGAAACGCAAGGGGAAATTTCCTGCGGCGCCGTTCTTGCGACGGTCAATCCAAGCTCGCCGAGGTCTTCATCCTCATGCTCCGGCACAACCTGCCGCGCGAGGGCGATTTCGTAATCGCCTGTGGATTCACCGACGACGAACAGAAGGTGGCCCTCATCGGGGCGGTCCTCGCGCCCACGCAAGCCCGGTACAGCGGGCGCACCTCGGTCGTCACCTACATGGTCATGGGCACCCTGCCGGAAACCGATGAAATCCCGAACGTCGAGGAGATTGATCCGGACGTGACACGCCGCACCGCACCCTTTGCGGTGTGTCTGGTTCATCGTTTGCCTCGTCGCTAACCAAACGGCAGACAATCCGTGTCTCCCGCTGTTTGGTCGCGTCCTGCGGCGAGCTTTATCGCTCCTGTCCTCGGAAGCGACCAAACAGCTAACACGCCACCACGGATGTCTGTGTCCACTGAATCGAGGCAATCTCACTTATTCAGGTGAGCGCGGATCTGATTCGCTTTTGCATCGCGACTGGCCAAGCTGATGTTCCTCCCTCTTCCCATCCATGCTCTCCCATCTTGATGCCAAGGGCCGGCCGGCCATGGTGCCCATCGGCGGCAAGGAGATCACCCGTCGTATTGCCCGGGCCGGCGCCGTGGTGCTGCTCCCGCCCGCACTGGCCGCGCTCCTGCACGCGGGAGATCTCGTGGCGAAGAAGGGCTCCGTGTTCCAAGCAGCGATCCTCGCCGGCATCATGGGGGCCAAGAAGACCAGCGATCTGATACCCCTGTGTCATCCGCTCCCGCTCGACGACTGCCGGATCACCATCGACTGCGGCCCCGCGGCCGCGGACGGCTCGGTCGAGGCGTTCATCGAATGCCGCGCGGAAACCCACGGGAAGACCGGCGTCGAAATGGAGGCGTTGACGGGCGTGACGATCGCAGCGCTCACGCTCTACGACATGGGCAAGGCCGTTGCCCATGACATCGTGATCCGGCAGATTCGCCTTCTTGAAAAGACCGGCGGCAAATCCGATTATCTCGCAAAATGAATCATGCCCACCGTTCGCCTCCACTATTTCGCTCTTCTGCGTGAACAGCGCGGCCTCGCTCAGGAAACCCTGTCCACCGCCGCCTCCACACCTGCGGAACTCTATGCCGAACTGAGCGCGCGGCACCAGTTCTCCCTCCCGGAGGATCGCGTGCGCGCCGCCGTCGACGGCGAATTTGTGCCGTTGACGACTCCCTTGCGCGATGGATGTGAGCTGGTCTTCATCCCACCCGTTGCCGGGGGTTAGACCTGCCGTGGACATGCCTCCTGAAACCGAGTCACCGCCCCTGGTCTTTCGGCTGTCCACCGAACCTCTCGATCCTTCGTCATGGGTGCGTGTGCTGGACGATCCGCGTGCGGGCGCGTGCGTGGAATTCCAAGGTCGCGTGCGCAACCACAATGAAGGCCGGGGCGTGCGGCGACTCGACTATGAGGCCTATCCTCCGCTCGCCGAAAAGGAAGGTGCCCGCATCCTCCGGGAGGCGGCCGCCCGATTTTCCCTGATTGCCGCAGGCTGTGTGCACCGCGTCGGTTCGCTGGAGATCGGAGATCTCGCCGTCTGGGTCGGCGTGACTGCCGCGCATCGCAAGGCGGCATTCGAGGCCTGCCACTGGATCATCGACGAGGCCAAGGCACGTGTGCCGATCTGGAAAAAGGAACACTACGCCGACGGAACGACTCAGTGGATCAATTGCGCGACGCGTGGTGATTTTGCCGGAGGTGACACTGGGCGGCCCACCTGAAACCATGTGCCGGGCCTCACACCAGAGCGGCCACACGATTGCATTTAAGTGTGAATATGCGGTGAATTCCCGTTCGGTGTGATTCCGAATGCGGGGTGCGCCGATGCGACGGTTGCCGGAGTCTGCGCCAGTTTACTCGAGCCGGGTCTCCGCGCACGACCTTCGCCCTCACGGCACCCACTTTCCCTCACCTTTCCATGCTTCATTTCGCCGCCGGTGCCCTTTCCCGCATCAAGGATGTCCCTCCCGACATCTGGAAATTTATCGCGATCGGAGTGGGCATCCTCGCCGCCATCGTCATCGTCATGCGCAAGCTTGCGGGTGCAAACAAGATATGGCTCACCATCATCGGTGCAGCCGCATTCATGATGGTGGGTTTCCAATGGATCTACAACCGGACCGAACCCAAGTTTCTCACGCCGGTCATTTCGAAGATCGCTCCCTTCTTCCCCAGCAAGATCGACTATTATCAGGTTCAGAAGAAGGACACCAAGCTTTGAACCGAGCGTGACTTAACGCTCATCGCGGATCGACAGATTGGGATTGGCCGCATGGGCGGGCTGTGCCTAGCTCATAAGCTCGCGTATGCCCAAGTCACACTCCGACATCGGACTCATTGGCCTTGCGGTCATGGGTCAAAACCTAGCGCTCAACATCGCCGATCACGGCTTTCAGATTTCTGTTTTCAACCGCACGACGGAAAAGACGGACAAGTTCGTCACCGAGCATCCCGACACTCCGGGCGGCCTCGTCGGCACGCGCACCCTTGAGGAGTTCGCCCGGTCGCTTTCCCGCCCGCGCAAGGCGGTGATCCTCGTGCAGGCCGGCAAGGCCACGGACGCCGTGATCGATGGACTCGTGCCGTTGTTCGAGCCTGGGGACATCATCATCGACGGTGGCAACGCGCTCTGGACCGATACGATTCGTCGCGAAAAGGCCCTGAAGGAAAAGGGTCTGCGCTTCATCGGCTCGGGTGTGTCGGGCGGCGAAGAAGGGGCGCGCTTCGGTCCGTCGCTGATGCCCGGCTGCGATTTCACCGCATGGAAGGAACTCAAGCCGATCTGGGAGGCGATCGCCGCCAAGGTCGATGCCAAGACCGGCAAGCCGATCCCCGGCGCCAAGCCCGGCCAGCCGGTGAAAGGTGGCGTGCCTTGCACCACCTACATCGGCGAAAATGGTGCGGGCCACTATGTGAAGATGGTCCACAACGGCATCGAATACGGCGACATGCAGATGATCTGTGAGGCCTACGCGCTGATGCAGGGTCTGCTGGGGCTCAAGTCCGCCGAGATGGGCGATATCTTTGCCGAGTGGAATCGTGGTACGCTCGACAGCTTCCTGATCGAAATCACCGCCGACATCCTCCGCCAGAAGGATCCCGTCACGAAGCGGAAGGCCTTCGTCGACGTCGTCCTCGACACTGCAGGCCAGAAAGGCACGGGCAAATGGACCTCGGTCAACGCGCTCGACATGGGCGTGCCCGCACCGACGATCGC
>CAZOXB010000318.1:0-3467 GCA_964583635.1 uncultured Opitutaceae bacterium | reverse complement strand
ACAACCTCCCCATCAACTTCATCATAAAATAACATCATGAGCCTTCGACATTCCTTCATTCCCTCCCTCACCCGTTCTGCCGACAGCTGCGACGACACCTGCCGGAGCGACATGACCACGATGGACGCAGTGCGTCCCGCCTATCGCATCCAGGAGACCACGGATGCCTTTACCGCCACGGTGCACCTTCCGGGTGTGAACAAGGACGGGCTGGAGATCAGCGCTGACGGCGATGAGATCACGGTCGTTGGCAAACGAAGCTGGAAGGCGCCGGAATCCTGGACCTCGGTCCATCGCGAAAGCGCCGATTTCGACTTCCGGCTGGTGCTGAGTCACGACGCATCCGTCAATGTCGACAAGATCGGCGCCGAGCTCCGCGACGGCGTGCTGACCCTCACCCTACCGAAGGCGGAAGCCCTCAAGCCGCGCAAGATTGCAGTTGGTTGAGTCTGGCTTGGGGTTCCGACACAACCCTCAATGCGACCCGGCGTCCTCCACGGAGCCGGGTTTCATTTTTTCAGGGACGCTGTCGATGCCTTGGGCTTTTCCTTGATCAGCACGCTGGCCAGCACGGAAACCAGCAACACCCCGCCAATCACGCCAAGCGAGACGGTCGTATCCACGTGGAGCTCAAAATAGGTGATCAGCATCTTCACGCCGATGAACACGAGGATGACGGAAAGCCCGATCTTGAGGAAGCGAAAGAGCTGCATGATTCCGTTGAGGGCGAAGTAGAGGGAGCGCAGACCGAGGATTGCAAAGATGTTGGAGGTCAGGGCCACAAAACCGTCGCGCGTGATGGCGAGGACCGCCGGCAGCGAGTCCAGGGCGAATACCAGATCTGTGGATTCCACCACGATCAGGACGACAAACAAGGGCGTCGCCATCCGACGTCCATTCAGTCGGGTGAAAAATTTTCCGCCGTCCATCGTGGGACTCACGGGAAAGATTTTTCTGAACATCCGCACCGCGAGGTTTTTCTCGGGGTGAACGTCCTCCTCGGCTCCGCCCGCAAATGCCATCTTGATGCCGGTGTACACCAGGAAGGCTCCGAAGATGTAGATCACCCAGTGGAAGCGCGCGAGCACGCTCACTCCGACCAGAATGAACACGGCCCGCATCGCCACCGCTCCCAGAATTCCCCAGAAAAGCACCCGGTGCTGCCACTGGGGCGTGACCTTGAAATACGCGAAAACGAGAATGAAGATGAAGACGTTATCGACGCTCAGGCACAACTCGACCAAGTAGCCCGCCAGGAACTGCTGGGCCGATTCGCTGCCTCTCCAGAAGTGCAGCAAGACACAAAACGCCAGGGCGAGGCTCGCCCAGACGCCGCACCAGACCAGGGCCTCGCGCGTCGATATGACATGGGAGTCGCGGTGAAACACCCCCAAGTCCAGCGCGAGCATGATCGCGATGAATCCGAAGAAGGCGACCCACGCCCAGATTGGCAGTGGCGGAAGATCCGAGAGGACAGCCAGAAGATTGGGCAGGATCATTGAAGGCGAAAGATGGCCTGCCAAAATGCGGCACGGCAAGCGGCGAGTAACGGCAAGACGCCCCGGTGGGAACTTTTCAATTTTTTCGATTTCGGCCGCTTTTTCCGCAAAATTCCTCTAATGAAGCGGGATTCGCAGCCATGAATCAGTTATTTCGCTCCATCCCCCTCCGACTGTGCCTTCTCCTGTTTGTCGCCAATGTCTCGTCGCTTGCGATAGCCCAGTCTGAAGCCGGTGCCGAGAAAGCCGCGTCCGTGGACGCCGGCAACCAGACGGCGGCGGCGGCCGCGGTCGCCAGCGGGCATGTGGAAGTGAAGACTCCCGACTTCCTTGAATTCCTGGTCGACGGAATCCTTGACATCTTTGACGTTCGCAGCACCGGCAACACGTCGACCCGCTACCTCATCGCGGCACTGTTCATGGCAGGGGCCTTCATCGTACGCAGCGTTGGCATTGCCATCCTGTTCAGTATTATCAAACGCCTGTCCGCACGCACCCGGACGACTCTTGACGACAAGCTCTTTCCGGCGCTTCGGGGCCCTATCGGAGCGCTGATTCTCCTTGTCGGCCTGCTGGCCGCCTTGAAGGTGCTGAAGCTATCGCCGACGAGTACCGACGCCATCGCCTACGGCTCCACCATCGCGTTTTCGCTCATCCTATTCTGGCTCCTCCTGAGGGCATTCACCACCCTGCTCGGACACCTGCAGGATGTCGCGACGGTCAGGAAACTGGGCGTTGCCGCGTTCATGCCCTGGATTCGGAAGACGCTGCTCACCATTTTCTTCGTCTTCGGCGTCCTGATGATAGCGCAAAGCCTGGGAGCCGACGTGAAGGCGTTCCTTGCGGGCCTCGGCATCGGCGGCCTGGCGCTCGCACTCGCCGCCCAAGACACGATTGCCAATCTCTTCGGGGCGGTGGTGGTCGCGGTCGATCAACCCTTCAAGCTGGGGGAAACCGTCCGGATCGGACCGCATACCGGGACGGTGGAGGACATCGGCCTGCGTTCGACCAAGCTGCGCAATGCCGACAAGTCACTCACCATCGTTCCCAACAAGACGGTGGCCGCCGAAGCCGTGGTCAACCTGTCGCGCTTCACCCAACGCCGCGTCGAGCAGGTTCTCTCGCTGACCTATGCTTCCAAGCCCGATGACATGGAAGCCGTCGTCGAGGACATCCGGAAAATCATCCTGGCCGAACCGGAAGTGGACAAGAGTTCCGTGATGGTGTTCTTCCGCGACCTGAATGCCACATCGCTGGACATCTGGCTCGTCTACCTGACTCAGGATGGCGATTTCAGGAATCACATGGACCTGCGGCAGCGGCTGAATGGAGCCTTCATGCGGGCCGTCGGCGCACGCGGCCTCACCTTCGCCTTTCCCACGCCCTCCGTCTACATTGGCAACGACGTCGCAACCGGAACCGTCACCGTCCAGCCCGTTCCCCTCCCCACCGCCGCCCGCACTTCCCCGTAAGCTGGAAACGGTCGCCCCAAGGTTCGTCGTGCTTCATCCGCGATTCAAGGGCGGCCGGCATGCGAGCCGGCGGCCGTTCAAGACGACGTCGGTCGGTTGTTCCTCACGGGAGATGCCGCCCCATCTCCCTCCGATGGTTGCCTCCCGCCTCCGGAGCGCCGCTGGACCAGCCACGCATTGCGTCGGTCATCCAAATTCGCACCATACTCCCCGCACCGTCGTCACCCATCATTCAACACCCCCGCTCGCATGAAAGCCTTTGCTCCCGGTCTGCTCCTGACATTCTCCCTTGCCCTGTCGACCTGGGTTGTTGTTTTTTTCTCAGATGATGTTATTGTTGTAGAATTTTCCCGTGGTTGTGTTTTGTTGACGGGTGACGCCACGGCGCTCGCCGCCGTGACCGCGAACGACCTTGTTTATATCCACAGCACCGGGAAGCGCGAATCAAAGGCCGATACGCTCGCCGGCATCCGTTCCGGAAAGGTTGCATATGAGC
>CAZOXB010000317.1:0-3496 GCA_964583635.1 uncultured Opitutaceae bacterium | reverse complement strand
TCCCCAGATGATGGGCCGCCAGGATCGCCGCCTCGCTGCCGCCCTCCTCGGCCGCCTGGGCATAGCGGATCAGGACGTCGCTCGAGCAGACCTTGAAGGGAGGCACATCGAGCCGCTTTGCCGTCTGCTCGCGCCAGTGCCAGACCGCATGCAGCACCGTGAGTCCCTTTCCGCGAAGACGTTCCGACTTTCCGATCCTCCAGTCGTTTTCATCCGGTGGGGCAAACCCTTCCGAACCCGCCTCTATCTGGCGCCGGCATTGCTGATCGAGCCATTCGAGGCGGTCCCGCTTGGCGAGCTCGCGCGTGAGCAGATCGCGCAACGCAGGAAGGTGGGCGACGTCACGCGCGGCATAGTCCCGAAGCTTGGGCGGAATTGGACGCTTGGACCAGTTGGCTTTCTGGCCTTCCTTGTCGAGTTCGACGCCAAAATGCTCCTCAAGCAGCGACGCCAGTCCGACGCGCTGCAGACCGAGCAGTTGTGCCGCCAGCATCGTGTCGAAAAGGCTCTTGGCGCGGAATCCGCATTCCGCATGCAGCAACCGCAGGTCAAAGTCGCTGCCGTGCATCACGAGGTGCTTCTGCGCCAGGCGCGACCAGATTTGTTTCGTTTCAATGCCCGCCGCCAGCACATCGACCAGGAAGATCTCTCGGTCGACCAGAAACTGGAGAAGGCAGACCCGCGTCCGGTAGTGGTACATGTTGTCCGCCTCGGTATCGAGGGTCACCTCGTCCACACGATCCAGCGCGGCAATCAGCGGCCCCAATGAACCCGGTTGATCGAGCAGGTGATAGGCGGGTTTGGGCGACGGCACCTTGACGCCCAACATGCGGCGCACAGGCAACGGAAGGAAATGCAATTTCATCAAATCAGGTGCGCGGTTCTTTTGCTCACCCCCCAGCATCACCCACCTCACCCGCAGCTTCAACGTCCAATTTGAGCCGGCAACTGCCCAAGCTGCCCTGCCGCCATTTGATTTCAAACTCCCCGCGCGGATGGCTCATTCCACGCCGCTCCGTCCGCACCAGACCGACAAATCACACCGACTCTTCCGTCTGGGTCACCTTATTCACGGCGTGATTCCATCCACTTGGATCCCAAATGCGCGGATCATGCCCAGCGTGCGCCAGACGCACCTTGTCGTCTGGCGCAAGAGCCCTCCTGCCGGCTCCCGGCAGGTTCTTGTCAGAATCGGGCCGTGAGGCTCAGGCGAAAGGCGGTGGGAGAGCCCGGCGTGATGTTCGTGTTGCTGTGCGCCGAGGCGTAGTAGTCCTCATCCAGGATGTTCTCGACATTGATCTGGGCGTGGAAGCGGTCATTGACGCGGACGAAGATTGCGGCGTCGAAACGCACGAAGCTCGGAAGCGTGACCGTATTGTCGATGGACGCGAAGATGGCACCGCGATAGATGGTTCCGAGGCCGACGCCCCAGTGACGGCTGAAGTCGTAGCGATTCCAGAGCGAGAAGGTATGGCGGGGCAGTTGAGCGAGGCGCTTTCCGGCCGTCACCGTCGCTGACTGCGTGGTCTTGATCGCGCCGTCCTGATAGGCGTAGCCGCCGACGATGCTCCAGTTGTCGGTGAGGCGGCCCGTGGCCCCCAGTTCGATCCCTTTTGCACGCTGGCCGTCGACCAGAATTGAACGGGTCGAATCCGCAGGATCGGTGATCGCGACGTTCTTCCGGTCAAGCTGGTAAACGGCCGCCGAGAACGCGAGGTCCGGGCGATAGTCCCACTTCAATCCCACTTCGTAATTGCGGAATTCCTCCGGATCGAGGCTGCGATTCGTGAGCGAGAGCGACGATAACTGCTCACCCGCGCGCGGCACGAAGGACATGCTGTAGCTGGCATAGAGCGAGACCGGCTCGCCTGGCTTGAAGACGAGTCCGGCGCGAGGTGAGATCTGTTCGTCCTTGTTCGTCACGGTCGAGGCCGTGCGGTTGTTGCGAAATTCGATATCCAGTTTTTCAAAGCGCATGCCCGCAATGGCGATGAAGTGCGGGGACAACTGGATCTGATCCTGCGCGTAAATTGCGACCGTCTCGGCAACGCCGTGATTGTCGGCATCCGTGGCCGACTGGCGGAATGTGACAGGCAGCGTCGTGCGCGGGTTCGACAGCGGCACGTCGACCGACGTGGTGGTGCTGCTGATCGTTTCGAAATACCCGGTGTTGCGAAAATTGTCCGACTTCTGGCGCCCCAGCTCCAAACCCGCCAGAATCCGCTGCGGCACCGCCGTGTCGAGCGGGATGACGAGATCCGTCTGGTTGAACCAGTTGTCCCGGTCGTTGGCACTGTTGTAGGCGGAAAGCGGCACCGTAGTGCCCCCCGCATTCACGGCCCGCGGGAATACGTTCTGATAGAACTTTTCATAGGCGGCAAACCGCGCGCTGTTGCGAAGGGAAATGCCATTGGAGAAATGATGGTCGAAGGTCGCATACACCGTGTTGACGTCCGCCCGCACCTCACTCTGGGCCGGGTCGCCAAAGAACGTCGAGGGATCTGTCTTCACGGGTCTGCCTTGAAAACTTGAAATGCCGCGATCCGCCACGCGCTCGTCCTTGAAGCGCTCGTAGCCGATCCGCAGGATCGATTGCGGCGCAAGCCGCCAGGCAAGGGAAGGATTGAACCCACGACGCTCATAGGTGACGTCGTCCCGGTAGCTCTCCGAATCATCGTAGACTCCTGTCAGGCGGAAGGCGACGGAGTCGTTGAGGGCCTGGCCGAGATCCAAGGTCGCCCGAAACTGGTTCCATGATCCGGCTTGAAGGTGGAGCTCGCGCCGGGTGCTCCAGTTGGCCTGCTTGAGGGCGCGATTTACCACGCCACCGGAGCCGCCGCGACCGAAGATCATCGCATTCGGCCCCTTCAGGACCTCCACGCGATCCACGTTGTAGAGGTCGCGGAAATATTGCACGTCGTCGCGAATGCCATCGACGAAGAAATCGGCGGTCGTCGAATTCCCACGGAGAACCGGCGTGTCACGGTTGCCCTCGCCTTGGGCAATGCCCATTCCGGGGACGTAGCGGGAAACATCGCCGATGCTGATCATGCTTTGGTCATCGATCAGTTCGCGAGTGATGACGGTGATCGACTGCGGCACGTTGAGCAGCGCAGTGTCAGTCTTGGTCGCGATGCTGGAGTTGGGCACGACGTACGCCCGGTCACGCGGGCCGTCGACCTGGACGGCGTCGAGTCGGACCACATCCTCCTTTTCAGGAAGATAGCTGGGAACCGCCGCGGCATGGACGCGAAGGGCACCTGCCCAGGTGAGCAGGGCGAGCGACACGATGCCGGCGCGGAGCGCAAGGCAGGAGGCACAGGATATTGAACGGATACGGAACTGCATGGCGGATTCGATTGATAAGCGCACGGCGCTGGCGAAAGCCGGCCTAGCCTGCCCGCTTCACGTCGTGTCGCCCCCATTGACGCAATATCCCGGGCCTGCCCCTAAATGATTCTGAGATTCCATCTCACTTTTCTTCTGGCGCCAAGGG
>CAZOXB010000316.1:0-3505 GCA_964583635.1 uncultured Opitutaceae bacterium | reverse complement strand
GTCGGCATTGGCGAGACCCTGCAGCATCGGAAGCAGGGCGACATTGTCAGTCACATCAAGGAACGGGATGAGATGCGGAGCCTGAAAGACAAAGCCGATCCTATCACGGCGCAACTCACGCAGATCCGAAATCTTCCAAGTCTGATCGAATATGACCTCCCCGCCGAGAGACATTCTGCCCGAGGTTGGTTCGATGACGGCGCCGAGGCATTTCAAGAGGGTGGATTTCCCGGAACCCGACGGGCCGACAAGCCCGACGACTTCACCGGGAGCGACCTGCATGTCCACGTGTTTCAGTGCATCGACAGCGGTGTCGCCCCTGCCATACCGTTTGCGCAGCCCTTCAATACGTATGCCGTGTTTGCGCATGTCAGCCGCCAACCGCCTCCGCCGGATCCACCTTCAAGGCTGCACGAATCGCCAGCACACTTGCCAACGAGCAGATGATCATGATCCCCAAGAACCCCCATGCCGTGTCAATGGGTTCGAGCAGCACATACTTTGGAAAAAAGGGAGCCCACGCAGTCGCGACGATCTTGCCCACAACAAAACCGATCAATCCCAGTCCAATGGCCTGCAGCATGATCATTTTGGCGATGGTGAAATTCCTTGTTCCAATCAGCTTGAGAACGGCGATTTCACGAATCTTCCCGAGAGTCAGCGTGTAGATGATGAAGGCCACGATGGCGGCGCTGACGACGGCGAGGATGATGAGGAACATGCCGATCTGCCTGGCGGACGTCGCGATGAGCTTGCGGACCAGCAAATCCTCCATCTGCGCCCGGGTGTAGACCTGCAAGCGTTTCCATTGGCGGATGGGACCGGCCACATCGTCCGGTGCGTAGCCTGGGAGAATCCGCACCAGGACGGCGTTGACCGCATTGTTCTGGAATTGCGCGGCATTGACGGACTCGAGCAAACCGGTTGTTCCGGGACGATTGTAGGCGGGATTCAACGACGTGCGCCGCCGCTGGTTGACGATGGCGTCGTTATCCTTGAGAAATTGGGCGGCCTGCGCGTCTTTGAGTGCAATGAAGATCATCGGATCGCCGCTGGAGGAAACCATGCGTCGGGTCAAGCCGACCACCGTGTAGAGATTGCGGCGGATCCGGATGCGCTCCCCGAGCTGAAAGTGCGAAGCGACATCGGCGACCGCTTCGTAATGTCCCCGGGTGATATGCCTTCCCGCCACCAGATACCCGGGTTGTCCGGGCTCGCCCGGTCCGCCGGGCACGATGCCGACAACCATGGCCCGAACGTCCTTGTTGGCATGGCGCACCTGCATGGTCAGGTAGGTGATATTCGCCGCACGCGAGACTCCGGGCATGACCGCGATTTCCCGATAAACATCGTCGTGGATGCTCGAAGGTTCCGCATAGGGCCCCAGCGTATCTTTCTGAACCACCCAGAGGTCGGCTCCACTGTTATCGAGCAGCGCCCGGGCGTCATCCACCATGCCGCGATAGACACCGGCCATGGTCAGGGTAACTCCGATCAGAAGACCAAGGCCCATGCCGGTGAAAACAAATTTCCCCCAGGAATGCAAAATGTCACGTCCGGCGAGGCTGATCATGGCTGGATTCCCGGCAGCCGCTCCACCAGTTTCACGCGGGAGTGCCTCCGGAGTGCACGTGTGCTGTGGACGGCAACGCGCATGCCGGGCTCCAACCCCTCAAGAACCTGCACCCGACCTTCGAGATCGGACGTTCCGATGCGGATGGGAACAAATCTCACTCCACTTCCGTTTGGGATCCAGACTCCCGGCCGATCGCCGACCCGCTGGATGCTGGCATTCGGCACGACGGATGCCGCCGGGAGTGCCGGCAGGGCGACCGTGACCTCCGTGAGTTCGCCGATCGGAGGCATCGGCTCCGGCATGATGTCAAAGCTGATCTTGGCCAGGATCTCTTCGGTGACTGTATCAGCGATGGGTTCAACCCGCAGGACGTGTCCGGCCACCGGGTGGCTGCCGTGGGAGCGCAGGGTGATTCGGGCGGGGAGATCTGCCTGCAGACCGCGGGCGTTCAATTGCTCGAAGCGCGCATGGATCCAGATGGTTTTCGGATCGATCATTTCCACCACCGGCTGTCCGGCGACAAGAGTCGTGCCGGAATCCGCGAGGCGTGCGGTCACCAGTCCATCTGCCGGAGCCAGCAAGCGAAGGTTGTTCCTTTGACGTTCCAATACCTCACGCTCCGCAGCGAGCCTGGTCACCTCGTGGCGCGCGATTTCCAGATTGGCCCGGGCTGTCGCCAGGTTGGCATCCGCGACCTCGAGTTCCTGCGTTTTGATATCGAGCGCTTCCATGCTTGTCGACCCCGCCTGCATGAGGTTCTGGTAGCGACGCCGTTGGGACTCAGCGTAGGCCCGGCGTGCCATGGATTCCTGCAACTGTGCTTCGGCGCCGAGTATCCCGGCGGCGGCACGCTTTTGTGCGGAGTCCTGGGCGGCAAGGCGTTCATCAAAGTCGACAGGATCCATTTCACCGAGAAGCTGGCCGGCAGAGACCCTATCTCCCACCTGCACATAGACGTCCTTCACGCGACCGGCAATCGTCGGCCCGATCTTGTGGGTGTAACGCGCTTCAATGGTGCCGATTCCGTACAAGGCGGGGGTGATGGCGCGATTCTCGACGAGCGCCGTGGTCACCGGCACTGATGCCAAGGGACCCGAGCGAACAGCCGCATAGGCAAACAGGGCAAGCAGCGGCAGCAGTATCGCGGACAACGCGAGCGTTCGCCGATTCAGGAGGGGTCGCTTCATGGTGTCTTCATTATCCCGCGCCGGAAGATTTTGAACACGCCGGGTGCGCCGGCCCGGATCCGGCGCACATCCCCAGCCAGCAATGACTGGATGACCAACCCTTGAATCGAGCCGATGAACAGCGCGGCAGTTGCATTGGGATCGACGTCTGCGGCCAGTTCGCCCTGCGCCTTTCCCTTTTCGATCCAAACATTCAATTTGGCACGGTATCGGGTCAGCAGCGACTGCACGATACGCTTGGCGGGGGTGGCTTCGGCGCGTTGCAGCTCGCCGAAGAGCATGCGTGGCACTCCAGGATGCCTTACCACGAAATCGATATGCGCCATGAACATCGCCTCCAGGGCAGCCAACGGCGAGGCGGCGGATTCAGCGGATCTTTCGATTCGAGCCAAGAGATGTTCCGCGACCCAGTCCATGACAGCCTGCCACACGGCATCCTTTGTCGGGAAATGGCGGAAGAGTGCCCCCTGGGTCAGATTCATCCGATGGGCTATCGCGCTGGTGGTTATCTCGCCGGGATTCTGCCCGGCCGCCAATTCAAGCACCGTCGCAACGGTGACGGCGCGGCGTTCATCGGCTGGCAGATGTTGGGACGGGCGATCCGGAGATTTGGCTCGCATGGTAAACAAGTAAGTAAGTACTCACTAACTTTTGTCAAGCTCTCATTTCCCAGGGTGATTGTTTCAAATTGCGATCAAGATTAGATCGGACTCGAACCGGGAAGGCGGAGTGCACCGCGGAG
>CAZOXB010000315.1:0-3506 GCA_964583635.1 uncultured Opitutaceae bacterium | reverse complement strand
CTCCGTGGGCGTCAATCTGCTCTTCGCCCTCACCCAACGCGCCGCCGCCGTATTGGGTGATGATTTTGATGCCGAGGTTGTTGAAATGCACCATCGCTTCAAGAAGGATGCCCCGAGTGGAACCGCCGAGCGGCTGCTCGAGATCATCCTCAAGGAGCGGAATCTCGACAGCAACGCGTTGCGCCACGGTCGCCGGGGCATGACAGGTGAACGCAGCCGCACCGAAGTCGGCATCCATGCGTTGCGCGGCGGCGATGTCGTGGGGGACCACACCGTGATGTTCGCCGCACTGGGCGAACGGCTTGAACTGACCCACAAGGCCTCCGACCGCGGCATATTCGCCCGTGGAGCAATCCGGGCGGCGGCATGGATTGTTGAACGAAAGCCCGGCGCCTACGACATGCAGGATGTGCTCGGCCTGCGCTGAGGTTCCGCTTTCCCGATACCGTTCTCCATGATCACCTCGATCCAGGGAATCCTCGCGTCGGCCACGCCGCTGACCGCGGTGATCGAAATCAACGGCCTTGCCTACGAAGCGAACATCCCGGTGACCACGGCCGAAAGGCTTCCAGCCATCGGAGCGGTGGTCAAACTTCACACAGCCGTCATCTACCGCGAGGACGCCCAAACGCTCTACGGCTTCGCCTCGGCTGAGGACCGCGACTTCTTTCGGTTGATGATCGAGCATGTTACGGGCGTCGGCCCCAAGATGGCGCTCTCGATCATGAGCAAGTTGTCGCTTGCGTCGCTTGAGGCCGCAATCAGCCAGGGCGACATCACCCTTCTTTCGAAATGTCCGGGCATCGGCAAGAAAACCGCTGAGCGCCTGGTGATCGAACTGCGCAGCAAGGTGGGATCAGGGAGTGTTTCCGGCGAGTCGATCGCAACGCCGGGTTCATTCACGGCACCTGCTCCGGCGTCGGGGGCAACTCGCGCGGCAGACGCTGTGAAGGCGCTGATTGCATTGGGCTACCGCGCCCCCGATGCCGATGAAGCTGTCCGGCGCGCCGTGCTCGCCTTGGGGCCGACGGCGACAACGGAAGAGCTCGTCAAGAGAGCCTTCACGTAGGCGGTTCCAAAGCCTGACGCTCCCAGCTTCAGTAAACCGCCTACCGCTGGAACTGGAACGAAATCATCTCTGTCGATCCATTCTTGCCGGGCTGGTGGCTTCGATAGGGCCGGGTCCCCTCCTGCCTGAGCGTAGGATTGGATTCGAACATCGTCCGATTTTCCAGAAGCGGGCGTACAACCGGCAATTTCACGTCATTGAGCCAAGCCAGGTCAACCTGAGGCGAGCCGGATGGCTCACTCTCCGCGACGCGACTCAACATCGAGGTGGTGCCAAGGAGGAAAGTGTGAAACGGAGAACGCGAGGAATTGGGCACCGGAGCCGACGCCATCATGACGACTGTTTCTTCCGGCGCCGCTGAACTTGAACCATCGGCCACGAGACCAACCGCCATACGCGCCACCGGAGCGGTGGCACTGGGCGCGGCAGATCCGGGGTCAGAAGGCAGGCCTGCCGGTCTCGATAGAATCGCAATCGCGGGAGCGGGCTGCAACGTCGGCGACGACGGGAATATATGCCGCGGTACCCCCACAAAAGCCACCAACGCGACCGCTGCCGCGAGTCCCAGCGCACCCAGTGTTCCGAATAGCCCGACACGTGGGTATGACCTGCCCGGCCGTTCCGATTCAAATGCGGCAACGACGGCCGCGGTCTTTGGCGCAATTGAACGCTCCGCATCAAAAATCAATGTGCACGCCTTCTGCATCTGACAATATTGCGTATAAATCCTCCGCCGTTTGGGGTCGGCATGAACCTCGGCCTCCAATTCGGCCGCTTCGGCGGGAGTCAGCTGATGATCAACATACAGATTCAACAACTCGATGTACCGTGACTCTTTCATTTGAAATCCCCTCCGATGCGTTCACGCAGACTTTCACGGGCCCGAGCAATGCGGCTCTTCACCGTACCTACTGAAATTTTGAGTATCACTGCGATCTCCTCGTATGAAAGATTCTTGATGTTGCGCAGGACGAGGATTTCACGGTGTTTCGGCGATAATTTTTCCATACCGACCGCGATTCGATCAACCAGTTCCTGGGTGACGGTTACATCGTCCGGGGTTTCCTGTTCTGCAGCAAAAACCTCCGCCAGCGGCGTGGTGCTGTCTGGTCCCACCGGTTGATCAAAAGACACCGTTTGGTCCCGTTTGCGGCGCCACCAGTACCAGTAACGGTTGCGGGCAAGATTCGTGGCAATCTGGTACAACCAAGTTGAAAAAGCGGAGTCACCGCGAAAATTGACCAGTCCCTTGTGCGCGCGAATGAATGCATCCTGCGTAACTTCCTCAGCATCCTGCTGGTTGCGAAGCAACTGATGCACCATTGCATAAATTCGATCCCAATGACGGCGCACCATTTCATCGAAAGCCGATTGATCTCCCGATTTGAAGCGGTCCACAAGAATTCGATCCAAGGCGACGTCCTGTGCTTTAGTGGTCATACACTCAGCAGCAGTGTGATGCGCGTATTTTTGAATTGTTCCCACTGTTTGAAAGCGCGCGCCGAAAAAGATGACGTTTGATCCTCGCTAATCCGATTGACGACGTTTCACGCCCTTCCGGCGAGTCTATTTGAATAACGGTTTATGAGAGCATAAAGTTTCATCCATCGCACGATTAGTTGCAGATAACCCCATCTGGCTGTGTCGAAATGGCTGCGCCCGATTGTATTCAAGTTCCGCGTTGCGGCAAGCGGATGCCATCGCGCCTCAAACTCCACGCTGCAGCCTGATTCACGGATGAAAGCCTGCGGCACCTTCGTGATGCCGGGATGGACGCAACATCATCAATGATCCGGCATGATTGGGGATTGAAACGCCGCGTGCCGGCATCCACTTTCGGAGGATGAACGATCGATCGATGACCCACTCGATGGAACGTCGAAAGTTTCTGCAAACGGCAGGACTCCTTACGACCGGAGCTGTGCTGTCGGGCCCATGGAACCGCCTTCGGGCGGAGAATCCAACGGTCACACTTCCCTTTGAGAACGGACTGCGTGAATTGGTCGCCTATCCCCAGAAGCGCCCTCTGATTCTCCTCACGGCGCGGCCTCCCCAGCTCGAGACACCTTTTGGAGTCTTTAACGAGGGTCTGATCACCCCGAACGACGCGTTTTTTGTCCGCTATCACCTCAGCGATCTCCCCACCCGAATAGATTTGGCGACCTACCGGCTCCACGTGAGAGGCGCTGTGCGCAAACCTCTCGAACTCTCCCTGGATGAATTGAGGCAGATGGAGGGCGCGCGGGAAATCACCGCGGTCAACCAATGTTCCGGCAACAGTCGCGGCTTTTTTGAGCCCAGGGTCAATGGCGGCCAGCTCGGGCACGGCGCCATGGGCAACGCCCGTTGGCGGGGGATTCCGCTCAAGCACGTCCTGGAGCGGGCGGGAGTCTCCGCGGGTGCCAGGCAGGTCAGTTTCAACGGCCTGGATCGGGGT
>CAZOXB010000314.1:0-3519 GCA_964583635.1 uncultured Opitutaceae bacterium | reverse complement strand
CATCCAGGTTGACGCCAACGGTGACCGGAAAATCGATCCCGGGGCCGGCGACCTGGAGTTCCGCACCGATGAGCGGCTCGCGCAGACCTATGCGGCGAGAGAGTGGCTGAAGGCGAACCTCGATCCGCGGGCGATGGCCGTGCAGCAGTTCACCGTGTATCCCGATGGCACCTATTCCTCGGCGTGGGCCGGTTCGGCCACCACTGACGTGGCCGACAACACCACGAAGGGCATGGAGATCGAGATCATTGCCAACCCGACGCCGAACTGGCGCGTCGCCGTCAGCGTTTCCAAGTACAAGACGATCCTCGACAACATCGCACCGCGGCTGTCCGCATTTGTCGAGACGGTCCACATCCCCTACCTAAAGCAGTTCGGCAACCTGGTTTATGCCAGCCCCAGTCGCATTGACGGCCAGACCACCACCGAAGCCACGGACGACACCCTCTTTCCTTTCTTCGCGGACAAGGCGGCTGAAGGGACGCGGGCACAGGAACAGCGGGAGTGGAGTGCGAGTGTGGTCACCAATTACAAGTTCACACACGGGCGGCTCGCGGGTTTTTCGATCGGCGGAGCGTACCGCTGGCAGGATCGAAACGTCTTCGGCAACCAGTTGATGGAGGTCAATGGAATCGTCGTTCCGGATCTCTCCAAGCCCTACTGGAGCGACCCGGAGCACAACATCGATGTATGGTTCAAATATGGCCGGAAGATCTTCGACAAGAGGATCAACTGGGAGATCCAGCTCAACATCCGCAATCTGAACAACTGGCGCAGCAACGAGGTGAGCGTTGTGCGCGTCCAGCCAACCGGTGAAGCCGCCCGCGCCCGTTACGATCCGCCACGCGAGATCTTTGTCACGAACACCTTCAGGTTCTGACGGCGGCGGGATGACCCGGGCCGTGCAGGCGCGCATCGTCGGCGTGAAGGCGGTGCGTTTCCCGAAAACGCGACCATTCGACATGAACAGATTTCCCCGCAACCTCCTTTCCCTCACCGCCTGCATGGCCGGATTGGGCCTCTCCACCGTACAAGTCGACGGGGCCGTTCCTGATATACAAAAGCCGGTCATCGACACCACCCGGAGCCCCTTTATCAAGCTGCGCGGCATACCGCTGCGCGATACCCGGCTCACGGGGGGATTCTTTGCGGCGAGATTCGAACTGGCCGCCACCAAGATGGTGCCGGCCATCGAGAAGTTCATGTTGGGCGACGGCTCCGCCAACCTCAACCGGATCAAGTGGGCTGCCGGCCTCATCGCGGGGCCGCAGACCGGCAGCCCTTGGGGAGATGGCGACAATTACAAATGGATCGAGAGCATGGCCCTGGCCTACAGCGTCAGCGGCGATGTCACTCTTGACAGGAAGATGGACGAGTGGATCGGGATCATCGGCAAGGCTCAGGAGCCGGATGGTTACATTTCGACCAACATCCCGCAGAAGGGATTGAAGCGCTTCGACAAGAGCAACGCCCATGAGATGTATAACATGGGGCATCTGCTTACAGCCGCGTGTATCCATCATCGGGTCACGGGAAAGGGCAACTTCCTGAAGCTCGCCATCAAGACGGCCGATTTCCTCTGCCGGCAGTGGAAGGCGGAACCGGCGAAGATGGCCCGGTTCCCGTGGAATCCCTCCGCGTTCATGGGGATGGCCGAAATGTATCGCACCACCCGCCAGCCGGCCTACCTGGAACTGCTGACCACGATGGTCAACAACCGCGGCAGCCGCCCCAATCCCGATCGCAAGCACGCTTATGGAGGCACCGATCAGACCCAGGACCGTGTGCCGTTGCGGCAGGAGCACCTTGCGGTGGGCCATGCCGTGACCGGGACTTACCTTTACAGCGGCGCCGCCGATCTCTATGCAGAAACCGGCGATCCGGCGATCCTCGCCGCCTTGGAGCGCATCTGGAAGGATATCCACGAGCGGAAAACGGATATCACCCTCGGTGTGGCGATGGATCGCAAATCGGCATCCCTGTCCCCGCGTGGCGACGAGGTGCACGAGAACTTCGCCAATGGACCTTACCAGCAGCCGAACCTGTACAGCGAGACCTGCGCCAACATCGGCGCCGGCATGTTCAACTACCGCATGCTGATGCTGACCGGCGACGCGAAGTACGCCGACTGGACCGAGCGCATGCTCTATAACACGTTGAACTCCGGCGTCGATCTGGCGGGCGAGCGTTTCTTTTACTGCAATCTCGTGACCTGGGATGGCACGGCGGGGGAAAAGATGCGCCAGACCTATCGGGACCCGTCACGCATGGTGTCGGGTTATCAAAGCGGCGAGCGATGGGAATATATGAACTGCGAATGCTGCCCGCCCAGCGTGGCTCGCACGACGCTGAAGGTGCACAACTGGTTCTACAATATCTCCGACGACGGAGGTCTTTGGGTGAACTTCTATAACAGCAACCGGCTGTCGACGAAGCTGTCCGATGGCACTTCCCTTGCCATGAATCAGGTCACCGACTATCCATGGGAGGGGCGCGTGCAGATCACGATCGAGGACGTGGCGACTCACCGGCCGGTATCCCTCCATTTCCGAATACCCGGATGGACGGAGGACGCCACGGTGACGGTCAACGGCGTGAAGGCCGATCTGCCCGCGATGCCCGGCACCTATTTCGAGCTTTATCGTTACTGGACTCCGGGCGACAGGATTGTCCTCGATTTTCCCATGCCCGTCCGGCTCATGGAGCCGAATCCACGGATCACCAAGCTGCACGGCAAGGTGGCCGTCATGCGCGGGCCGGTCGTCTACTGTCTGGAACTGCCGAAGCGCGAAGGCGGTGAAGCACTGCACAGGGCGGGTGTCCATCTGCCTGCGAACATTCAGCTCACACCCGAGTACCGCGCCGATTTCCTCAGCGGGGTCACTGTCCTGAAAGGCAGGGCACTCACCCATGAAGGCATGGCCGCATTCGAGCGCGCCAACGTGCAATCTTCCCGGCAGGAGACGGGTTCTCCTTGGGGGGAAGGACAGTTGTATCGCCCCATGCCGCCGGTGCATCGCACGACGGTCGACGAGGGCACGGTGGACATTGAGTTGATCCCCTACTACGCTTGGGCGAACCGCGGATTGGCCTACATGGACGTGTGGGTCCCGATGGCCCGATGAGGGAGGAGGCATGAGCGGTGCGGTTTCCGACCCACAATTGATGGTAATCCCATGTTCATCGAAATGAAAAACCGACGCGTCAGAGGACTCACCATGCCCATCGTGGCGGTCAAGGTGTTGCTGGGCAGTTTGGGTCTGCTGGCGTGCTCCCTGGCGCAGGCTGCACCGGTATTCTATGCCGGGGAGTTTCACATCGGTACTCCTTTTGCGAAGCTGGGCATCGATTCCAGGCATACCCGCGCCGCCTCTTTTACGAACACGGTGGAGGCCTGGGTGCCGCAAGGCGCGGCCATTCACCTGACACCCAAGGCGGAGGGCACGGTTTATCTGACCACCTTGCGGGATGCCAACATGGGAATCGCTGAGATCAGGAAGTACGCCGTGAGATCCAGGA
>CAZOXB010000313.1:0-3572 GCA_964583635.1 uncultured Opitutaceae bacterium | reverse complement strand
GCCTCGAGGTAGGCACGGTCTTCGCCATCAAAGGACGACGCGAGCTGAAGCAGAATGTCCTTCGACTTGGAAAAGGGCACATCGCGCATTGCCAGCGCAACCTCGCGGCGTACCAAGGGTGAGCGATCCCTGACAAGGCTCGCGGCATGTTCGAGTCCCCGCGGGCCGAAGCGCAACGCGTGAAATGCGGCGGCACGGAACCGTTCGTCGGCGTGAGTCAGCAGGCCTTCCACCTGCGCGATGCCATTCGGTCCGAGATGGGCCAGCAGGCCGATCGCACGGGCCGCGATGTAGGGATTGCTGTCCGCAAGAAGCTCCGCAACGGGCCGCACCGCTTTGTCGCCAGCCTTGAGCAGCGCGAAGAAGCCGAGTGACCTCACATTGACCGCGGGACTGCGCAGCGCCTCGATCTGACCCGCGATGGTCTTGAGATCGAGCGTGGGGATCCTGGGCCTGAAGCCCTTGGGCGCCACGCGGTAGATGGCTCCACTTTGCGAATCATCAAAATCCGCATGGCCGCCCACACGAGGATCAAACCAGTCGGAAATGTAAATCGCCCCATCCGGTCCGACCGCCACGTCGGACGGGCGAAAATACGTTTGCAGGTCGTCGCTTATCTTCCCCCTCAGGTCGTCAGTACCGGCAAATTTCCGCTCACGGTTGCTGGTGAGAAAGTCGAAGTTCCGCAGCGTGTAGCCCGCACCCTTTGCCTCCGGGAAATAACCGAGAATGGTGTTGCGGGCGGCCTCGGCGCTCAGGAGCACCCCTCGCCATTTCGCACCCAAGGCGTCGCCCTCGTAAAACACAATGCCCGTCGGTGCCCCCGCGCCGTAAACATCGCCTGCGGGCATCGTGCCGGGATCCTCCTGGCGCCATTCGGCGGTCGCGGTGTCCTGACCCGGCCGGCGATCAGCGGACCAGCTGCGCGTACCATCCCGTGAGAAGAAGCCGGCGTTGCCATATTCAAGGAGGTGGGCCGTACGCGACGCCGGTGGGTCATCGTTGTCATTCTGAAAGACCTCTCCGAACGAAGTCACGGTCTGCTCGTAGCTGTTGCGGAAATTGTAACCGATCACCCGCAGATCAGTCCCGTCGGGTTTCATGCTCATGGCAAACCCGCCCACATAAACGTGCCCGTCATCGCTCTTCACACCCGCAATGTCGATCGGCTTCCAGCTGAAGAGAGGAGTCGCGCCACTCTTGATGGGATCGTACCAGCTGCCGACGCGGATCGTCCGGCCGGAGCGATCGGTGACGACGGCGCCGGAGTTGCCCTGATTGAAATAAAAGCGTCCGTCCGGCCCGACCGTGACGGAGTGCAGCGAATGGTCATGATTGCGCCCGTTGAAGCCGGTCAACAGCACCTCGCGGGTATCCACGGCCGCGTCAAACTTGAGATCACGGTTCACATCGGTGTAGATGATCAGGTCGGGCGCATTCGACACGTAGATCTTGTTGTCGATGACCGCGATTCCGAGCGGCGCAATCAGCATGGGTTCCTGGACGAACACCCAGGACTTGTCGGCCCGACCGTCGCCATCGGTGTCCTCGAGGACGACAATGCGGTCGCCCTCAGGATCGCGGCCGGCGTGCTTGCGGTAATTGGCCCCTTCCGCCACCCAGATGCGGCCGGCCGAGTCGATATCCATGTTGGTCGGATTCCGGAAGAGCGGTGACCTCGCCCACAACGTGACTTCGAGGCCCTCCGCCGCCGTGAGCATGGTGACCGGGATCACCGTCGGCATCGGCTCGCCCGTCGTAGGTGCGGCAGGCATCGTCGCGGCCTTCGCATCCTTGGCCTTCTGCTGCGCGTTGATTGATGTGGCTGTCGTGAGACCGGTGAGGGCAAGGACGCAGATGAAACGAGCAAACCGTACGAGGCGCATGGGATCGATGAGGAGGAAAAGGGGAACGGGATCTCAGATCCGGCCGACCGTTGGCGGACACGCACCGGATATTCGACATCGCAACACCGCAACCCGATGGCGCGCGTGTCAAGAACTACGGATTGAGCCTTCTCTGAAAGTGACCTCGTGAAAGAGCCATGCCGCGGCGACGATGCAGCGGCGAAGGCCCGGAAAACTCCGGCGTGACACTGTGAAACGAACGCGGTTGAATGAACATCATGCTCTGTGGTCGCGATCTTCGTCCGGATTTTCCAACCCTGCACCAATCGGTCGGCGGCCGTGCGCTTGTCTATCTCGACAATGCCGCCACCACCCAGAAGCCGCGGGCGGTGATCGACGCCCTGACGCAGTTCTACGAGAGGGACAACTCGAACGTCCACCGCGGGCTGCACGCCCTTTCCATGCGCGCCACAGACGGCTACGAAGCCGCCCGGGTGAGGACCGGCGAGTTCATCGGTGCCGACCACCCTGCGGAAATCATTTTTACCCGCGGCACCACGGAATCGATCAACCTCGTTGCCCAAAGCTGGGGTGCAGCCCACCTAAAGAAAGGCGATGTCATCCTCCTGACCGAGATGGAACATCATTCCAACCTCGTCCCCTGGCAGATGATCGCCGAACGCACGGGCGCGGTCGTCAAGTTTGTCCCCGTCACGGGCATCGATGCAGAGGGCGGCCTCGACCTGTCTTCACTGGACGCGCTGCTCACACCGCAGGTGAAGCTCTTCGCCTTCACGCACATTTCCAACACGCTCGGCGTCATCAATCCCGTCGCCGAACTCTGTCGCCGTGCACGGGCGGTCGGTGCCTTGACGCTCGTCGATGCCGCCCAATCCGTCGGCCACGAACCCCTCGACGTCAAGGCCATGGGATGCGACTTCCTCGCTTTCTCCGGACACAAGATGGCCGGCCCGACGGGCATCGGCGTCCTCTACGGCCGCCGGGCGCTGCTCGACGCCATGCCTCCCTGGCAAACCGGCGGAGGCATGATCAGCCTGGTGGAGTACACGGGCAGCCGATGGAAACCTTCGCCCGAACGCTTCGAGGCGGGCACGCCCAACGTAGCCGATGCCATCGCCCTGCGCAGCGCGATGGATTATCTCGACGGCTTGGGACGTCCCGAAATCAGCCTGCACGACCATGCGCTCGCCGAAGCCGCCTATGCGGCCCTGTCGGAACTGCCCGGCATCCGCATCCTCGGCCCGCGGGGCAAACGCGCCGGTCTGGTCAGCTTCGCCCTCCGCGACGTACACGCCCACGACGTGGTCACCTTTGCCGACCAGGATGGCATCGCATTGCGCGGGGGACACCATTGCAACCAGCCGTTGATGAAAAAACTGGGCCTCCCGAGCAGCGTGCGCGCCAGCTTTTACGTCTACAACACGCTGGCCGACATCGAGGCGCTGGTCGCCAGCCTGCGCAGGATCAGCAAGTTTTTCGGCACCTCCTGAAGGGCGGGGCGCCTCTTGGTCGCCACGCCTGCCGTCCGCATGGGCACCTTTCCGCAACCCGCATTTCCCCCGCGCATCGCCGCCTGCGAATGCCTCACGGCGTTCGGTGACACCGCGGCGACCTTGAACGGCCTGCTGGAAGGCCGCTGCGCGCTCTCGTTTCGCGATGATCGGGTTGCGTTTTAGGGCATTTTTCCGCATCTATCCCGTACTT
>CAZOXB010000312.1:2140-3583 GCA_964583635.1 uncultured Opitutaceae bacterium | reverse complement strand
ATCCGCCTCCTTCACGTTCTTTCCGGCATCGGACCGATTGAGGGCCAGCGCCTTCTGATTGCGCTTCCGTTTCGCAACCCGCGGGATCGACAGGTACAGATTGATACCCGCGTGACGGGCGACGTCGACCGGGCGTTTGATGGTGCGGTCCAGTAGAAACTCCCTCGCAAACGCGAAGGCGATGCCAATCGCGAAACCGGCGACCGCCACGACAGCAGCGGCCTTGATCGCCTTGCTCGTCACGCGGATGGGCGGTGACGGGCTTTGAATGACGTTGATGTTGGTCTGCCTTCCCGTTCCCAGGGCATCATTGATGCGCGACTGTTCGAGGCTGGAACGCAGGTACTTGAAATTCGCCTCCTCCATGCTCTTGCGAAGTTCGAGTTCCCGGATGGACACCTCGGCCTTCTCCACCTCGGCGCTTTCCTGGCGCACCTTCTCCAATTGGGAGTTCAGCACCTGGATCCGTGTCGCGATGGCTTCAATTTGGATTTTTGCCGCCCGGGGGTCGAATACCATCGGCGCATTGGACTTGTCCGCGGAGCGATCGTTCAGGATGACCGGCGGCGTGGGAGCGGGCACTTTCGCAAGAACCGGGTATTTCTCCTCCATCGCCTTCTTCTGCCCCTCATACTCCGCGATCAGGTTCCGAAACGACTTCACCGGGTTCGCCTCGGGCAACATCGTCTTCAGCATCTCGTTCATGCGTTGTTTCGCGGCCTCCAGCCGGCTGACCAGGCTCTTGTAGTCGTCAACTGGCACGCCACTCATGTCGGCCTCGGCCGCAGGCTGCACCACCTCGATCCTGTCCGACCGTATCGGTGCGTCCGGCGATGACATGATCCGGTTGTAGGTCGCGGTGCGTTCGGCCAGCGCCGCTTCCGCCTCAAAAATGACCGATCGGAGCTGACTGATCTTCTTGCCGAACTCCTCCTTCGCCTGATCCAGGGAATAGATTCCGACCGCCTTGCGGGCATTGACCAGTTCCTCCTCCGTGCGCCGCAGCCGGGCCTGCAGCGTATCCACCTGCTGGATAAGCGTGTCGTCAAACGCGCCCACCGGC
Organism: uncultured Opitutaceae bacterium; assembly: GCA_964583635.1. Lineage (GTDB taxonomy): Bacteria > Verrucomicrobiota > Verrucomicrobiia > Opitutales > Opitutaceae > UBA6669. The sequence continues at coordinate 2,520 of CAZOXB010000312.1, read as the reverse complement.
ATGTGGACCTCGCGGTGGCGCTTCAGATACTGGTCGATGATGGCGGTCAACACCGGCTGCACGACCTGGGGATTGCCATGCTTGAAATTGAGTTCAAACACGCTGCTGCCGCGGGCCACGGGATCGATGATCAGCCCCGCCTTCACGACCTCCGCCGCCGCAAACCTGCTTTCGGGACCGGCGGGTACGCCCAGCAGCTTCTCGTAGCCGATGACATCGGCGACCTTCAGCGCGAGGTCCAGGCTGGTGAGGATGCTCGCTTCCGCGATGATGAACGAATTGGCGCCGACCGAACGGACATCCGTCCCCATTTCCGTGACCGGATTCCTGTCCTCCTTGATATACCGGATGAACAACGAGGCCTCCGAGCGGTATTCCTT
>CAZOXB010000312.1:0-2040 GCA_964583635.1 uncultured Opitutaceae bacterium | reverse complement strand
GTGAGTCGGTTCGTGGAGCGGTCGGCAACGGTCGCCCAATCGGAGCACCGGCAATCATATCGGAAATAGGAAATCGGGCGCTCCCCGGAACCCCAGCCGAGCTTGAAACGCCGTAGTCCTTCGTTCGCCAGGGAGGTGCGGCCAAAATCAAAGGTTTCAAATCCACGGCGGGCGTACTCGGTGATCGCCTTCCACATGACCAGATTGTTGCCCCGATGTTTCAGATGCCGGACATCGGAACCGCCGAACTTGTAGAGGACCTTCCGCTTGTGCTCCAGAAACATCGCCGCCGCAATGGCCACGCGATTGAGGCGTGCCATGACGATGCATCCCTTGCCCTGGCTGATCATGGTGCGATGGAGATTCCTGAAGAATGCCGGCGGCTGCTGGGGCACACCGTGCCCCTTGCGGGTGAGGGCCAGCAGATGGCAGAATTCGCCCAACGCCGCCTCGCTGTGATGAGTTTCGACAACGACATCATCCGTGTTTGCCTTGCGGATCGCCCGCCGGGCGGATGGATCAAGCTGTCGGAAAAGGAAATCCTCGTTTTCAACGAGCGGCAGGACGTGCCCGAAGAACGTGGTCGAAGGCCGGACGCCTTCAATCCTCTCAAGGCCGCCCCGGATTTCGAGATACTTCCAGGCTGCTTCGCCTGCAAGTCGGCGTGCTTCGGCCAGCAGTTCATGCAAGTCCCCGTCCGACTGACTGAGCGGGCTGCACGCATCGGAGAACGGCAGCGCGATGCCACGTCTTCCCGTGAGCCAACTGTCGACCTGCATGAGCGGCAGCAATCCTTGCGGTGCGGCCGGCGTCCCCAACAGCAGGTAGCGCGGGCGAAACCCATAGGTGGATCGAAGGATCGCGGCCCATTCGCGGGTGTGGAAGAAGGTGGAGTCGGGAAAGGGTTCGAGCAGTCGGTCCCACTCCGGAATCTCGTCGGGATCGACGACACGAACCGAGGCGGGCATGGGTGAGCGCGGCGCTCAGGCGGCGGCCGTGCGTGACGCCGTCTGCTCGAGCAGCACCTGCTTGAGTGCCGCCACGACGGTTTCCACCTGGGAGGGGGTGAGCTCGGGGAACATCGGGAGGGAGAGGATTTCATCCGCACAGCGCTCGGCCACCGGCGTCGTGCCACGCCCCAGCCCGAGGTGCGCGTAGGCCTGCTGGAGGTGCACCGGCTTCGGGTAATGGATCCCGCAGCCGATGCCGCGTTCGCTCAGCTTGGCGAGCACGCCGTCGCGGTTCTTGACCCGAATCACGTAGAGGTGGAAGACCGGCACGCCGTGGCTGGCGACGGTGGGCGTGATGACACCCGGGACGGCAGCGAGGAGGCGGCTGTACTGGGCCGCATGGGCCCGGCGGGCGGCGTTGCCCTTGTCGAGGCTGCGCAGCTTGATGCGGAGCGCCGCAGCCTGCAGGCCGTCCATGCGGCCGTTCCAGCCGATCATCGAGTGGAAGTAGCGCTTCTCCTGGCCGTGCTCGCGCAGGGTGCGCACCTTGGCCGCGAGGGTCGCATCCTGGGTGACCACCCCGCCCGCCTCACCGAGGGCGCCGAGGTTCTTGCCGGGATAAAAGCTGAAGCAACCGATATCGCCGATCGTGCCAGCCCGGCGTCCCTTGTACTCCGCCCCATGGGCCTGGCAGGCGTCCTCGACGACGGGGATGCCGTGACGTTTCGCGATTTCCAAAATGGGATCCATGTCGGCGATCTGTCCGTACAGGTGAACCGGAACGATCGCCTTGGTCTTCGGCGTGATCGCGCGCTCGAGGAGCGCCGGGTTCATGGTGGCGGTGGCTTCGTCGATGTCGACGAACACCGGCTTCGCGCCGCAGTAGCTGATCGCCTCGGCCGTGGCCATGAAGGTGGCCGAGACGGTGATGACTTCATCGCCCGGGCCGACGCCGAGGGCGAGCAGCGCGAACCACAGCGCGTCCGTGCCGTTGCCGACGCCGATGGCGTGCTTCGCGCGGCAGAAGGCGGCGAAGTCCTCCTCGAATTTCTGAACGAACGAACCGCCGGCAAAGGCGTTCTGGTCGATC
>CAZOXB010000311.1:0-3585 GCA_964583635.1 uncultured Opitutaceae bacterium | reverse complement strand
CGGTCCCCACGAACAAGACGAATGCCCCCGCCCCCTCAACCCAGGTGGACCGGGAGTTCCTGGGGACAGCGCTGACCGTCACCGCCCAGCACCTGCACGCGGTCCTGATGAATGGACTTTCGCCCGCGCTTGGGGACCTTGCCAACCAGCTGTCCGATATCCGCAGACTGCTCATGGCCGATCGGCTGGGCGACAATCCCGTCACGTTGATCACGGATCATCCGATTGCACATTCGAGTAACGACCACCTTCATCCTTGGGGAACGCGGAATGACAATACACGTTCCTCGCGCTTCTGTTTCGCCTGCGAACGACACTTCGCCGGGCGACCCCTTGCCTACCTTGACCTCGGCTGCTCCGGGGGCGGCGTGGTGTTCGATTTCCTTCTGCGGGGCCATTTTGCGATGGGGCTCGAGGGCTCCGACTTCTCCCTCAAGACCCAGCGCGCTGAATGGCGCACGATCGGGGACTATCTTCGGACGTGTGACATCACAAAACCCTTCTCCCTAGTTTCAAAATCCGCGGGAGAGATTCGGAAATTCGAGGTCATCGGCATGTGGGAAGTGTTGGAACACATCGGTGAGGAAGATCTGGGCACACTCTTCTCCAACATCAAGAATCACCTCGCCGCTGATGGCATTTTCATCGGTTCGATCGCACTCATCCACGACATCGTCAACGGCGTTGATTACCACAAGACCGTGAAGCCCGCGGCATGGTGGGAGGACACCTTCAAGAGGCACGGCCTCGCGTTCACGGAGTTGCCATCGTTCACATCCCACGATTTCTGCCGGGGAACCGGCAACGGACCGATGGATCCCGATTTTTCGAAAACACCCTCAGCCGGATTTCATTTCATCGCAAAGCGGTCCTGATGGCGACAATTTCATGCCCTGACCCCACGGTGCCCGCGATGAAACCCATCCGACCGGGGCAGGCGCCGGATCCGCAAGCCGCCGCGACCGCGCAGGAAGATCACTTCCCGAACAGCTGGGCCGCGGCAAAGGATGCCATCTCCTCGTTGCTGTGGCCAATACCCGGAACCGTGACGATTTTCCAGGCGAAGGGAACGTGCAGCCTGACCGCCTGTTCGCTGGCGAGTTTGAAATAATTCAAACCACGCGCAAAGCGGTGAAGTCCCTGCGCCTGTGCCTCGGGTGCCTTGGGAATGGATCTGTGATTCGGATCGATGTCTGCCTCTCCCAGCAGAACAACGACCGGCTTTTGCAGCGCATGCTTCAGGTCGTCCGTGGTAACGCCAGAGTCCTTCAGCCCATACGGAAAGACATGGTCGAAATCCGGCAACATGTAGGCCCCGGCGTTGGCCGGCACCAGTTTCGCCACCCGTGCACCGGGCAGGAAGAACGGCATGCGGTGCACGAACTGCGCACCGGCGGAATGTCCGTAGATGAAATAGGTGGCGGCAGTCAGGCCCGCTCCCGACTTCACATGGTCAAAGATCCTTTCGATCGCGGTATAACCCCATTGGGACTCCGGTCGGCGTTTGCCGTCCGCGGTGAAGACATTGCCGAAGTTGTAACCGGCACGATCGGGAAAATCACGGCTGGAGAAAGTGGGGACCACGAGCAGGAAACTGTATTTCTCCGAAAGCATCACCCATTGGTCGCGGTATTCCTCCCCGTTGCGGCCCTGTCCGTGCATCACAAACAGCACCGGTGTCGAAGCGTTGAGCGCCTTGGGTGCATGATACCAAACCGGCAGCGGCGGACCCTCCCAGTCCGTGAAATCCAGGCGTCCATTGCCGACAGCCAGCTTTGCCGGCGCAGCCAATGCGGTTCCCACAAGAAAAAGTGCGGCGAAGAGGAGGCGCCTGTGCATGACGACGGGATTTGTTTCGGAACCGGCAGCGAGCTCAGTCCCGGTAGATTTCGACCACGGGCTTTTCGTCACCGCGGAGGTATCCGCGGTACATGCCATTCCCGGTGAAACGCATGGAGATTTCGCCCTGACGGTTGACTGCGATGAGGCCGATTCCGCCGCCCATGTCCGCAACCTTCCTTAGACCGATTTCGACGGCGGCATCGAGTGGCATGCCCTTGTACTCGATCAGGGCGGCGATGTCGTAGGCGGTCACCTGGCGCATGACGTATTCGCCCAGGCCGGTGGCGGAGATGGCACAGGTCCGGTTGTTGGCGTAGGTCCCCGCTCCAATGATCGGCGAATCGCCAACCCGACCCGGCAATTTGCCGTCACGTCCGCCCGTGGTGGTGCCAGCAGCGAGATTGCCCTGTTTGTCCAGCACCACACATCCGGTCGTTCCAACGAGACCGACGTCCACCGCCACCGGTCGGGTCAGGAGCACAGTTTCCTTCTTTCCAGAGGATGTTTCCCGGTCAAGACGCTCGCGCAGTGCCTTGACCTTTTGCGGCGTGACGAGGGAGCTGTTCGGCACCAGCACCATGCCCTGGCCCAGCGCAAATTCCTCGGCGCCCGTCCCCACCATGAGGACGTGCGGCGATTTCTCCATCACCAGCCGGGCCAGGCTGATGGGATTCCTGACGTGCTGCACGCTGGCCACGGCCCCGGCCTTGAGAGTCGCCCCGTCCATAATGGAGGCATCGCATTCGACGACGCCGCTGCGGTTCAGGCTGGACCCCTTGCCGGCATTGAACAGCGGGGAGTCCTCGAGCACCTTTAAGGCCGCTTCCACCGCCTCCACGGCCGGAGCGCCCGCCGTCAGTCTGGCATAGCCGGTCTGCAGCGACTGGGTCAGAACCCTGCGGTACTCCGCCTCCTGCCCGGACGACATCTCGCTGCGCGCACGCACGCCCACTCCACCGTGGATCACAATGACGGGCTCGACTGCCGCCGCCGTGAGCGAAAACAGGCCAGGGGCAACGAGGGCGAGGCATGCGAGGAAGCGGGTGGGATGCATGGCGAAGGGGAATGTTGTCCGGACCTGGGTACGGCAATGGAACGGGGATGCATACTCCTTTGCAACGGGGAACCGCGCCCCTAGAATGCTCTTACTCGTGGAACACCCTTCGGAAAAAATCACCAGCCTGCAGAATCCCCGGATCAAACAGCTCGTCAAGCTGCGCGACCGGCGTCCACGTGATGAGGCCGGTGTGTTTCTCATCGAGGGTTACCGGGAGATCCGCCGCGCCCTCGAAAGGAACATTCCGCTGCAGGAACTTTATTTCTCACCCGCCTGGTTCCTGGGAGCGAATGAAGGCGCACTCCTCGAGACCGCCCTCGGCGCCGGGGCAAGATTGTTCGAATTGAGCAAGGATGCGTTCGCCAAGGTCGCCTATCGCGAGCGCCCCGACGGACTCCTCGCGGTCGCACCGCAATGGAAACAATCGCTCCCGGACCTGAAGCTTCCCCGCGAACCGTTCCTGCTCGTCGTCGAAGCGATCGAAAAACCGGGCAATCTCGGCACGATCCTGCGCGGCGCCGACGCCGCCGGCTGCGATGCCGTGATCGTCTGCGATCCGGTCACGGATCTCTTCAATCCGAACGTCGTGCGGGCATCCACCGGCGTCATTTTCTCCGTGCCCTGTCTGATTTCATCCAGCACGGAGGTCCATGCCTGGCTGAAGAACGCGGGTATCCGCACGGTCG
>CAZOXB010000310.1:0-3604 GCA_964583635.1 uncultured Opitutaceae bacterium | reverse complement strand
GAGGCGCCGCGCATTGTCCTGTACGACCGCAAGGGCGAGCGACTGGAGATGCTTCAGGCGGACGAAAGAAAGGTTTATCGGGTTGTCGAAACCGCACCGGTAGGAAGGATTGATGTCGTGCAGGCGGAGTTCCGTCTCCGCCCGGGCTCGGATGGGGGAGAAATTTTCCTGCTGGGGCGTGATCGTTTCTGGTGGCTGCCGCTGCAGGGTGACGGCCTGCACCTGCGGGACGGCCTCGAACATGCGACCGATCTGCCTGACGTGGGGTACAGCGACGTGATCGCGGGTGACTTGAACGCCGACGGAGAGCTCGATCTTGCCTGTGTTGATCCGATGCACAACATCATCGAAATCCTGAGCCGGGATGCTCGCGGCGCCTGGCAGAGTCGGCTCCATTTTCAAGTGTTCGAGGCGGACGGAAATGTGATTGGGAACAAGGGCGGGGCGGCGGAGCCGCGCGAAACGATCATTGCGGATGTGAATCGGGATGGAATCAAGGACCTCGTGCTGCTGGTGCATGATCGAGTGCTGATCTACCCCTCGAAGGCGCCGTAAATTCCGGAGGCCGGGAGCGGGGGTTTCCGCGAGGAGGGCGGATCACAGGAGGCTGAGCTGCGGATCGCCCTCGAGCTGGACGCTGATCTTCTTCCGGGGCCTTGCCCGCGGCGTGGCGGAGGGAAGCTCAACGGTGGCGTCGTCGGATTCGAGCTTGGCGAGGAGGGTCTTTGCGCGGTCGATCACGCTGAGCGGCAGACCCGCCAGTCGGGCCACCTGGATTCCGTAGCTGCGGTCCGCGGGGCCGGCGACCACCCGCCGGACAAAGACGATTTCATCGTTCCATTCCTTGACCGCGACGGAAAGGTTTCGCAGACGGGAAAGGCTCTTGTCGAGCTGCGTGAGCTCCTGGTAGTGCGTCGCGAACAGCGTGCGCGGGCCAGCGTCGGCATCGCGATGCAGGTGCTCGACGACCGCCCAGGCGATCGAGAGTCCGTCATAGGTCGATGTGCCCCGGCCGATTTCGTCGAGAATGATGAGCGATCGGGATGTGGCGTTGTTGAGGATGTTGGCCGTTTCGTTCATCTCGACCATGAACGTCGAGTTGCCCCGTGCGAGATCATCGCTGGCTCCGACCCGGGAGAAGATGCGGTCCACCAGCCCGATCCGGCAGCGGGACGCGGGGGTCCAGCAGCCGATCTGGGCGAGCAGGGTGATCAGCGCCACCTGCCGGATGTAAGTTGATTTGCCCGCCATGTTGGGACCGGTGATCAGGGCGATCTGGGCTTCGTCGGAGGAGAGCTGGGTGTCATTGGGAACGAACGCGGTGTTTCCGGCCAGGAGGGCGTTCTGGGGGTCCTTCAGCATCTGCTCCACCACCGGATGCCGGCCGTCGGTGATTTCGAGCAGTGTGCCCTGATCGAGTTCCGGCCGGCAGTAGTTCCAATCGCGGGCAAGGACGGCCCACCCGGCGAGTACATCGATTTCCGCCAGCCGGTCGGCGGTTTGCGCCAGCCCCACGGATTCGTCGAGAACGGCGGACACCAGCGAGACAAAGAGCTCCTTCTCGCGATTGAGCGCGTTCTCCTCGGCGTGAAAAATTTCCTTCTCCTTTTGTTTGAGTGCCTCGGTGACGTAGCGTTCACCGTTTGCGGTCGTCTGCTTGCGGACATAGTCGGCGGGCACCAGATGCAGATTCGCCTTGGTGACCTCGATGTAGTACCCGAAGACCGTGTTGAAGCGCACCTTGAGGCTGCGGATTCCCGTGCGCTCCTGTTCGGTGGCTTCGAGTTCGGAAAGCCAGGTCTTGTTTCCCGAGGTCAAGGTGCGGAGCCGGTCGAGTTCCGCGTCGTAGCCGCTGCGGATGAAGCCGCCGTCAGCCACGTCGGCTGGCATCTCGTCCGCCAGCGATGCGGCAAGCAGATCGCGCAAACCGGAGAATTCAGGGATCCGATCGGCCTGCCCGCCCACGCACCCGCCGAATTCGGCGAGCGATTTCCGCAGCGATGGCAGTTGCAGGAGCGTTTCCTTGATTCCGGCGAGTTCGCGTGGATTCCGAAGCCGGTTTTGCAGGCGTCCCAAGATGCGGGGAATGTCCCGCACCTGTGCCAGCGCCGCACGGATGTCGCCGAGTGCGGCGGGGCGGCCCTGGAGTTCACCCACCATGGCCTGGCGCAGATGCAACTCCCCGAGGTCGAGAGGCGGCGCGGCGATCCAGCGCTCCAGAAGCCGCGCGCCGGGGGCGGTGACGGTCCGATTGACTGCGTGCAGCAGCGAGCCTTCGCGCGTGCCCCGGCTCGATTGGAAGATCTCGAGATTGCGCAGTGTGGCGGGATCGAGCAGGAGCGTTTGGGTGCTGCGGTATTCCTGGAGTGCGCGCAGATTGCCGGGGCTGGCACACAGGTTGTCGGTCACGTACTGCACCAACGCGCCGGCAGGGCCGACCCCGCGGTGGTCGCGCGCTATGCCGAAGCCCTCCAGATTGATCACCTTCAGGGCGCCGAGAATCGCCCGCAGCGCAGCGTCCGGGGCGAATTGGTAGGCGGCGAACTCCGTGCAAAGGCGCGCGGAGCAGAACGCGTGGAGGGCGAGTGCGGCGGGATCGTGGTGACCGCCCTGTTTCCATCGCTCCAACTCGCCTTCCACCAGCACCAGTTCCGCCGGAGCCAGGGCGGCGAGGACGGGGAGAAGGTTTTCAGGTCGACCGTCGGTTGCCAGTTTGAATTCGCCGGTGGAGAGGTCCATCCAGGCGGCGTGAAGGCCGTGCTTGTCGAGGCAGAGCGCGGCGATGTAGTGGTTGCGCTGGGCGTCGATCTGGTTGGGCGCGAGCGTGGTGCCCGGGGTCAGGATGCGGGAGAGACTTCGCTTGACCAGTTTTCCAGGCCTGGCCGGCTCGGCCTGATCACAGATCGCCACCTTCCTGCCGTGGGCCAGAAGCTTGCTGACGTAGGAGTCGAGGGCGTGCGCGGGCAGGCCGGCCATCGGATGATCGATGCGCTTGGTGAGCGTGAGCCCGAGCAGCCGGGAGGCTATGACGGCATCATCGAAGAACAGCTCAAAGAAGTCTCCCAGACGGAACAGCAGGAGGGTGTCGCGCGGCAAACCGCGCTTCACCTCGAAATACTGCTGCATCATCGGGGTCATCTTTTCGGCCTCGCTCGACATCGGTGAAAGGTTGGATCACGCCCTTGGTCGAAGGCACGAAAAAACGCGGGCAAAGCCTTTGAAAAGGGTCGGGATGGAATGGAGGCGGAGGGGCGGCGCCATCCCGGGATACCCCGGCTCAGGGGAAGAGGCCGCGACTCTGTTTCGCTTCGGCCACTCGCGAAATCCCCAGCGTCAACGCGGCGAGGCGCCGGCTGAACCCGAACTTCCGCTTCTGATATTCCACGGCGCCCTTCGCCTTGTCGAGGATCGCAAAGAGCTTCGTCAGGACCTCTTCGCGCGACCAGTAGTAGTGCTGCAGGTTCTGAAGCCACTCAAAGTAGGAGACGACCACGCCGCCGGAATTGCAGAGCACGTCGGGTATCAGCTCGATGTCGCCGCGCCTCTCGATGACGCGGTCGGCCTGGTTGGTCTGGGCCAGATAGGCCAGGGTCATGGCCGACAG
>CAZOXB010000309.1:0-3632 GCA_964583635.1 uncultured Opitutaceae bacterium | reverse complement strand
CGGCCGTGGTGCTGACCCCGCTCTGGGAGCAGAGCTTCGCCGAACTCACCGCACTTTCCGGCAAGACATCAGCTGAACTGGTCGAGGGCTGGCGGCAGGCGACCCCGCTCGGGCGGCTGGGCACGACCGAGGATGTGGCCGAACTGATCGCGTTCCTCGCGAGCGACCGCGCCGCATTCATCACCGGTCAAACCATCAATGTCTGCGGCGGGTTCATGCTCACCTGTTGAACACCATGAAGATCATCTCCGTCCAGCCCGTAACGGTCCGCTATCCCGAACCGCATGATCACGATCGCCCGCGCCTGCTCACACTCGTGCGCATTGAGACCGACAGCGGCCACGTCGGCTGGGGCGAGGCGATCACCATGTTCATCGGGGCCTGCCGGGCAACTGAGGCGCTGATCAAGGAAGACTTCGCCCCTCTCCTGATCGGTGCAAATCCGCTGGATTCCTCCCGTCTGCACGACCGGCTCCGGCGCCACGGCTGGTGGTACGGCCCCCAGGGCATCGCCGCCTTCGCCCTGAGCGCCGTGGACATCGCGCTGTGGGACCTCAAGGGCAGGATTCTCCAGCAACCCGTCTGGGCGCTCTTGGGTGGAAAGCTCCGCGAGCACGTCGTCCCCTGCGCCTGCATCCATCTGGACATGGACCGCATGGACTGGACGATCGGGGAGTTCACGGAGTTTGCCGCCGGCGGTTACCGCTACGTGAAAGGTGGCTGGGGCTCGCGGCCCGAAACCGCCTTCGGCACCGATGCCACCCGGGACCTCGAGATCGTGCGCCGTTCACGCGAGGCCATCGGTCCCGGAGTCGAACTGGTCTTCGACGCGCTCGCGGCGCGCACCAACTGGGACCTGAAGACCGCCGTCCAGCGCTGCCGCGATTTTGCTCCCTATCGCCTGCGATGGATTGAGGAGCCCCTGCCCCCGTGGGATCTGGAATCGCATCGTGCGCTGCGCGGTCAGGTGGATATTGCCATCGGCACGGGTGAACAGGAATGGAATCTGGAGGGCTATCGCCGCCTGCTGCGCTATGGAGCGGCCGACATCGTGCAGATGGATCCTGCGCGCACCCAGGGCATCACCGGCACGCACGCGATCGCAAAATTCCTCGAAGCGGAAAACAAACCCTTCACGCTGCACACGTGGAGCAGCGCCATCTGCACCGCGGCCGGGATCGCGATCCAGGCCGGCGTGGGCAATGCGCTCACGTTCGACCACAAGCCGCATGACTCGCCCATGCAGACGGAACTCGTGGAGAACCCGTGGGTGGTCACCAACGGCGTCATTCCCCTCCGCGACGAACCCGGCCTCGGAATCACGGTTCGCGAATCCGTCGTGCAGCGGTACGCCATCTGATCATGAACACCCCTCCGCCCAACGACGCCACCCGGCCCGACCACACCGCCTGGAGCACTCCCCTCGCGGCGCCGCTGTCGGCCACCTTCCCCTTCAGCTTCCGGAACGTGACGGTCCTCACCCTGACCTACCGGACCAGCATCGACGCGGTGCGGAGGATGCTTCCCACGCCGCTCGAGCCGATCAATGACTGGGTGCTGGTTCACCTCTACGACATGGGGGATGTCGATTGGCTGGGGCACTACGGCGAATGCAACGTCATGGTCGGCGCCCAACTGCCCGGCGTTGCGGTCGGCGGATATTCGCCGTTTCTCTTCCTCAACTCCGACGGCGGCCTCGCCCAGGGACGGGAAGTTCACGGACAGCCGAAAAAGTGGGCGAACCCGAAGGTTGAGGCCCGAGGCGACCTCATTGTCGGCGTGCTCGAGCGCAACGGCATCGATGTCCTGACCGGCACCATGGTCTACAAGCACAACCGCGGCGATCTTGCGGACCTGAAGCGGGAGACGTTCGATTTCACGCTGAACCTGAACTACAAGGTAATCCCCAACATCGATGGCAGCATTGCGGTGCGTCAGCTCACGAGCCGCCGCCTGGCCGACATCCAGGTTTTCGAATGCTGGGCCGATCCCTGCTCGGTGGAAATCCGTCCGAACATGCAGGCCCCCCTGCACCACCTTCCGATCGTCGCGCCCGGCATGGGCTACTATTGGCGCACCCAGTTCACCCTCGTTCAGGGCACGATCCTGCACGACTACCTCAAGCCCGCCTCCGGGACGCGGTGATCCGTTTGCGAAAACTGTTTCGCCGACACTTCCTGGAACTCGTCCGCGAGCGATGACAGGGTGCGGTTTCCGGCAACCGCCGTGTGCGGTATCAGCGCGTAGCGCCACGGCTTGCCGCCGTTCGTTGCCGTGTAGTCGCTGGCGCGCTGGCACCAGGCGATGGCGGCGGCCTTCTTGCTCAAGACTTCCGGGTCGCCGGTCTCGTTGCCGGCCTTCGTTTCCAGCATGTAGATCGCGTCCGCGGTTTCAGCGACGAAATCCGGCTGGTATTCCCGATGATCCGAGCCGAGGCGATAGACGATTTGAAACTGACCTTTGGCGGGCTTGAACCAGCGTTCGCTGTCACGGTCCAGAATCACCGCCATCTTTCGCTCCGTGTCCGACTGGAATTTGACCGCCGTTTGCAGACAACGCGCAAAACCGACAAAGACGATCTGCCCGATCTTCGATCTGTCGGCGGGCGGCTGCCGGTAGTCCTGGCCGGTCATCCCCTCGGCGGCCGAAAACGCCGAATCACGAATGCGCTCAAATCCCTTGCTGACCTTCACCTCGTAGCCCGCCGCCTCTTCCCAGTAGTGCGGCTGCATCTGGGCATGGACAAACTGCGCGATGGGTTTCTGGTAGCACCGGAGCACCTTCGCCACATCTGCGTCGGCGAGGTAGGTTTTCAGGTGCGTGACCACCTGTCCCGCGAGATCGTAGAGAAAATCAGCGTGTTCATCGTAGGAAATGTCGTCGAAGTCCATCAGCCCGCCGACGACATAATCTTCCAGGCACGCCTCGTCGGCGTTGCCTTTGCCGAGCGTGACAAGTTCGCGCTGGCTGGTGCGGAGGTGCTGCACCCAGAGTTCCTCGGAAACCGGTTGGTACTTGAGGCTACGCAACTCAAGTTTGAAGGCCTTGAAGCCGCGTTTCACGTCGCCAGACGGCAGGACAAGGATGCGCGGAATGGAGATCGTTCCCTTGTCCACGATTTGTGCGATTTGGCGAACGATTGCCGGGACATCCGGTTTCGCGACGACGCCTTCCATCTCCATCTGCGGGGCAGCCGTGTAGGCGGCCTGCACTTCTTCGACGATCTGGGCGATGATCTCGGGCTTTAGCAGCGCAGAGGTTGAGGGCACCTTCTCCGGTTGGTTCTCCAGCCGACGAATCGTGTCGTAGGTAACCGCTGCGACCTTCCTTTCCTCCACCGTTTTGAACGGCGATGGCTGGTCAGGCGCGGCGATTTGGGTGTTGGCCCCGGCGGGTTGCTCGGGTGTGAGTCCAAGGGCGGCGGCTACCTGCGACTGCGCGACGACCGTGACGGTGCGTTCCTGGATTCCTTCCTCAGGCAGAATCAGCTGCTGCATCCGGATCGGCGAGTCAGGAAGGTTGGCGTCATCGACGATCTCCTGAAACTTGTCGTGCGCGACGATGTTGAGGCGATCCACGGCCGACACCCCGGTGCGCTTTCCGTACGGTAAGCGCAGACCACGCCCGATGGA
>CAZOXB010000308.1:0-3697 GCA_964583635.1 uncultured Opitutaceae bacterium | reverse complement strand
CGCAAGTGGGAGAGCGCGCTGCTCGTGAACGTGGACAACGACACCCTGCGCCGCATCCTCGACAAGCCCGAGGCGATGGCGGCCTGATCGGCGTGCGCCGGCGGCTCACATGCGCAGGATGTCCAGGTTGGACCGAAGCCGGCGAAGCGCGTCGGCAAAGCGCTGCGGAATCAATCCGTGCCGATCGGGACCGACATTCAGGAGCAGGTTCGCATTCCGCGACACGCTGGTCAGATACATGCCCAGCAACTCCGCATCGGAGCGTGGCTGGTCCTCCTCCGTGTGGAACCAGTGCGCCCCGATCGGATCACAGACCTCGCCGGGGACACAGTAGTCGGCGCCATCCACGTTCCGCCAGCGCAGGTGCCCATTCGTGGAGTTGGGAAGAAAACGCTCGATCGTCAGGATGTCCGTCGGCCACACCCGACCCGCGTTCAAAGTGGAACCATCCCCGATTCCGTGGTTGCAGGCAATCACGCTCTCCGGCTGCCGTTCGGCGATGTGGGCATAGAGTTGCGACCGGTAATCATACGGCAGCAGGGTCGGGATATCCAGCCACCATTCCGTGATGGGGCCATAGTCATCCATCAGTTCGTCGATCTGCGCCCACTGGAAGTCGAGGTAGCGCTGGGTGACAAAGGGCGGGCTGTACGACGTCGGAATGCTTCCGCTGGCGGGAGGCGCGGGCCAGGTCAGATTCGGGGAGTGCGAGCCAAAGCGGTTGTGGTTGTCCCACGCGCAATAATAGAAGCCGGGTTTCACTCCGCGGCGTTCGCATGCCTTGAGGAAGGCGGCGACGACGTCGGTCGTGTTTCCCGATGTGCCCACATGATAGTCGTTGTGCCGCGTGGGCCAGAGGCAGTGGCCGGCGACATGCTTGGTGGTGAGGACGGCGTACTTCATGCCGGCATCGCGGGCGATGGATATCCACTGGTCAACGTCCAGGCGGTCGGGCGCGTAGGCGCTGGAGGGATCGGCGCCGCCGGGCAGGTCGGCGCCGACGAACGTGCTCATGCCAAAGTGGATGAACATCCCGAATTTCATGGCCTCCCACCGTTCCAGCGCGGCCACGGAGAGACGCTGGGCACCCGGGGCGTGACTGGCCTCGGGGACGCCCGGAATCCGCACCGATGATGAGCTGTCCTTGCTCGTTGGCGCCGCCCTGAGGATGGATTTCTGCGCAGAGGCCGATGAAGCCCCCCATGTCGCGATGCCTGCCAATGTGGAGGCGCAAATGAACTGGCGGCGGGAGTATGACGGACTGTTCATGACGGAAGTTGTCTGAGGGGTTGACGGATCGCTGAGTTGTTCCGAACGGGAGACATTCTCCCCACCTTGGCAGAATGCCAGAGAGCCTCCTTCATATTTCCATCTCCCTCGTTCGTCAAGATGGGGGAGATCCGTCCGCCCAGCGAAGGCGGAATCGGACGGTGAAACGGCGGGACATCCTTGAAGGAACGGCAACCAAGTCAACGCGCGGTCCTGCCAGCAGGGATTTTCCGCGCGGACCTCATCGCATCACTGTTTCCGTTCAGAGAGAACGCCCTTCACATCACCGCGCGACCGCGCGAGTTCCACGCGGCTCAGGTTGTAGAGGTAAATGGCCTCGTTCAGATTATCCCCCGCCTGTCCCAGGCGGTTCTGCGCGTCGATCAGCTCGCGGTTGTCGGCGATGCCTTCCCGGAAGCGCTTCTCCGCCAGGCCGAGCTCCTCCTGCGCGAGCCTGAGGCTCTTCTCCGCGACATCCACTTGGGCGAAACGTGAACGCGCGTCCTGCAGGGCGAGGCGTACTTCGCTTGAGATCAGCAGTTCGAGTTGCCGGAGGCGGAATTCCTGCAGGCGAACCTGCGAGAGCGCGATGCGCTGGTTGGTGCGGCTGCGGAAGCCGTCGAACACCGGAACCGCCACGGACACCCCCGCCGCCCAGCCCTTCTGCGGGTCGTCGTCAAAGGCGTGGAGGTTGGCAATGCTGTATTCACCGCTCAACGACAGCGTGCCGTAACGGTCGAGCTTCGATGCGCGGAACAGCTCCTGGTTCTGCTCCAGTGCCTGCTTCAGGCGCAGGTAATCCACGCGCTGCTCGAAGAGGGTCTGCCCGTAGCCACCGGCATGCTGCGAATCCCCGATACGCCTCACCTCGAAATCGCCCAGCCGGAGATCCGATCCGGGATCAAGATCGAGCAGGCGTTTCAGCAGGAGTTCACTCTGGTAAACCACGGTGTCCTGCTGGAGGCGCGCCTGTTCCGCGATGGCGAGCTGCGCCTCGGCGCGGGTGATGTCGATCTGGAGCGCGGCACCCGCCTCGGCCCGGTTCCGCGCCAGGGCCACCAGCTCCTGGGCGCGCCGGATGTTGGCGTCGAGCACCCCGATGCGCTTCAGGTTGCGCAGATGGGCGAAGAACGTCTGCGCCACCGTGCTCAGCACATTCTGCTTGGTCACTTCCAGGTCCAGTTCGGCCACCTTCACCCCCACGTTGGCCGCCCGGTACAGGGCAATCTGCTGCGGACTGTAAAGCGTGTAGGATCCGACGAGGCGGCCGTCGAATCGGTCCGAGGGCACGCCCTCGGACTTGGAGGTCGTCGAGATCGAGGCGGACTTCGAACGCCGTTGCTGCGCATTGGCGGAAACGATGGGCATGAGGCCCACGCGTTGCTGGTTTGCAGCCTCCAGCGCAAGGGCCACCGATTCGCGGCTGATCAGGACATTCACATTGACCCGATCAACGGTCGCCAACGCCTCATTGAGCGTCAGTTCGGGCGGGTTCTGGGCAAACAATCCGATCGACAGGGACAAAAAAACGAGCGGGGTCGGCCTGTGTAACAGCATACCCGGCAACGCTCTCCCGGAACCGCCTCGAGGGCAAGCCTCCGGAGTTGTCACTGCCATGAAACTTCTTTAAGTTAACCGCTTGTTGTCGTTACACATCCTTCCGCACGCACTGCTCTCATGCGCATTGGCCTAGCCCAACTCAATACCACGGTCGGTGACCTCGCGGGAAATCGCCAACAGATCCTCGACGCCTACCGGGAGCTGGTCAAACAAGGAGCCGAACTGGTCGTCTTTCCGGAAATGGTGGTCTGCGGCTACCCCCCGCGCGATCTGCTGCTCAAACGGCGTTTCGTCCCGGATGTCGAAAAGACACTGGAAGAGATCGCCTCGGAAGTGGGCCACGTTCCGGCATTGATCGGCACGGTCGAGCGCAATTCCGAGGCGAACGGTCGTCCCTTCTTCAACTCCGCCGCGTTTTGCCTCGATGGAAAGGTCGTGGGCCATGCGCGCAAGTGCCTGCTGCCCACCTACGACGTCTTCGACGAGGACCGCTATTTTGAACCGGCCCCAACTCCCTTGGTGATCATGCACGGGAACAAGCGCATCGGGGTCACTCTCTGCGAAGACATCTGGACGGACCCCCGCTTTGCTCCGCGGCATCTCTATCATTTCGATCCGGTCAAATGGCTGGCCAACGAAGGCATAGACCTGATGGCCAATCTCTCTGCCAGCCCATGGCATTTCGAGAAAGGGGACGTGCGCCAGGCGCTGGTCACCGACGCCGCCCTGATGCTCAAGTGCCCGGCGGTTTACGTGAACGCCGTCGGCGGCAACGACGAGCTGGTCTTCGACGGTCGCAGCCTCGTCGCCGATGCCCAGGGCCGGATCATCGCCGGCCTGTCGGCGTTTCGGGAGGACCTCCGGGTGG
>CAZOXB010000307.1:0-3748 GCA_964583635.1 uncultured Opitutaceae bacterium | reverse complement strand
GCGATCCGATCTGGTTGACCTTGACGAGGATCGAGTTGGCGGTACCGGTCTCGATGCCCTTCTTCAGGAAGGAGGTGTTGGTGACGAACAGGTCGTCGCCCACCAGTTGCACGCGGTCTCCGATGGCGTCGGTCAGTTTCTTCCACGTGGCCCAGTCGTTTTCCGCGCAGCCGTCCTCAATCGAAATGATCGGGTACTTCGAGGTGAGCTGGCGGTAGAATTCGACCATTTCGTCACCCGAAAGGATGCGGCCGGAGGATTTCTTGAAGACGTAATGCTTCTTGTCGGCGACGTAGAACTCGGACGAGGCGACGTCGAGGGCGAGGGCGATATCCTTGCCCAGCTTGTAGCCCGCGTTCTTCACGGCGAGGGCGATGGCGTCGAGCGCGGCTTCGGCGGACTCCAACTTGGGGGCGAAACCGCCTTCGTCACCGACGGCGGTGGAGAGGCCGCGTTCCTTGAGGACCTTCTTGAGGGCATGGAAGACTTCGCAGCCCATGCGCAGGCCTTCGCTGAAGGACGATGCGCCGACGGGCATGATCATGAACTCCTGGAAATCGATCGGGGCGTCCGAGTGGGCCCCGCCGTTCATGATGTTCATCATCGGAACGGGCAGCACCTTGGCGTTCGGACCACCGAGGTATTTGTAGAGCGGCTGGCCGAGGGCGGCGGCTGCGGCGTGGGCGGTGGCGAGCGAGACACCGAGGATGGCGTTGGCGCCGAGCTTCGACTTGGTGCTCGTGCCGTCGAGCGCGATCATGGTGCGGTCGATGCCCGTCTGGTCGAGGGCGTCCATGCCGGCGAGGGCCGGGGCGATGGTCGACTTCACATTCCGGACGGCGGCGAGGACCCCCTTGCCCAGGTAGCGCTTCTTCCCGTCGGTGCCTTTTGGCAGCGACTTCGCCGGCGCGGAAGAGTCACGGAGTTCATGGGCTTCGTGCTCGCCGGTGGAAGCGCCCGACGGGACGGCGGCGCGGCCCAGGGCACCCGAGGCGAGGCGGACGTCGACTTCGACGGTTGGGTTGCCGCGGGAATCAATGATTTCGCGGGCCGTAATGGCAGTGATCTTGGTTGTGCTCATGGGAAGGTGTGGGATCGCCTCCAGCGGACAAGGCGAGTCCGCCACTGAAAACGAGCACCCGCCGCGAGGGAAGAATATTTCACCAGCCGTGCGTCAGCGCAAAAAGGGGTGAAATGGTTTTGCAAGTCATTGCGGGAAGACGTGCCGCAGATAAACTTGCCGCTGGGAGGGCCACGGTCCCTCGTGGCCGGGATTGCGGGGCAAAGACCTTGAAAAGGGATGGGCTGGCGTGGTTGAGCGTGGGCGCGTCTCCGCGGCCACGAGGGACCGTGGCCCTCCAATTCTCACGGTTGCGGATTTGGGGGCTTTGGGCGAAGTTGGCGGCTTTGCCGCATGCCCTTGTTCACGCTCAACGCCGAGTACCAGCCCACGGGAGATCAGCCGCAGGCGATAGCCGCGCTCGTCAATTCGATCCGTGCGGGCAACCGCTACCAGACGCTCCTGGGGGTCACCGGTTCGGGCAAGACCTACACGATGGCGAACGTCATCGCACAGTGCAGCCGGCCCACGCTGATCATTTCGCACAACAAGACTCTGGCGGCACAGCTGTACTCGGAGTTCAAGAACTTCTTCCCGGAGAACGCCGTCGAATACTTCGTCAGCTACTACGACTACTACCAGCCGGAGGCCTATGTCGCCTCCTCCGACACCTACATCGAGAAGGACTCATCGATCAACGAGGAGATCGAGCGCCTGCGCATCGCCACGACCAGCTCGCTGGTATCGCGGCGGGATGTGGTGGTGATTGCCAGCGTCTCCTGCATCTACGGACTGGGCTCGCCCGAGGACTTCCAGGATCTTCGCATCGACCTCAAGCGCGGCGCCTCCATCGGACGCGGCAGACTCCTCGAGCGGCTGGTGGACAACCTGTATGAGAGAAACGACTACGATCTCAAGCGCGGGCGTTTTCGTGTTCGTGGCGATGTCATTGACATCATGCCGGCCTACAGCGAACAGGCGCTCCGGGTCGAGTTGTGGGGGGACGAGATCGAGGCGATCCACGAATTTGATCCCCTCACCGGCGAGGTGCTCCGGCCTCTGCAGGAGTTCGACCTCTATCCGGCGAACCAGTACGTGACGACAAAGGGAAAACTTGGCGGCGCGATCGAGGGCATCAAGCGGGAACTCGACGAGCGTGTCGCCCATTTCGAGGGCAAGGCGCTTTACCTCGAGGCGCAGCGCATCCGCATGCGCACCAACTACGATCTGGAGATGCTCCAGGAGATGGGCTTCTGCAACGGCATCGAGAATTATTCGATGCACCTGTCGGGTCGCAGGCCGGGGTCGCGTCCCTTCTGCCTGATCGATTTCTTCCCCAAGGATTTCCTGCTGATGATTGACGAGAGCCACGCGACCGTTCCCCAGATCGGTGCGATGTACAATGGCGACCGCGCGCGGAAGCAGGTACTCGTGGACTTCGGTTTCCGGCTGCCTTCGGCGCTTGATAACCGGCCGCAGAGCTTCGAGGAGTTCAAGGCCATCACGGGACAGACGCTGTTTGTCTCGGCGACTCCGGCCAGCCATGAACTCGGCATCTCCGCGGTTGTCGCGGAACAGGTGATTCGTCCCACGGGGCTGCTCGACCCGGAAATCTCGATTCGACCAACCAAGGGACAGGTGGAGGATCTGATCGCGGAAATCCGTCGTGCGGTGGAGCAGGGGGAACGTGTCCTCGTGACCACCCTGACCAAGCGCCTGTCCGAGGATCTGACGAGCTACCTGCGCGATGCCAGGATCCGGGTCGAGTACCTGCACAGTGACATCGATGCCATCGAACGGGTGGAGATCCTGCGCAACCTGCGTCTCGGGAACTTCGACGTACTTGTCGGCATCAACCTGCTGCGCGAGGGACTTGACCTGCCCGAGGTGGCGCTGGTGGCAATCCTCGATGCGGACAAGGAGGGTTTCCTGCGCAGCGAAACCTCTCTCATCCAGACTGCGGGCCGCGCTGCGCGCCATGAACGCGGCCGGGTGATCTTTTATGCCGACCAACGCACCCGGTCGATCAACAGTACCGTCGAGATCACACAACGCCGCCGCGAGAAGCAGCTCGCCTACAACGCGGCAAATGGCATCATTCCGCGCAGTGTGACACGCGCCGCGCAGGCCAGCCTGCATGTTCGTGACGACAATGTCAGCGATGCGGACGTGGAGCCGGTGGCGGCGGAGGACGGCGGTGAGGATGTGGCAGCGGTGATTGCCGAACTCGAACTCGACATGACGGCGGCATCCGAGCGCCTGGAATTTGAGCGCGCGGCCCTCTTGCGCGATCAGATCAACGCCTTGCGGAGTGGAGACTACAGGAAGAAGGCATCCCTGGTCGGAAAAATGGCTGTGCGGAAGGGCGGAAAGGGCGGCGGGATTGCGGGAAAGGGACGGCCGTCGGGGCGCTCGCGGTGAGCGTGGGAGCAGGACGAAAGGGTGTCATGCGGAGGCACGGAGACGCGGAGGGATGAGAAATGGATCTGTTCCGGTTTGTGGTTCATCTCGGAGGCTGGACAGATGAATGCACGAGATGGAAAAGCCTGCGCTGTTACGGCGAAAAGACATCTCACTTCCCTCCGCGTCTTCGTGTGAACCGGTTTGAAACTGTTTGGGAGGCCGGCCCTCAGGCCCACTCGGGCGGGTTTTGCAATTGTGGCTTGAGCACGCCGATGCAGGGCAGGT
>CAZOXB010000306.1:0-3795 GCA_964583635.1 uncultured Opitutaceae bacterium | reverse complement strand
TGGACGAACGCAACGGCGGCGAATCAAAAGGCGCCACTGCCGGTCGTTCCGATTCCGCGGGCCGTCGCGACCGGCAATCCCAAGACTGCATCCGGTGCCGGGCTCGGAGCAATCCTGGGTTGGGCCGCGGCGGGATTTGCAGTGACGTTCGTGTGTTTCTATTCGTCGTTCTTCACGCATTTTCAGGGACTGAGGGACGCCTTCACCACCTACGGTGCCATGGGAGCGCGGGCGGTCGGACTGGGCGGTGCGCATGACAAACCGTGGTGGTATTACGCGGACCTTTTCTGGCGGCATCGACGCGGTGGATACGTTTGGGATCAGACCCTCTTCCTCAGCCTGGCGGTGGGCGGTGGCATCCTGTCCCTCTTTCTCCAGGACCGCTTGGCCCGCGGCGTCGCGGTGTATCTGGCGGTCCTTGCCGTGATGCTGTCGGCAACCCCGTACAAGACCCCCTGGATCGTGGTGCATTTTGTTCCCCCCATGGCGATCCTTGCCGCATGGTTGCTTGCGCGCGTGGGCGAATGGAGATGCGGGCGATTCCCGGCTGCCTTGGTGTTTCTCGCCGTTTTTGGGATTCTGACCTGGCAGATGCGCCTCACCGTTTTTCGCTTTCCGGCGGCGGAACGAAATCCGCTGGCCTACGTTCACAGCGGACCGGATGTGCTCAAGGTTGCGGGATTGGCTGAGCGCGCGCCACCCGGTCCGATCAAGGTGATCAGCGAGGAGTACTGGCCGCTGCCCTGGTACCTGCGGAGGCACACGAATGTCGGCTATTGGACAACCGTGCCGGACGACTGTGATGCGTCGCTCATTTTTGTTTCCGCAACGTTGGCGAATGAGGTCAGAAGTCGTCTCCAGGGGCATTACAAGACGGGTTATCTCGGCCTCCGGCCTGGATTTGTTATGCTGACCTTCCTGGCCGAGCCCTGAAGGCGAAGCGGGGGACCAGATCGTTTGCGTTCGGCAATCGGCCGGCGGATTGTCGGAGATCGTGGGGATTCCCGACGATCGCTGTTTTCCGTCCACCCCTTGGTGGTGACCGCAACCGCCCGCGAACCACGGGCGTGGGTTGTCGCTCAGGCCAACTGGCGGCTCAGGCGATGCTGGTAGGGTTTTCCCACCGCGCGGTTGTATTCGATCGCGCCCGGAATGTTCTGACTGCGCAGCAAGGGCAGCGCATGGCCGCGGGCCTGCAGCCAGGCGATGGTGTCCAGCATGAGCAGATTGAGCAGGGTTGCCCCGATCACAGTGGAGGTTGGCCCGGAAAACAGGGATGTCGACGTACCGTCGGACACGGTCGACCGCGCCCGGGCATCGCCCTCGCGCAACTCGATCAGGGTGTCACCGGGTACACCGCCGTTATCAAGAACATGGTCCGCGATTTCATGCAGCCTCCGTCCCCCGGGATGAATCGTCCTGGCGGATTGGGACATGGTGAGTGAAAGCAGCCCGATCACGTGCAGGCCCTTTTCCTTGGCGTAGAGGGCGACCTCGATCGGGGCGACATTCTTGCCGGAGTTGGAAATGACGATCATAGTTTCGCCCGGAAGGAGCTGATATTGCCGGTCGTGCCGCGCAATCAGGGCCGAGCCGTAACCCACCAGATTCTCGATGAACCCCTGGGTCGGATCGAGGATGCCGCTGACACAGGCAAGGCCCCCTGCACGACCGATGATTTCCCGTGCGATGACTTCGCTGTGGCCGCTTCCAAAGACATGGAGCACGCCGCCGTTGGCCACGCTCTGCCCGATCAGCGGTGCCACCCGCGCGAGGACGGGTGCGTTCTTCGCCCGTGCGGCTTCGAGGCGGGCGATGATTTCACGAAAGTAGCGGTCGGAGAAGGACACGGTTGATTGGAGAGGAACGGGCGGATTCGATGAGGAAGCGGTGAAACCGGCGCGGGAGAAGAGGCGGTCTGCCGGTTCCGATTGGAAGGCTGTGAAGGGAACGTGCAAGAACGTCGGGTCGCTGTCGAGCTGGCGATGGCGGCGATGGGGCACGTCCTGACCGCACGACAGGCGCACGGTTCGCCGCCCTTTGCCCGGAAGGCATTTCCGGCGAATGTCAGCCGAACCCGCGTTCGACCGGCGGCGGGTCGGAGCGGTACCAACGCTCGATCTCCGCGAGCACTTCGTTTGTTTTTGCGTCGGGGGGCACCGCGATCAGCGGTCCCGCGACAACATTGACCTCGGCGGGCAGGGGGGGCATTTTCCACCAAGCCCTGCCCTTGGCGAGAACCGGGCGGCTCATGGTGATGCGCACGAGTTGAATCGCGACCCCGGCTCGACGGGCGATGAGAACGAAGCCGGGTTTGAAGGGTAGGAAATCGGTTCCCGGCGGCGTGCGTGTGCCTTCGGGAAAGATGATCAGCGTGTGTCCGGCGGAGACCTTTTCGGCGGCCGAGCGCAGGACCTCATGGCCGCCGTCGCTCGCGAGGTAGCCGGCGCGCCGGGCGCCTGCGCCCAGCACCGGATTGCGCCGGATGGCGGGTTTGAAAACACAAACAGCCTCGGGGATGCGTGCCAGCAGGCAGGTGATGTCGGTCAGACCGGGATGGTTGGCGATCAGCACGAGGCCGCGGCGATCCATCGGAATGCGCCCGATGCCCTGGTAGCGCACGACCAGAAGGCGGGAGACCGTCGTCCACCAGATGAACAGGGCGAAGTACCGGTGGGCCAGGCGTTGGAAATACCGTTCCGTGCGCGGTGTGTCGGGCAGGACGGAGCAGACCAGCGAGACCAGGCTCTGGAAAAGGCCGAACAGCCCGAACATCAGCAGGGTGAAATAGTAGCCGATGAACGTGGAGATGGCGCGGACGCTCATGTCAGAACGATGCGGCGCGGTGCATGCCCCGGAAATCCAAAAACGAAGGATAAGGTGTGTAAAACACGTCGAGTTGATGTCGAGCACATGCGAGCCGACCCGGAAGGTCGGATCTCATGATTCCCGCCGTGATTGCGTTCTCTGGAAGGTTCAGCGACGAAGGAATCGCGATTTCACCGGGAGCGGTTCGGTTGGGCACGGACCGTCGGACTGACGAGGTACCAACACGACGGGCTCGAGGTAATGAATGTCCCCAGGATGTGCTTGCCTGCGCAGGAGTCGCAGGAGGCTTTGGCCAATGTGACGACCGTTTTCGAAAACTTGGTGGTCCATCGTCGTCAGTGGCGGATCGCAGAAAGCAGAGGCGCTGGTATTGCCATAGCCCGCGATCGAAATATCGCTTCCAATTCTCAGACCCCGCTCACGACAGGCAGCGATCGCACCGAATGCTATGGCATCGGTGGAACAAATGATTGAGGTTGGCCGCTGGGCACTCACAAGGAGTGAACGGCAGAGTGCATATCCGGTGCCTTCGCTCAGGTCTCCGTTTAGGCATGTCAGCGGATCCACCGGCAGGTTACTTTCCTTCATGGCGCGCAGATAGCCTTGCGACCTCAGATGCGCGAAATAGAAGTGCAGAGGTCCGTTGAGAAGCGCAATGCGGGTATGTCCGAATTCGATTTGGCGGCGTGTAAGTGCGTAAAAGGCCTGCTCGTTGTCGGTATCCACCCAAGCATACGGTTCAGGGCTGTCAGTACGTCCATAAGTCACGAATGGGATCTGCGCCTTTCGAGCGAGTTCGATCCGGGCGTCGTTGACCCGTGTTCGGCCGATGATGAGGGCATCAACCCAGCTGCCCCGCACAAGGTTTTCATAGAGCGCGGTCTCCCGCACGGGGTCATTGCGCGTTTGAATGGTGGCGATCAGGTGGTAGCCGGCCGCGCCGCGCCGCTCGGGCGAGATGCGCAG
>CAZOXB010000305.1:0-3800 GCA_964583635.1 uncultured Opitutaceae bacterium | reverse complement strand
CCGGCGCGGGCCCTGCGGCCGGAGCCGGACTGGCGGAAGCATCCCAGATCACGCGGCCCGCGCCGAAGGTGTGTTCCTTGACACGGTGGCCATCGCACGGCCCCCAGATCTCCGCCGCGAGCCGGCGAACCTCCTCGTCGCAACCGGGAAACCCCACGAGGCTCGGCGACTTCTCCGGACTCGGCCCGATGACGGTGGCGCCGGCCTGCACGAGCGCCCGGACCGCGCGCAGCAACTCGGGCGTCATCGTCCTGCTCTCGGGCAGCACGAGAACCCGGTAGCTCATCCCGTCGGGAAAGACGATGCTGCCGTCCTGCACACGGGCGCGTTCACGCAGGGTTTCGGGGGCGCAGCCGTCGAAGTTGTGACCGCGCCGGTCGGGTCGGATGCCCTCGGTGGCCGATGACGGCGGACGGAAGACCAGCGGGGCGCCTTCACGCGCGAGGTAGAGGATGTCGGCGACGGGCAGGCCCTGCCGCAGCATCAACTGGCAGCGCGCCAGGTATTCATGGAACGCCGACACGAATGGCCACCAGGTCTGCGTACGCTCCCAGTGCACGCCGTACTCCCACATCGTCATGCCGGGCCGGCGGTCCATCCATGGCTGATGCTGGTAGCGATGGATCGCCATGCGGTTCACGCCGGCACCGAACGCCCAGTCGCCCACCGCCTTGATGGCCCCAGGGTCCGCCGTCCAGTCCTCACCCGGGTTCGACGTGAACGCCTCCGCGGCCACGATGGGTCGTCCTCCGGTGTGCGCAATCGACGCGGCCTCAATCACACTGTAGCTGGTGTCGATCCTCGAGTCGCCCTGCCGGTCCTCCCCACGCCACCAGAATTCTCCCATGGGAACATCCGCCGGTGCACCGAGACTCAGATCTGAGTTCGGGTTCATGTCATAGGGTTCAATGGAAAAGCCCAGGCCATACTGGCGTCCAAGCGCCTTCAGCGGCATGATGTGATTGGCAATGACGAGTTCCTGGGCGGTTTGCCGCAGATCCCAGAGAAAACGCTCGGTCATTTCCTCACTCTCGACGACACGCCCCGTAAACGCGGGCAGGAATGGCAGCGGCTCGTAGCCGCGACGCTGCGCAAATTCCGCGGCGAAGTTGCCCGACCAGTTCTGCGCACTCATTTCCCAACTGTCGAAATGCAGCGTCGTCAGGCCGCGGCCATGCTTGGGCTCCGGGCCGAGGTGCTGCAGCAGCGGGCCGGGAAAATGGGCGAAGTGATGCTCGATCGCGGCGCGATTGAACTTGTCGCTCTCAAAGCCCAGGCCGGCGGCCGGCGCGGGTCTCGTCGTCTGTCCCGTCGTGGTACGCCCGAAGCGCAGGATCGTCCATTCACCGGGAGGCACCTCCCAGGTGAGGCGCCCATTCGGCGCGAGGTGTGAGGTCAGGTTGAGGACCTCGGATCGCGCCACGCTGCGGGTCGCGAGTGTGGCCGGGTAATCCGCCGAGGTTGGCAGGAACGTCTTGATCCCTGGCTGCGAGGAGTACGGTCCGCGCTTGTAGAGCGCGCGGCCCTCGATGTCCGTCATGTAAAGCTGGCTGCGGCGGACGGGGACGGCCAGCACCGCAACATCGACATAAAATTCGCGCCATTCTTTGGCCAGCTCCGGCGTCAGCGTGCCTTCGCCGAAGAACGGCCGCCGCGGTGGCGGGCGGGGCAGGACGGAGTTGAAGGAGCGAGGTCCGACGACGTGAGTCTCGCTCGCCACCAGATGTTGCATGGACTCCTCCGGCTTCACCCATGGCCCGCCCGTGCCGCACCAACCCGGTCCGGAGCCCACCGCGATCTCGATGCCCAGCCGCTCCGCCTCGCGCACGGCGTGACCGAACAGCTCCTGCCAGGCCGGACTCATGAACTCCACCGGGCCGCGCGGAAGGCCGAGGTTGACTTCCAGAACAATCGCCCCGCCGATCCCCGCCTGTCGCATCGCCTCGAGATCCGCCGTCAGGCCCTCCCGCGACATGTTGCCGTCCATGAAAAGCCAGTAGACCCACGGCCGCGCAGCATCCGGCGGACGCCGGAATTCCTCATCAAGCGACGCGGGCGACTGGGCGACAAGGCGGTGGGCAAGCAGCAGCAGGGTGACGAGGAGAAGATGAAGTTTCATGGAAACGATTCTTAGGGATTTCGCTTCAATCCTTTGGAGGCAGCAGCGGCAATTCAAGCCACGCCAAGCCCACATCCCGCTTCATATGACTGTCGATGATCGGTGGCATCTCCGTTGCCACGCTGCCGTCGTAGAAGATCGCCAGCCGGTTGCCGACCTTGACCACCGAGGGCAAACCGATGATGTGCCGCGACCACGTGCAGGATTCGCCGTCCAGCACGATGGCCTTGTGCTCCGGATTCCAGCGGGTTGGATCCTTTGACCAGTAGACCCAGATGGCGTCGGTATATTCGTACTTGGGAGCGAGTCCGACATGATTGGTGAACAGGTACCAGAGGCCGCTTTGGGGATCGTGGTAGATCGAGGAATTCTCCACCTGTTCCTCGGGCGGCACCAGCGGCTGCGCATCAATCGTCCAGCTTCCCTCCAGATTTCGCGTGCGCGCCAGGCCCAGCGTACGGAGGATCGGGCCATTCGTCGATGCACTGAAGAACATCAGAAATTCGCCTCCGTGCCACACCACATGTCCGGGGCTGGCGGTGGTGGAGTAGTAGGTGTTTGCGGCGGTTCTGAATGGAATCACATCACGCTGCTTGGCCCATGGGCCGGTTGGAGATGGAGCCCGTGCCTTCAAAGTCAGGTAGGGAAATCCCGGCACGAGGTTGGGCGCCGGTGTCACATTGGGCGTGCCGAGATAAAACATGTCCCAGTCGCGGCCGTTGAAAAAGGTGACGCCATAGGATGCGGAAGCGGAATCGCTTTCTCCCGGCTGTCCCAGCCCGAGCACAGCACCGTGCTTGGTCCAGTTTACCAGATCCTGACTGGTCGCAAGGCAGACGAGCCAGCCGGTCGGACCCGCACCGTCGTAATGCATGTAATAGGTGCCTTGGTGCTCCCAGACCCAGACGTCCCGGGCCCCGAGATAATCGCAGCGATCCGGTCCGTCTCCGTGTCGCAGAACAATGCCATGGTCGCGGACGGACACGCGGTACTTCGCGGCGGGACGACCATCACGATAGGTGGCTGACTTCGCGACCGGCATGATGCGCGATGCAGCGTTAAGGAGCGGTCTAAGGGCGCCGCCGAGCAACAGGATGGCAAGGCTGAACCGGAAGGCGGTGTGCCGAATTCCGGAGGTAGAAGGTGTTTGAGGGAGCGGCATGTCGGGAAACAACATCAGCATGGGGATGTTTATCGTACCCGTGCGAACCATTTATGGACCAGCGGGGACTGTACCCGCCAACCCCCAAAACTCCGTCCGTGTCTCACCGTCGGCCGCTGGGTGCCCCGTAAACCGGCCGCCCCTGCATCCCGTGGTTTCCGCTCAGTCTATCGGTGCCGGCATATCACGGCGCGTCAGGCCATGGATCTGCTCCGGCCGTGGCGGGGGGAACAGATGGCTCACGGCCGAGCCGAGCAGCATCGTGGTCAGGAAGCCAAGGAATCCGTAGAAGAAATTCGAAATCTGCCCCAGGTAATTCACGCGTGAGACGAATTCGGTGGAGAACTCCGCTCCGGCGTCCGTCAATGCCTTGACCGCCACCCTGGTCATGGGAAACGCAATCGTCACCACAAAGCCGGCCGCCGCGCCGATCAGCGTCCCTTGAGAATTCGCGCGGTGATTCAACAATGCCAGCAGGAAAATACCCAGCAGGACCCCCACAAAAGGATACATCACGAT
>CAZOXB010000304.1:0-3811 GCA_964583635.1 uncultured Opitutaceae bacterium | reverse complement strand
CCTTCAACCGCATCTTCAGACCTGATGCCTCCGCACGGGCCGACCCGAGGATCTGGCAATGCTGGCAGTATTCGCGGACTATGTCCCGTCCGCCTTCGCGCAGATGCTTGATTGCAGGGCACTGCCTGACATCGATCTCCACGCGATCCCCCGCCTCCCGCACTTCCACCTCCGAACCCGGTTCGGCGGCAAAGAAGTCCCGCCAATACTGCGCAACCGCGGGCAGTCCGCCCTGACGCCAGTTTGCATTGACCGGCTCGTAATACCCACGACCGAGTGCCTTCAGGTAGGATTCCCACCCCTCGCGACCGAGCCGCGCAAGCAGGAAGCGAAAGGTGGCGTTGATCGCGAAATAAAAGTCCGCAGCACCCTGTGGTTTGGTATCTTTATAGGGAAGTGACGTGCTCATGGAGAAACAACCGTCGGCAGTCCGGCAACATGAACGGAATTCATCCGCTTTCAAATCCGTATCACTGGTCTTGAGGGTTGCCCAGTTGGACAAATTTCTACCGATGGCAAGACCTTCCTTCGTATCCATCCAGGAGAGAACCGCGAATGGACGCCAATAAACGCGAATCAAGAATCAAGAGGTTAAGCTCCCCCCACCCACTTTTTTCTTTCGCGTCCCCTTGGCGTCTTCGCGTTTTATCCGGTTCCGGCCACGAGGGACCGTGGCCCTCCGCTTCAGTCGGCGAGCGCCGTATGCGGCATCCGAACCTCGGGAAGCTCCTCGATGAAACTACGGCACTGTTCCGTCAGCGGGTAGCCAAGGAAGCTGGTCGGAGACGAAAACAAGCCGCGGCACACCATGTAATGTTTCAGGCCGCTCAACCAGCAGGCGATCTTCTCGCCCCCGTAGATTCCGTACAGGACTTCTTTCATCCTTGCGTTGAGCGCCTGCGCCTCCTCCGCCCGTCCTGCCTCGAGCAGCGCCACGATCCGGCCGATCTCCGGCCCGATCGCCACGGCGCCACCAAACATGCATCCGTTGTAGCCCGCCTGCAGGTACTCAATGCAGCGGAATTCGTCGCCGTTGAACAGGTCTAGCTTCGGCTTTTCCTTCCGGGCCGCCAATGCCTGGGCGCGGCGCTCCGGCGAACCCGAACTGTCTTTCACCAGGTGCACGTTGGGCAGCAGGTACAGCGCCTTCAGCCGTTCCTCCGGGATCATGACCGGACGATGCCGCCCAAGGTCGTAGATCCCCATCGGCAGGGGACTCGCGGTGACAGTCTCCTCGAACAGCGCGACGACCCGTTCCGGCGTCACATTCATCATGGTCGCCGGTGCCGCAATGATGCCGTAGTCCGCTCCGGCATCCGCAATGCGCTTAACATTGTCAAGGATCCGGGGCACGGAGTTGTCAGAGACCTGCGCGGCCACCTTCAGCCTGCCGCCGCCCGCCGCAACCGCCGCCTGAATCAGGCGGTGCTTTTCGCCATCCTGAAGCCAGGGTCCTTCACCGCAGGTTCCGGCGAGGAAAAGTCCCTTCATGCCGTCCGCCACCGCCTGGTGCACCATCTTCGTCACCGAGGCGACGTCGACCTTGAAATCCGGTGTCAACGGCGTGGGGGCCGCAGACCACAGCTGCACAGCGGACGAAAGTTTCATTGCTCCACCCAACCACTCCGGCAAAACGGGGCCTAGCTTCAACTACTGGTCATTTCTTATGAGCAGCTCCCAACCGCCCTTTGTCATTCCACAGCGGCTCTCCTTGTCGGCCCAGACGGCCGCAGCCATCCGCAAGGCCATTGCCGAACGCACGTGGGAAAATTACCTGCCCAGCGAACGCCGTCTCTGTGAAACCTTCCAGATCAGCCGCCCCACCATCCGCACCGCCCTCCATCAGCTTGCCAAGGAGGGGCTGATCGAGATTCACCAGGGTCGGCGCAACCGTCTTCTCGTCCAGCCGCAACGGCTGGTGGACCACCAGAGCCAGCTCGTCCTGCTGGTCTCCCCCGAGCCGGTCACGCGCACCGGACAGACCGCCTATCAGGGCATCGGCGACATGCGGACCCATCTCGCCGAGCATGGATTCGCGACGGAGGTTCTGGTGTGCCCGTCCCGGAGTCCGCGGAGCCAGCAGCGCAAACTCGAGTCCTACCTGCGCGAGAACCGCATCTTCTGCTGCCTCCTGCTCTCCGTGAGCAAGGAACTCCAGCAATGGTGTTCAAAACAGCCCGTGCCCACGCTGGTGCTCGGTTCCTGTCATCCGGACGTCAACCTGCCCTCGCTCGATGTCGATTACCGTGCGGTCTGCCGGCATGCCGCCGGAATCTTCCTGCAGAAGGGGCACCGCCACGTCGCCCTGATCGTGCCCAATTCGGGCGCCGCGGGGGATCTCGCCAGCGAGCGCGGTTTCCTCGAGGCGATGGAGCCCCGCGTCGCAAAGGGGGAGGCCGAGGCAAACGTGGTCCGCCACAATGGCAGCGCGCTCAACATCTCCACGAAACTCGACGCCCTGTTCAAATCGGACAAGCCCCCCACCGCGCTGCTGGTCGCCAAGCCGCACTATGTGTTTGCGGTGATCATCTATCTGCTCAAGCGCGGCCTCTCGGTTCCCGACACCGTCTCGCTGATCGCGCGGGATCACGAGTACGTGTTTGAGACCGTGCACCCGTCGATCACGCACTACCGCTTCTCGGGCGACTCCTACGGCCACCGCCTGTCCCGCCTGATGATCCGCTTTGTGAACCAGGGATCTCTGCCGCCCGAACCCAACCTGTTTTTCCCGAAATTTTTCGAGGGCAACACCGTGCGGTCGCTGACGAATTCGAGATGATTCCGCCCGCTTCATAGATCCAAGGATCTTTCACTGCCCCTCATTCCGGGAGCACTTGGTGATACTTCGTTAGGGCAACCACATCTGCGAACATTCTCCAGGAGAAATGTAACCCAATTGGTTACATCCAGTGAGGGATAATTCTCAGAGGTATGTAACGCAGAGATTCAGTCCTCGCCGCAACGGCCTCAGCGGCGCTCCGGTGCAATTCGCCGAAGTGGTCATCGCGATCCGAGACTGCCTGGCGCCCGTGCTTCGCAGGTAAATGGTCACGCTGAAAGCGCCCCTGGAACCTTTCGGATTCAAGGCACACCTTCGAACCGCAGGCTCATTCGCCTCGGGCCAGCTTCAGCCACTCCAGCGGAATGCGGCGGATGCGAAGCCTCGACAGCCGCCCGATCTCCTGATTGCCGGCGACGTACGCGAGGAGGACGGCTTCTTTGGTAAAATGGATGGCCGTATAACAGTACCAGCCCGTCAGATCGCTCTCGATCACGCGTGGTTCTCCCCAGGTCTTTGCCTCGTCGGTTGAGAGCGAGACCACGAGGGGTGCCCGCTGGTTGGCTGCCTTCGGCGCAGGCACCCGGCCCGAATGGTCATTGTAGACGGCGAGCAGTATATCCGTACCAGGAACGCGTTTGATGCTCAGCGGCGAATTTGGCGTCAGGAATGACGAACGCTCGGGCGCGCTGAACGACTTTCCGTTATCCGTCGACCTATACTGGTATTGGGCACCGCGATCCGTCCGCGACCAGGAATAGATGTCTCCATTCTTCAATTCGACGACTCCCGGTTCCTGCAGCCCGGAGCCGCTGGCAATGGGCAACGCCCACCAGTTGTCCGACTCCTTCCAGGTGGTCCCTTCGTCATCGGAATAGTACCACAACGTGAGTCCGCGCGAATCCCAGGATTCCCAATTGTCACCGGATCCTTTCAGGCGATGAAATGCCACCGGTACCAGGATTCGCCCCGATCGCGTCTGGATCACGCGGTCGTTGTTGAGTACGAAATAACCTGGCGCGTCATGAATAA
>CAZOXB010000303.1:0-3831 GCA_964583635.1 uncultured Opitutaceae bacterium | reverse complement strand
TGTTCAGGGTCGTTCCGGTCAGCCACAACGCGAGGACAACTCCGGCGAGGACCGCCGGGATCGTCGAGAGCACGGCAAGCGCGAGACGCAACGACTGGAAGTTGGCGACCAGCAGGAGGAAAACCACGACCACGGCAATCACGAGGCCGGATCGGAATCCATCGAGGAGCTGCGTCAGGGGTATCACCTGCCCCCGGTAGTCGACCCGGGTGCGAGCCTCCGGGGGAGCGCCCGCCGCCGCCACCGCCTTCCGGATGTCAACCATCGCGGTGCCCAGATCCTTGTTGTGCAAGTTTGCGGTGATGCTCAGCAGGCGGGCGACATTGTAGCGTTCATAGATCCCCGGCGAAATGCCCGGCTTGAATGTCGCCAGATTCCGCAGCAGCACCGTACCGGCCGTGGAGGACTTCACCGGCACGTTGCCGATATCCTCGACCGATGTCATCTTCGACTCCGGAATCTGCACCTGGAGATTGTAGCTGATTCCCGTGTTGGGGTCCGCCCAATAGATGGGTTTGGTGAACCGGCTCGAGGTCGTCGCGGCGACCAGGGACCGTGTGACGTCGACCATGCGGACCCCCAGCAAGCCGGCACGTTCACGATCGACGTCAACCGCCACCGTGGGATAGTCCAGGGTCTGGGCAAGCTGCACGTCGCGCATGTAGGGTATCGCCTTCAACTTCCCGATGATCCTGTCCGCATACCCTTTGCTGGCCTGCAGCGACGATCCACTGATCGCTATTTCCACCGGGGTCGGCGATCCGAAGCTCATCACCCGTGAAACAATATCCTGCGGTTCAAACGAAAAGCGGACCTCCGGCAGTTCCCGGGCAAACACCCCCCGCAGCCGTTCCTTGAAATCCTCGATCCTGATGCCCGTTCCCGACTTGAATTGGACGGCGAGCCAGCCTTCCTCCGGACCGCCGTTCCAGAGATGGATGAGATTCACGGGGAAACTCGCATTGTGCACCCCCACCATCCCGATCGAGACCTCCACCTGGTCTGCGCCACCCGCCTCCCGGTTGATGATCCGGAGGATGTCCTTGGCGATCGATTCGGTGATTTCCACGCGCGTGCCACTGGGTGCACGGAGCCGGACGGCAAACTGGCCGTTGTCCGCGCTTGGAAAGATCTCGGTGCCCAATCGCCCGCCGACAAGAAATACGATTCCACCACAAACCGCCAGATAGCCAATCGCGAGCGGCCACCGCAGTTTCACAATCATGCGCAGCAGGCCTTCGTGATTCCGGCGCAGTCGGGACTGCCTTGACTCATCATGCCGTCCACCTCCCGAGCGGCATCGCAACATCCAGACGGAAAGCACCGGGATCAACGTGCTCGATAGCAGGTACGAGGCGATCATCGAGAAGCCGACCGCCATCGCCATCGGCACGAAGAGCGCCTTCGCCGAGCCAACCATGAAGAAGGCGGGAATGAAGACGGCCAGAACGCACAGCATCGCCAGCAGGCGCGGCAATGCCGTCTCCCGCGTTCCGTCCAAAGCCGCCTGGGACGGAGACGCCCCGCGCGAAAGCTGCGCATGGATGTTCTCGACCGCGACGGTGGACTCATCGACAAGGATGCCTACGGCGAGGGCGAGGCCGCCCAAGGTCATCAGGTGGACGGACTGCCCCGTGACCCACAGCGCAAAGACCGCGCTCAGCAGTGAAAGGGGGATATTGATGACGACAATCAGGACGCTCCGCCAATCGCGGAGGAACAGCAGGACCATGAGGCCGGTGAGAACCGCCCCGAGGCCTCCCTCCTTGAGCAGATCCTTGATCGATCGGTTCACCACCGGCGATTGGTCGAAGACATAGCTTACCTTGATGTCGTCAGGCAGGATCTTCTGGAACTCCGGGATGTTCTTCTTGACGAGCTCCACTACCGAAAGGGTCGAGGCATCACCGCGCTTCGTCACCGGCAGGTATACCGTTCTCAGTCCATTGGCCAGGGCATAGCCGGTCGTGACGTCCGCCGCGTCCTCGACCGTGCCGACATCCCGCAGGAAGACCGCCCCGTTTCCGGTGCGTCGCAACGGAACGGCTTCCAGATCCTTGGGATTCCTCACGATCGAGTTCATCGCCACGATCGGATACTTGTCGCCGACGTTGAGGTTGCCCGAGGGGCTTATCGGATTCGAGTCGGCAAGCGCCTGGACGATCTCATCGGGAGAGAGACCGTACGCACGCATGCGTTCGGGATTCACGTTGACGATGATGCCGCGCGAACTGCCGCCGAATGGCGGAGGCGCCGATACGCCGGGCAGGGTCGAGAATGCCGGCCGCACCCGATTGAGGGCCTGATCCTGCATTTCACCCAGCGTGCGGTTGGGATTGTCCGTGGAAAAAACGAGGTAGCCCACGGCCACGCTGCCCGCATCGAAGCGTGTCACGAAGGGCGCCGGCGTGCCCTCCGGCATGAAGGCCCTCGAACGATTCACGTAGGCAATCGTCTCGGAAAGCGCCTGGGACATGTCGGTGCCCGGGTGGAACTGCAGCTTCATGATCGAAGCTCCCTGAATCGATTTCGACTCCACGTGGGAGATGCCCGCAATGTAGAGGAAATGATATTCGTACCGGTACGTCAGATAGCCCTCCATCTGCGCCGGGTCCATGCCGCCGTAGGGTTGGGCGACATAAATCGTCGGCACCCCCAGGGGCGGAAAGATGTCCCGCGACATGCGCTGGATGGCCAGGACGGACGCCAATGCCGCAGCGATCACCAGGACAACCACCGTGAACGGGCGGCGCAGCGCGACTTCGATCAGATTCATGCGGTTGCCGGTGGGATCGGCGTGGAGAGGCCGGAACCTCCGGCAGGAATGAGCCCCCGTGCCCACCCCGGGATCGACAACATCGGAAAGATTGGCATGCTTGTCCGCATACTACCCGGACAACATGCCGACCGTGTCAATTTTAATTCCTGCCATCGTATACGGCGGCCGTAATTCATGAAACGGGTTTCCTCCCCGGCCCTGGATCGGGAAATCCTCCGACCGCTCTGGAAAGTCCACATTCTGCATCACGCGGAGGAGGCCCCGTTCGTCGCCAACTGGATGCTCGAGGAGCTCAGGGAACACGGCTATCGCGTCAGTCCCGGCACTTTGTACCCCCTGCTCGATCGCATGCGGGCGCTGGGCTGGCTGAGGATTGTCCGGCGTCCCAAGACACGTGGCGGACCCAAGGTGCCGCATTTCGGTGCCACGGCCGCGGGGCGGAGGGCCTTGCGCGAGGTCCAGGCGCGTCTGAGCGAGTTGCAGCACGAGGTCTTCGCCGCAGGGGCAGATCGCTGAGCCACCGCCCCCCGGGCGGAAGGATGCCGGCGACGATACGGTCGGGCGCTCTGCTCCTTGGAAGCCCGCTCCCGGTTCACTTCACGGCGAGCAGAATGGATCCGCCGGTGATCAGGGCAGTGCCGAGCACCGTTTTCCAAGTGAACGGCTCCTGCAGGAACATTACGGCGAGGACGAGCACGAAGACGACACTCAGCTTGTCCACCGGTGCGACCCGGGACGCATCGCCCAACTGGAGCGCACGGAAATAACACAGCCAGGACAATCCCGTAGCCAGGCCCGAAAGCACGAGGAAGAGCCAGGTGCGCCGGCTCAACGTCGTCAGCGCGGCCGATTCCCTCGTTCCGATGGCGATGGCCCAGGCCAGCACGAGCACGACCGAGGTGCGGATCGCCGTGGCCAGATTCGCTCCGACATGGGCGACGCCAATCTTTGCGAAGACCGCCGTCAGGCCGGCGAAGAATGCCGACAGAAGAGCCCACCCAATCCAGTTCATGGTTTAAAGTTCGTTATTCCGGCGACACCTTTGATGATCT
>CAZOXB010000302.1:0-3856 GCA_964583635.1 uncultured Opitutaceae bacterium | reverse complement strand
CAAACGCTCCAAATGCCGATACGAGCCGTGACGGAACCGCGCCACGGGTCGTCCCGGGAATGGATTCACGGCATTGACACATCCGCGCCTCCTCGAAACATAAGGACAGTGAGCAACGACGCCTCGAAGGAACAGTTCAAATCATACCTGGTGAAGAAGGGGCTGCGTGTCACGAATCAGCGTCTGGCCATCTTCGATGCCGCGGTTGCCCAATCCAAGCATTTCACTGCGGAGGATCTTCTCGACGAGGCCCGGCAAATCGACGACTCCGTGTCCCGCGCCACGGTCTATCGCACACTTCCCATCATGACGGAAAGCGCACTGCTGCGCGAGGTCGACATCGGCAAGGGCGAGAAGTTTTATCTGCGCAACCCCAAGGACAGCACCCAGATGGCCCAGGTGGTCTGCCTTGACTGCGACCGCATTTTTGAAATCAGCGCACCGTTCATGGAATGGTATGGCCACACGGTCTCCTCCAAGCTCGGACTGACCCCGGTGAGTCAGCGCCTGCAGGTGAGCGCCCATTGCATTGCCTTGCGAACCACCGGAGCCTGCAAGAACAAGCATTCTTGAGCGATGTCGAAAAGCAAATCGTCGGATCCCGCATTTGAAACCTCCTTTTTTGAATCCGTCCTGCGCCGGAACCCGGATTTCACCGATGTGGTCGAGCTTCTCGGCGGGCTTTATACCAAGCAGGGGCGGATCGCCGACGGACTGAGAATGGACCGCCGGCTGGTCAGGCTCCAGCCGCGGAATCCCACCGCGCATTACAATCTCGCGTGCAGCCTGGCCCTCTCGAAACGCAAGGGCGACGCCCTGCGCATCCTCAAGCAGGCAGTCGATCTGGGATACGACGACTACGAGTGGCTCTCGCAGGATCCCGACCTGGACGCGCTCCAGTCCCATCCCGGATTCAAGAAGCTTTTGCTCCGGCTTCGCGCAAAGGCCCGTGCCGACTCGGACAAGGCGTGAGCACGATGTTTGCGGGGGAAAGCGCACGCGGAATCACCTCCCGCCGCGATTTCCAGCGACCGTGGCACCCGACTCGCACCCCATCCGAACATCGGCCCCAATTGCCGCGACGCCCTTGACTTTTTGATCAAACGCCCTCCCCCGTTTCCCAGCCTTCCGTCATGCCTGCCGTCCTGAACTACGAACCGATGGTGATGCCTCCACGCTCCGTGCCTGCACGGTTGTCAGCAATCCAGGAGGAAGTGATTGCCCTCAAGAAGCAGCGCAATGCCGTGATCCTCGCCCACAACTACCAGGTGGAGGCGATTCAGGGCGTGGCGGATTTTGTCGGAGATTCGCTCGGGCTTTCCTACAAGGCACAGGCCGCCAACAGCGACGTCATCCTCTTCTGCGGCGTTCACTTCATGGCTGAGACCGCCAAGATCGTGAATCCCCGGCGGACGGTGCTGCTGCCTGATCTCAACGCCGGTTGCTCACTCTCGGATTCGTGTCCCGCCGAACGTCTCGCCGCCTACAAGCGGGAGCACCCTGACCTCTACGTCGTCGCCTACATCAACTGCTCGGCCGGCGTGAAGGCACTGAGCGACGTGATCTGCACCAGCGGCAATGCGGTCCGGATCGTGAACAGGGTGCCCGCGGACCGCGAGATTCTCTTCATACCCGACCAGAATCTCGGGCAATGGGTATCGCAGAAGACGGGGCGAAAGATGCGTCTTTGGCCGGGCAGTTGCTACGCGCACGTCCAGTTCACGGTACAAGCCCTGGAAAAGGTTCGCGCACAATTTCCGGACGCGCCCGTGGTGGCGCATCCCGAATGCGTGCAGGCGGTCCGCGATCTGGCCGACGA
Source organism: uncultured Opitutaceae bacterium (assembly GCA_964583635.1). Taxonomy (GTDB): domain Bacteria; phylum Verrucomicrobiota; class Verrucomicrobiia; order Opitutales; family Opitutaceae; genus UBA6669. The sequence continues at coordinate 2,037 of CAZOXB010000302.1, read as the reverse complement.
GGTCTGCAGCACCGAGCTCATGGTGAAGTTCTCCCGGGAGCATTCCGCGCATCGGATCATCGTCGTCACCGAAAGCGGCATGCTCCACCGGCTGCGCCGCGAGGTGCCCGGCAAGACATTCATCGCCGGCCCCACCGATTCCTGCGCTTGCAACGACTGCCGCTTCATGAAGCTGAACACCATCGAGAAGGTCCGCGACGCGCTCCGGAACCTGTCGCCGGAGATCCACGTGCCGGAACCGATCCGCTCCGCCGCATTGGTCCCGATCCAGCGGATGCTCGACTGGAGCAAGACCTAGTCTCCGGTCCGGTCCACTCCGGACGGCCCTCAAAGCCACGGGCAGGCAAAGCTATCATTCCTTCGCAAAATACAATGGTCCTTATGGACTTTTACGGAGGGGATGTAACCCAATGGGTTACATCCATCCGAGGGGCAATGTCGAGGCATCTGACGGGGAAATTCCATCGCCACTCGCGCGGTTGGCCGGATCGCGAACATCACACCGCTCCACCGCCTGCGAACCCTATTCGTTGAGACTCTGCAGGCGCCGCGCTTCGTCGGCACGCAGTTGCTCCAGGAGCCCGGCGTCGCCGGAGGCGATCGCTTCACGATATTTGCGCTCCCGGGCGTTCAGCTCCTCCTCCCACTGCTCAAGCTTGATCTCCCGCTCCTGCTGGTCCTGCACCTTCTCGAAGAGGCGCACCTCGCTCTCGTCGAGAAACTTCTCGCGCTCGATCATGGCCGCCTTCGTCTCCCGCAGCGAGGCTTCGCGGCGGTCCAGTTCGATGCGCACCCGATTGATCGCGACCTGTTCCTCCGGGGAAGCCACGCGCCGGGAAAGTGTCTGGCTCTTCTTGTTCGCTGCGAGGTATGCCTCGCGGGCGGCGATCAGCGCTTCATTCTCCGCGAGCTCGCGCATGCGCTCCGCGGCCAGCGATTCCTGCTCGGCGATCTCGCGCTCCCTCTCCTTCAGCTTGGTCTCGAGCGTGCGCAGGCTGTTTTCCAGTTCTGCAACCGAACGGGTGACCGCCGCGGGAATCTCTATGCCCGACGGCAAAACCCCCGGGGAATCCCCTGCACCCGCGCCCTCCGCATCAGAATCGGCAAGTGCCCGCGCCAGCCGGCCACGCGGAAGCTTGAGCGACGTGTCGCCAATGCGGCGCGTCGGAAACCGTATCTTCGGCGATGAGGTCGGGTCGGCCTCATTCATGGGAAACTACGACTCCCTCGAGAAGAGGCGCCCGAACCAGCTCCTCTTCCTTGTGACCACCTCGACGGGCGCGTCAGCCTTGACGTGCGGCAGGAGGAGCGCAGCCACCAACGATTCGATCTGCGGATCGTTGATGATGACCAGCGACCGCGAAAGCGCGGCACCGGATGCGACCTGCGTCCGGATCGACATGCGCTCGGTCGAAAAATAGGATGCAAGACGAGCCGCGGTTTCGCGGATCGAAGGATTCACGAATGCAGGCTTCGTCAGAAGCAGCGCCCGTTGCTCCGGGGAAATCGTGCGGGCCTGCTGGGCCAGGGCTTCAACCAGATGCAGGCCCTTGTGGCCGGGGCGAAACGGCAGGTACCTGGCCAGTGACGGTTCATCCACGTGGGACATCGCGTTGAGCAGACCTCTAAAATCTCCTCCGACAATGACGGCCTGCGACAGTCCTTGGGCAAAGACCGCAAATTGACCGAGTGTGGTGATTTTTTCGAGGCGGCAGAAATCGAGGGTGCTGGACTCGAGCGAGGTGAACTCGATCGGGAAGCCCTCCGGGATCTCCAGCCGGGCCATATTTTTCAGAAGCGGATTGTCACGCTCGGCGGATACCGTGGTCTGCGCGACCATGTCGCCGAACGGATTGTCAAACGCCAGGGTCTCCTTGAGAATGTCGACCAGCTGGTCGAAGCGTTCCATCGGCTGCCCCTTCGTCGCAAGAAGCTCCTGTGCCTCACCGTAAGTGAGGTCGATATAGCCGGCCGGAGTCACACGCTTGTCCTTGATGGGCCAGTCCGGCCCTTCAAGGTACTGAGCCAGGCTGTGGA
>CAZOXB010000301.1:0-3888 GCA_964583635.1 uncultured Opitutaceae bacterium | reverse complement strand
GGTCCAAGGCCTACACGCCGATTCGCCTCACCAGCACAACCTTAGACATCACCAATTGAGCCCGAATACGCCCTCGAAAAAAGCCGCTCGGTTCGAGCGGCTTTTTTTGTGCCGGGATCCTGTGATCCTGCCCGGGATCAGGGATGCTTCCACGGCGCGCGGTACTCGCGCCTGAGCAATTTCGCCGCCTCCGGATTTCCCACGATCTGCTCCCGTTCCGCGTCCCAGGTCAGTCTCGCACCGGACTTGAGCGCAATCATCGCCAGTTTCACCGCGGTCGTGCTGAGATGGGCATCGGCAAGCGTGCAGCTCGCCTTGCCATTCCCCCGCACGGCTTCGAGGAACTCGGTCATGTGCAGCACGCTCGTGTCGGTGCGGATTTCCGTCACCTTGCGCTCCGCACCCTTCACCTTCGGGATGTGTACCCACTTGTTGTCACTGACCCAGACTGTGCCGGTTTCCCCGAAGAATGACACGCCATTGTTGATCTCCGGCGTGTATTCCTCCGCGCCCCAGATCCGGTGACGCCAACTGATGGGGCAGCGGTCATACTCGAAATGCGCCGTCATCGTATCCGGAGTTGTAATACGTCCCTTCAGCCGGTAGAGGCCGCCGGCTGCTGAAATCGTCCGGGGCGAAGTCGTGCCGAGAATGACGCGCGCCGCATCAATCAGGTGGATACCCCAGTCGTACAGGTGCCCCTGCCCCGTGGTCTCCTCCAGGCGCCAGCTCATGTGTCCCACCTCCGGCGAGTAGGGAATGAGCGGAGCGGGCCCGCACCAAAGGTCCCAGTCAAGGGCGGCGGGCGGCGCTTCGGGCACGGGGCTCTTCAGTCCCGCCTGAAAGTTGATCTGCGCTTCCGCCTGCACCACCTTGCCGATATGGCCGTCCGCAATGAACTGCTTGACCGCCTTGAAGGCGGCGCTCTGGCGACGTTGAAATCCGACCTGCACCACCTGATTGGGTCGTTTGGCCGCAGCCGTCACCATGGCGCGCCCTTCGCGCACATCATACGACACGGGTTTTTCGAGGTAGATGTGCAGCCCCTTTTCCAGAGCGGCGATGAACGGAAGCGCATGCCACTGCGGGGGAGTGGCCAGGATGATCGCCTCCAGTCCGGGCACCTCCAGGAGATCCGCGTAGTGCTTGAAGGTTCGGGGGCGCCTTCCCTGGAGCTTCTCGATTTCGACCGCGCTCTTTTCCAAATGGTCGCTGTCGACATCGCAGATGGCCAGGACCTCAACCCCGCCGGCCTTGAAGGCGGCGCGGGTATCGAGCATGCCCCACCAGCCCGAGCCGATCAACCCGAGCCTGACGGTTTTCGACGGCGTACCAGACGAGCCGGGCGCAGGCACCTGGGCAACCAGTGATTGGAGCGGGGAAACCGCGGCAGCGCCTGCCGCAACGGTACCGAGAAACTGGCGTCGATTGACGGGATGCATGCGTTCCTTCTAGCCCAGCCACCCGGCATAACCAGCCAAAATCAAACCGACCGCCGCGAATTCACCCGCCGGCGACCTGAACCTCCGGATTCGGACGCGAAGGAAGCGGCAACACTCTCCCCGGAAAGGAGTCAATGAAGCAGCCAGGCATCGGACGCCTTGCCGACTTCGCCACACCTTCCACACTGTCGCCAGCCTGCATGGCCGACTCCGCCAACGAACTCCCGGATTGTGACGCCCCCTCCGCCGAAGGGCTCCTGATTGAGCGCGCACGCGGTGGCGACGAACGTGCCTTCGGCGATCTCATGCAGTTGCACCACGAAAAGGTATTCCGCCGCGTCGTCGCCATCGTGCGCAACGAGGAGGATGCCCGGGACCTGTGTCAGGAGATCTGGCTGACTGTCTGGAAACAGCTGGCGTCCTTTCGCGGCGACGCGCGATTCTCGACCTGGCTCTTCCCGCTGGCAACCCGGCGGGCGATCGATCATCTGCGCAGGCGACGACGGTGGTTCGACCGCTTCCTTCCCTTTGCCCGATCCGATTTGGAAAACGACTCGCTTGTCGAAACTGAAGTTCCTGAACCCGGCCCGGGGCCCCGCGAACACGCCACCCAGAGGGAACACCGCGAACGGATCGAGAAGGCCATGGCATCCCTGCCACCCATGCCTCGCGCCGTGCTCGCCTTGCGGGAGATTGAGGGTCTATCCTACGCCGAAATTGCCACCACGCTTGACTGCCCGGTGGGCACGGTGATGTCCCGTCTTCACCAAGCCCGCCGACTCCTTCTCCATGAACTCAAGGATCTGACATGCGACTGACCGCCCTCCTTCTCTCACTCTTCGCCCTCACCTCCCTGGCATTGCCGGCCCGCAGCTCCGCCGCAGACATTTCTGCGCTGCTCGTGACAGCCTCCAAGAGTCCCGGGCCCTCGGACGCGCGTCTGAAACCGTACGAGGCAAACCTGCGGCGCATCCTGCGCTTCGAGAGCTTCCGACTGATCGGCGAGGGCGGCGCGCACTTATCTCCCCCAGGCAAGGGCCAGATCGGCCTGGGTGGCGGACATTCGCTCCGACTCGAAATCGCAAATGAAAAGTCCGGACGCGTCGATGTCACCTGGCAGCAGGGGAACCGCATCCTGATGCAGACCGGCCTTTCGCTCCGACCCGGGGTGCCCGCGATCCTGGGTGGACCCGGAACCGGCCGGGACGGTGAGGTCTATGCCATCATTGTCACTTCACGATGATATCACAACCACATCGATCTATTTCTCATCCGATTATCCATAAACGGTTTCCGCATTATCAATATTCGCCCGAATAAAACGCCGGCGAGATTCGTCCCAAGGAGCGAACCCATCAAGATCATGAAAAACAAGCTTCTCACTGTCACTGCCACGATCGCCACGATCGCCGCCCTGGCCCTGCCCGCTCAGGCGAGCAATCGGAGCGACAAAGTCGCCGCCGCGGTCGGCGGCTTCATCGGCGGCATCATTCTGGGCTCCCATTTGGATCGTCATGACCACGGTCCGGCCCCGGTTGTCGTCTGCCCTCCGGAACCCGAGGTCGTTGTCGTGGGCGGCCATTCGCATGGTTACTGGGAAACCGTCAGCCGTCGTGTCTGGGTTCCCGTCCGCTGGGTTGTCACCGTTGACTCCTGTGGCCGGCGGGTACGACGCCAGGTTGGCGGTTGCTACGAAACGCGGACGGAACGCATTTGGGTCGGACACGGACATGGCCGTGGTGACGACCGTGTGATCGCCCGGGGCCCCGGTCGCTACTGATCATCCCCGCCCCGCCTGAAACCGTTCAAGCGCCTGCCGACGTCATGTCCACCTGTCGCCAGATCGAAGCCCTGCTGCTCAGCGAGCCGGATGGCACCCTCGATGCCACCAGGCTCGCGCAGTTGGAGGCGCACGCGGCGGAGTGCCCGGACTGCCGCCGGCAACGCGCCCTGCTTTCCGCCGCGACGGTGGCCTTGAAACAAACCCACGCCGCCGTTTCCGTCCCTTCCGCCCGCGAGGAGTGGCTGACCCTGCGCGACCGCCTCCGCGCCGGGCGGGGCAACCGTGTTGCCGCCGGCAAACCAGCGATGACCCCGTGGTTGTACTGGGGCATTCGCACCGCAGCCTTGGGAGCAGCCGCTGCCATCGCCTTCATCGCCTACCTGCGGCAGTCCCTTCCCGCCCCCTTCCCCTCCGGAGGCGCGATCGCCCGCGCCGAGTTTGTCCAAGCCGACAACGCCGCCTCAACCCTCGTCTATGTCGATCAGGACAGTGGCTGGCTCATCGTCTGGGCGGATTCACCCAATGGCAATGGCCGGGGGTGAGAACGGTGTGTAGGCTTCCCGCCGGCATCGTCCAGAATCGTTGGAAACATAAGCTACTGACTTTGATGCACTTGAGTCTGGCATGTCATCGCACGTGGAAACGCTCATCCGTCTGGTTTGA
>CAZOXB010000300.1:0-3893 GCA_964583635.1 uncultured Opitutaceae bacterium | reverse complement strand
AGGCGGGCGGCGGTGCGGGCTGCGCCGGGAGAAGCGCAGACGTAAAGACCGGCGAAAGGAAAAGGATTCCCAGGTGTTTCCAGACGATTCGTTTCATGCGCGTCAGGTTCGGGGGCTTTACTCGGTGCTGGGAGCCCATGGTTGCTGTCCAGCCTTTCCGGGGCGCAGGAACTTCGCGCCCGTTTCCACATACCAGGCGTGCAGCTTGGTTCGCAGCGTGTTCACGCGGTCAGACTGGCTGGTCGCCAGGTCGTTTTTCTCACCAGGATCCTTTTCCAAGTCATAGAGGGCGACTGAGCCGTCCTCGTAGTTTTCGATCAATTTCCATTTCCCTTCGCGCACCGCTCCGCCGGGGAACCCTCCTTGATTGGAATAGTGCGGATAGTGCCAGAAGAGAGGGCGTACCTTGTTTTCCCTCCGCGAAGAAGAGAGCAGGGGAAGAAAATTTATCCCGTCGAAGCGGACACCCGCAGGCGCCTTGGCACCGGTCAATGCCAGAAGAGTGGGCGCCAGGTCGGTGGTGATCACCGGCGTGGAATTGACCACTCCGCCGCGGGACATTGTGGTGGGGCTTTTGACGATGAAGGGGACGCGGATGCCACCTTCGTACACCCATCCCTTACCTCCACGCCAGGGGAGATTCGAGGTCGGGGTTCCCTCCGCGGTGGAAAGGCCTCCGTTGTCCGAGACGAAGACCACAAAGGTGTTTTGATCGAGCCCGAGTTCCTTGAGCGTTCCGAGAATCGTGCCGACGGCGCGATCCAAGCTCTCCATCATCGCCGCGTAGACCGCATGGTTCTGCACTTCCCGAACTCTTCGCTTCTGGTCGTTCTTATAGTGGTACTGGGCTTCCTCGCCGAATTTGTTCTCCAAGCCAAGACGCTCCGCTTTGCGGCGGTATTTTTCCACCAGGTCATCCGGCGCCTGAAAAGGACCGTGAACCTCGTAAAAGGAGTGGACGAGAAGAAAGGGGCTTTTTTCAGCGTGGAACTGGCGCAGAAGCGCCGAGGTCTCGTTGGCCAGGCGAACAGGCAGATATTCGCCTTTCGGACCATCCTTCAGGCGGGGATTCTTGTAAGGGGAAAAGTAGCTGCTCGGCCGTCCCATGGACCACCCGCCGATGTTGATGTCGAATCCCTGGTGCTCGGGCCAATGGGTCTCGTCCTCTCCCAAATGCCATTTGCCCACCAAGGCGGTGCGGTAGCCCGCGCCGCGCAGCATCTCCGCGATGGTCACCTCGGAAAGCTCCATGTTCTCGACAATCGGCGCGTCCCGAAAACGCTCCGTGCGCTGTCCGGGCAGCCAGTTGGTCAACATGGCTCGCGTCGGATGCTTCCCTGTCATGACACTGTACCGTGAGGGCGAACAGACAGGGTTGGCGGCATAGCCGTCACGAAACAACACCCCCTCGGCGGCCAGCCGATCGATGTTGGGCGTTTCGTAAAATGTCCCCGGATTGTAGGCGCCGATATCGCGTTGTCCGAGATCATCGACCAGCAGGATCAGGATATTGGGCGGAGGCGCCGCCTGGGCGAAGAGCGGCAAGGCGACCAGTCCTGTCAACGCCGTGAGGATCAGCCGTGGAAAACGAGTATTCATAAGGTGGAAACGACCTGGGTAGAGGTGGCCATTATCCCACGATATCCTGCAGCCCGCGCAATCTTGTTAAGTGGGAACATTGTTTCACAACGCCGATTTCCGTCCTGGATGGAAAGAAGAACCAGCAACCGCCGGAGTACCAGCAGCTGCGCGAGAAGCTGATCTCGCATATCGACGCCCATCCCACGCGGCCCAAGCTTCTCGCCATCCGTGGCTACATCAGTCACCAATCCGGCAAGTGGTGGGAAGGCACCTACCAGCGTGGAGGCTTCACTCAAGGCATGACGCGGGACTTACGACGGTGGGTTGAGCGGTCGTTACGCGTGGGCGAGTCCCCGCGAAGAGAAACGTCCGCAGCTCTTCGACCTTTTCGCCGACCCGCACGAAAATCGCTACCTCGCCTCGAGCCACCCCGAAGTGGTGGCTCGTCTGGCCCGCCGCCTGGAGCAATGGTGGCCGACGCCGCAGCGCAAGGTGCTTACGCAGTGGACGGACTGAGCTCGTGTTCGGGGTCCGGCCTTCAGGCCGTCCCGCATCATCCCTCCGCTTCTGTCTACGCCGTAGTTTATCTCTGAGGTTTGGGTCACGGATTGCCCAGAATGCGCGGAGTGGAAAGCGGATTGGCTTTCATCTCTCCGGTGTGCCGTACAGGCTGAGAAGGATCATGCCCATCTCCCGAAAACGGATTTTTCACATCCCTGCGCCCCAGGCCATGACGATCTATGTGCGACCGGGTTACAACCGCGTGCTGGCGGAGGAGTTCGAGGCGCTGAAGATCAAGCGCGCCGCCCTCGTTCAGGACAAGATCGAGGCGCACAGCCAGGGGGACCTGCGCGAGAATTTCGGTTTCAAGGCGGCCAAGGATGCGATTCGCGTGGTGGACCGCAAGATGACTGCACTCGACCGTTTTGTCGCCCGCAACACCTTCATCGAAGTCGATCCCGCCACCTGGTTCCACAAGCCGACGGACACCGTGCAGCTCGGGCATGTGTGCCGGATCGAAAAGGAGGATGCCGTGACGAAGCGGAAGCATCGTTTCACGTTTCTCGTGACGACCCACGGGGAGACGGCGAGCGATCCCGAGTCGGGAATCGAATGCCTGCCGCACAACTCGCCCCTGGCCGTGGTGCTGCTGGGCCTTGCGCCTGATACGCGGACCAAAGTCACGCTGCCGGCGGGGGAGTCGTTCCTGACGGTGCTTTCCATCCGCAACCCCACCCAGGGGGAACTCGCTCGCCTGCTGCGGGAAATCAAGCCTCCGGAGATTGAAGCGGACGACGAATAGCACGCAGGGCGTGTGTGGAGTGCGCGCCCTCGGCGGCCCCCTGGGTCAAGGGGTGGGCTCAGCTCAGCGCGATGGGGCGGTCAATCCCCCCCAGTCGGCGAGGTCTGCGGGGCGCAGGGATCTTTGGTCAGAGGGGCGCCAGCCCCTTGCAGTCGGGGTAGCGGGTGCAGCCCCAGAACTGGGAGCCGGGGGTCTTGCCGGCCTTTGCCGTGCGCAGCGCCATGAGGCTGCCGCATTTGGGGCAGGGCGGGGGCTTGAGTTCAGTCTGATCGGACGGATCTGACCGATCGGTCGGATCCGACCGATCTGCCCGATCTTGCCGGCGCCGCCGCAGCCGCTCGGTGGCGAGCTGCTCCGAGTAGCCGCCGCCTTGGATGAAGCCCTGCTCCAGCGCCGCGATCTGGCGGTCGAGCAGGTAGTTCGCCTGGTGGATGAGACAGAGCGTAGCGTTGGCCCGCACCGCGGGGTCGACATGCTCCAGCCAGCGGGCGTAGAGCGCCCAGCGCTGCTGGTCCGTGAGATCGGTCAGATCGGACGGATCCGACTGATCCGACGGATCGGACCGATCGGACGGATCTTTGCGGCGCAGTTGCGCCGCCACCCGGCGCACCGCCGAGGCCTCCGGGCCGTCGGGAGCCCACTGTGGCAGGTGGCGGTGGCGCAGGTAGTCCTCGTAATCGAGGAGAAGCTCCTCGAGGCTGGCGCGGGCGACGTTGACGAGGCGCAGCTCCGTTTGCGAGCTGGTGGCGGCCGCGCGGCTGCCCTCGGCGATGTTCTGCCGACCGGAGCGCGCCGCCTGCACCATCTGGTCCACCGTGCGCGAGCGCGCATCCAGGAACTTTTCGCAGAACCACACCGTGGCGTCGTAGACCAGCGTGGCCGTCTGGAAGCTCGCGGTCTTCCGGTAGCCGCCGCTCGGGCGCAGTTTTTTGCGGGGTTCGGGCATGGGAGAAGAGATCGGACGGATCCGACTGATCCGACGGATCGGACCGATCGGACGGATCTTTGC
>CAZOXB010000299.1:0-3900 GCA_964583635.1 uncultured Opitutaceae bacterium | reverse complement strand
CTTATTCTACAGGAATCCTGTCGCTGCGGCCTTTCTCGATCGTCAAGTAGATCATCTACGATCCGGAAAGGAAACTCGCCAAAGGGGTGCGCGTGATCGATGCGGAGACCAACGAGGTCATGGAATTCTACGCGAAGGTGATCTTCACCTGCGCCTCGGCGGTCGCGTCGACCTTCATTCTCATGAATTCGAAATCGGATCGATTTCCGAACGGTTTGGGGAACGATAGTGGCGAACTTGGCCACAATCTCATGGATCACCATTTCAAGGTGGGTGCGAATGGGGTGTCGGACGAATTCGCGGACATGTTTTACAAGGGGAACAGGCCGAACGGCGTGTATATCCCCCGCTTCCGCAATCTCGACCGGAAGTCGCAGCGCAAGGATTATGTCCGCGGCTTCGGGTACCAAGGTTCCGCCAACCGCACGGACTGGTCCCGGGGAATCAAGGAACTCGCGTATTTCGGTGCCGCGATGAAGGTCGATCTCATCGCACCGGGTCCCTGGCGCATGGGTATCGGTTCATGGGGCGAGTGCCTGCCGTATCACGCAAACCGGATGTATATCAACGAGAAGGTGCGCGACAAGTGGGGCCAGCCCACGGTGACCTTTGACTGCGAGTGGAAGGAAAATGAATATGCCATGCGCAAAGATATGAAAACCTCGGCCATGGAAATGCTCGAGGCGGCAGGCCTGAAGGACATCACCCCGTTCGACGATCCTCTGGCTCCGGGCCTTTGCATTCACGAAATGGGAACCGCCCGGATGGGTCGCGATCCCAAGACCTCCGTGCTTAACAAGTGGAACCAGGTGCATGCGGTGCCGAACGTGTTCGTTACCGACGGTGCCTGCATGACATCATCGTCCTGCGTCAACCCGTCGCTCACGTACATGGCCCTCACCGCACGTGCCTGCGACCACGCGGTGAGCGAACTCAAGAAACAGAATCTCTGATCGGCCGCCCATGAATTCCGACAAGCTTTCCCCGGTCCGTCCTGCCTCTTCAGCCGTCGACGGCCTCACCCGCCGCGAGGCCATCCGACGCGCCGCCCTGATGCTGGGGGTGGCGCTATCGCCCGCCTTGGTCGAGAACGTCCTCGGTGCGCGGAAGCAGCGCGCGCCTGGCCCGGCCAACGCATCAAGTTTCACGGACTCCGAGCTGGATACCGTTTCAGCGGTGGCGGAGCGGATCATTCCGCGCACCGACACCCCGGGCGCCATCGATGTGGGGGTGCCGGCGTTTTTGGATCTCATGTACAGCGGGTACATGACCCTCGAGGATCGCAAGGTGATCGCAGATGGCCTGGCGGACCTGGAGAAACGCAGCCAGAGCACCCATGGGAAGAATTTTGCGGAGCTCGATTCGTCGCGACAGGATGCCCTGCTCACCGCGGTCGCCAAGGATTCCGAGAAACGGCAGCGCACGTTTTTCCACCAGATGCGCGAACTGACGGTGCTCGGCTACTACACGTCCGAGGAGGTGGGCAAAAATATTCTCCATTACGACCCCGTCCCCGGTGCGTTCCTCCCCTGCGTGCCTATTTCCGAAGTAGGCAATGTGAACTGGACGAAGTAGCTGTTCGTGGCGGAGGCGCCCGCACTACCGTTTCAGCGCGACGGCGACCCGCGAGTCGACCGCCTTCCGGATCACCGCATGAATTTCATGAGGGCATCTGGAGATCTCAATTTGAAATTTTACAGCCGGCTGGGATCGATGACCGCGTAGCGCACGCGCTCCCGTTTCCAAGTGTAGGTCACATGGACGCGGCCGTCCTTGGACTGGATGATTGCCGGATACGAATACTCGCCTGGTTGATCCTCCAGCGTGAGCACGGGTGTCCAGGCTGAGCCGTCCTTGGAAACGGCGACCGTCAAGGGCGTCCGGCCCTTGGCCACGGGATTGTAGACCAGCAAGTGGCGGCCGTCCTGCAACGTGACCGCGTCGGTACCGGAGTTGGGATTCAAGACGGACGTGAGCTTGAACTGGCCCCACGTGCGCCCGGCGTCGTCCGAGCGGACCTCGAAGAGCCTGCCCTTCCCCGTGCGCCCCAATGCAAGCAGGCGGTCACCTCCGAGCAGGAGGATGCTCGGTTGGATGGCGGTGACCTCGATCCCGTCGTTGACGTAGGGCGTGGCGGTCCACGCTTCCCCACCGTTCACGCTGCGCTCGAAATACACCTGCCAGCGGCTGGGCTGGGTCGGGGTCTCGATGCTGGTGGGTGATAGAATCGTGCCGTTTGCCAGTTGAACCGGCTTGTTCTTGATCGGACCAAGGAACGTGCCGGGAAGTTTCTGGGGTTTGCTCCAGGTCCTGCCCTCGTCCCGCGAGGTCATCACCATGCCCCACCAGGTTTGTGGTGTGTGGCCGACTTTGTAGAACAACATCAAAGGACCGCCCCGCGGCTGAAAGAGCACCGGGTTCCAGGTCGGGTGGCGTGTGGTGGAGTCGATCACGCCATTGGCCACTTCCACGCTCGGCGTCCATTGGCCGTTTTCCAGGCGGGACACCCAGATTCCCACGTCGGGATTCTTCTCCTTGGTCCCTCCAAACCACGCCGCCACCAAGTTTCCTTCACTGGTTTCGACGATGGTCGAAGCATGGCATTGCGGGTAGGGAGCCTTTTCGTAGATGAACTCGTGCAAGAGCAGTGCGGGGTGATGGGGCGCTGCCATGAGAAGGGAGGCCAAGGCGATCGTCGCGAAGAAGCAGGAGAGGGTTTTCATGGGGACAGGTTAAAAATGCCAGATAGGGACAAGTTGGAAAAAGAGGTCGGAGGTCAGGGGTCTGTCTTTTTCTACTCCGTGTATTCCGTGTACTCTACTGGTTAAAAATTCCGGAGTTTGGACCACAGAGTACACGGAATACACAGAATCAAACCAAGGCAGATCCGGGACTAATGCCTTTTACGGTTTCCGTGGTGAAATCATCGGTATTGAGGGGTTTTTATAGGAACAGGTTAAAAAGGAGAGGCAGGTTAAAGAGCGGGTGGGTCAGGGAAGCGTGGTGACAAAGATCTGGTCGAATCGTCCGTCGGAGCTCGGGATGCTGCGGGTATACGCCACGGAGCGGCCGTCAGGTGAAAACACGCAGGCAAAGGGTTTGGGGGCATCCGCCGGATCGTTGTGGCGGGGTGTCAGACGGGATGTTTTGCCTGTGGCCAGGTCGGTGACACATACGCTGCGGTCCATCACGTGCGCGATCAGGCGGCCATCCGGGCTCCAGGTGAACGCCGAGGCGATATCGTGCGGATTTTGCGTGATTTGCCGCATCTGCCCGCCTCGGGGAGAAATACTCCACAGTTGCGTGACGCCGCGCTCGTCCTTGAGCAGAAAGGCGATCTGCTCACCGTCTGGCGAGCTCCTCAACCAGTGACGCGGGGCGGCGACCAGGCCGGGGAAGGCGCGATCGTCGGTGAAGGTGAGGCGTCGCTGCACAATACCCCGGGGCGGTGCGGGCCGCGTGGTGGCGGTGCCTTCCAAGGGAGCCGCTCCCGGAGTCGTCAGAACGTCGGGAAGATCGACGATGAACACTTCGGTGTGAGGTGTGCCGGTGCGCGAGGTCACGGTGCCTTGGAACGCCAAGGCCTTCCGCTGGCGCCTGCCATCGGATGCCAGATAGCCATCGTTTCCCACCCAGCCTTCTTCACAAGCGCGCGAGATCTCGTCCGAACCCGCCCGTGGCCGGTTGACAGTGCGAGTCACCACCACCGAGAACCACTCGCCATCATGATTGCGTGGATGGCTGTTTCCGACTCGCACCGGACCGTCGGGCACAGCGACCCCGACATTGCGCTGATTCAGGTCGTGGGCGGCGGTCAGGGAACTTCCGAGGCGCGCCAACACCTCGTCTTCATAGGTGAAACTCACCCAGGCACCATCCGGGCTGAAAACGTGGACATGG
>CAZOXB010000298.1:0-3918 GCA_964583635.1 uncultured Opitutaceae bacterium | reverse complement strand
CAGCATGCGGCCCTACATCGAATTTGCGGCGAACAACGGCGCCGCCACGACCCAGGGCGAATGGTGGCGGCTGATCACGGCGATGTTCGTGCATTACGGCATCGTTCACCTCGCCCTGAACATGTGGGTGCTGTTCGACGCCGGGCATACGGTCGAGCGCCTGTTGGGGCGCCTGCCTTTCACCGTCGCCTATCTTGCCAGCGGCATCCTCGCGGGTTTCGCCTCGTTGCTCTGGCATCAAGATCGCACCTGGAGCGCCGGGGCGTCGGGAGCGGTCTTCGGGGTCTTCGGCGCCCTCCTGGGTTTTCTCCTCAAGGAACGCTCCTCCACCCCCTCCATCGTCCTGCGGCCCGTCCTGAAGAGCGTCCTGCTGTTCGCGGGCTACAACCTGTTCTACGGTTTTGTCCATCCCCAGATCGACAACGCCGCGCACATCGGCGGCTTCATTTCGGGATTCGGTCTCGGCTGGATCCTCGCCCTGCCTCCGGATCCACGGATACGCGCCGTCCGCCAGAAGGGCCGCCTGACGCTGGCGGTCGCGGCGACAGCGGTGCTTTGCGCGGCAGCGGTCGCCATCGCCCCCCGCTACGACTACATTTTTCGCGACCAGCTTGCCCTCGAGAAGACCTTTTCCCCGCGAACGGATCTCCTGGAAACAGCGCTCCTGAAGAAACAGGAGTCACTCTTTGCCGAACTGCGGAAGGGCCGGATGCTGATGGAGACAGCCAGCTGGGCCGCAACTGTCGCCGCCCCGTTCTATTCCACGCGTGCAGACCGGCTCGAGGCCTTGAAACTCCGCCCGGGTTACCGCTCGGACAAGGATCGCAACCGGATGCTGCGCGTCGCCCGCGCCAAGGCCGCGCATTATGAGCGACTGGCAAACGACCTCCGCCTCCGGGACGCCACCGCGCTGATCCGCTTTGACGCCGCTGAGAGCGCCCTCGCCAAAGTGGAAACTGAAAACAACCGGAAGAACTGAGTCCGCACCAAGGGAGGCGGCGAGCATCCTATCACGCCGCGCCGGGACTTCAGGAGCCCTTTGCCGGCGGGTTGTGCAATTCGTGAAGGAGTTCAGGGTCGGTGGCGATGCCGATGGCACCGTTGACCATGAACTGGATTCCCACACAGAGCAGCAGAAAACCCATGATCTTGGTCAGCGCGCTCATGCCGTTGACCCCAATCAGGCGCACGATGGGCACGGAGAGGCGGAGCACCACATAGCTGACCAGCGCCACCATCAGGATACCGAGGATGATGGCCACATAATCGAGCGGGTGTTTCGCCAGCGAGGTGAAGCCGATGGTCACGGCAATGGAGCCCGGGCCGCTCAGCATCGGCATCGCCAGCGGCGAAAACGAAATGTCATCCTTCGCCTGCGCCGCCTCCCGTTCGCGGGCCTCATGGGGGCCGGACTTCGGCGGCGACAGCATCCCCATGCCGATCCCCGCCACCACAAAGCCTCCCGCGATGCGCAGCCCCGGAATCGAGATCCCGAAAAAATTCATGATGAACGTTCCGCCCACCAGCGACCCGACAAGGATGAGCACCATGAAAACACAGCCCCGGCGCGCCTGCTGCTCGCGCTGCACATCGTCGTCCCCTTCCGTGATCGCGAGAAACACCGGCGACGCGGCGAACGGGTTGATGATGGGCAGCAACGACAGGAAAGTGCCCAGGATCAACGCCCAGAAATGGGAGGCGGGGGAAGCAATGACTTCAGGCATGGATCGAAAAGATTACCAAACTTCAACCGGGCCCTTGGGCACCGGGATGGCGGACCGCACGAGCACTGCGGGATCATTCTCATCTTCCCGCAGCATGAACGACGGGGTCAGCGGACCAGGCTCAAAACGCGGCAGCAGGTTGCCCTCGGCATCACAGAACGGCGCGCGCCATGTGATGTACTCGCCGAGTGCCGACTCGAAATCCGCCCGCGAGGTGATGCCAATGATCCGGCGGTTGAAGTCCTTGGCCGGGCCAAACCGCTTCGAATACCACGGCGCCACCTTGCGGAACAAACGCGCGCCCTGTTCCTCGCCGAAGAACTGGCAGTAGCGGTCAAAATGCGCACGCATCACCGCAACACGCTCGGAAAATCCAGGCTCGGGCCGCAACTCACCGGTGCGCAGGTAGTGGTCCGTCCGCCGGAAAATCCACGGATCGTAGAACGCACCGCGACCGATGCTCACCCCGGCGCAACCGGTCTCGTCCATCATGTGGCGCGCCGACTCGGGAGTCGTGACATCGCCATTGCCAATGACGGGAATACTGCGCACCGCCTCCACAACGGCGCGGATCCCCGCAAGATTGACCGAACCGGTGAAGCCCTGCGCCCGCGTGCGCCCATGCACAAAGATCGCCGCCACGCCCACGTCCTCCAACACGCGCGCCAGGTCAGGAGCCGTCAGGTTGTCATCATCCCACCCCAGCCGCATCTTGGCCGTGACCGGAATCTTCACCGCATTCACCATGCCGCGCACCAGATCCGCCGTGCGCGCCAACTCCGTCATCATCGCGGATCCGCCTCCGATCCTGACGACCTTTTTCACCGGGCAACCCATGTTGATATCCACGGAATGGGCGCCCATGGCTTCGCACATGACCGCGGCATCCCGCATTTCCTCAGGCACCGATCCGAATAGCTGAATCGCCAGCGGTTCGTCGCCGGGTGCCGTGGACACGAGTTGCAGGGCCACCCGGTTGCGTTCCAGCAGCGACCGCGCATTGACCAGATCGGTGGTCGCCCAGCCAAGCCCGCCCAGGGAACGCACGGTCAGGCGCATGGGCAGGTTCGTATAACCTGCCAGGGGCGACAGAAACAGGGAGGACGACAAGGTATGCGATCCGATGCGCACGGCGGTTGCCGGGAAGGAAGCGGCATTTGCTCCAGGAACTCAAGGTGCGAACCGTTCCCACCCGTCAGGAAACCATCCCCTCCTGCCGGGCAGGCAGCGAAGGCACCTCAGCGACGCACCGCCTGGACCGCGCGCCCAAGACGCGCCAGTGCCTCGTCGAGGGTTTTCCGGGGGCATCCGAAATTGAGGCGGACATACTCCCCTGGCGCCGCCCCAAAGTAGCGCCCTTCGCTCAAGCCCACCCCATGAGTCTCGAAATGCGCGACGGGATCACGCAATCCGAGTTCCTTTACCTTCAGCCATGCCAGATAGGTGGCCTCGATCGGCGCCTCAATTTCCACTCCCGGCAGTCGGGTGGTCACAAAATCAACCACCGCATCACGGTTGCGGCGCAATGTCGCCAGCAGCGCCTGCCGCCAAGGCTCGCCGTGCCGGAAGGCCGCCTCGCAGGCGACATATCCCAGCAGGTTGACTTCCGCCACGATCCCGGCGGTCGCAGCGACAAACCGCCGCCGCAGATCCGCATCCGGGATGACCGCCAGCGAGCACCCGAGTCCGGGCACGTTGTACGTCTTGCTCGGCGCCAGCAGGGTGATCGTCCGCCGGGCAATCTCCCCTCCGAGCGTGCCGGTCGGCACGTGCGCCAGGGCGGGATCGAGGACCAGATCCGCGTGGATCTCATCCGAGCAGAGCACCAGATTGTGGCGAAGGCAGAAATCCGCGATCCGCTCCAGCTCCGCCCGGGTGAAAACCCGCGCCACGGGATTGTGCGGATTGCAGAGAAAGAACGCCTTGGTACGCGGCGTCACCGCCCTCTCCAATCCCTCCCAGTCGATTTCCCAGCGACGCTCCCGCGGGTTGAGCCGCAACGGCACCGTCGCGGGCACCCGGCCCGAATTCTTCGGCGCCGTCATGAAGGGCGGATAAACCGGCGTCAGGCACAACACCTCGTCACCGGGGGCAGCGACCGCCTGGGCGGTGACATTCAATCCGACGACCAGGCCCGGCAGCCAGACGAGCCAGGCCGGATCGACCGTCCAGCGATAACGCACCGCCAGCATTT
>CAZOXB010000297.1:0-3981 GCA_964583635.1 uncultured Opitutaceae bacterium | reverse complement strand
AGCCCAACGCCCCAAGCCTTCAAACTAGAAGTTTTTTTCCGCGTCTGTCGCGCACGAAATGCGCGCTGGACTCCTTTTTTTTGAGGTCGCTCCTCCCGATTCGACGCGAGTCAGGGCATCCGGTGTACGTCAGCCGAACAACTGCCAGACATGCCGGAGGGCAAGGACCCGGGCGCCTTGTTTCCGGTTGGCTGCTCCGATTCGGAACGCCCATCGCCACTGCCGGAAGAGCTGGCGCCATCCGTGCCAGACGGAATGACGCGGATCGTACATGCTGGTCGGAACTGAGCCGAGTCCGCTGAGCTCGATGATCGTGAAGTCCCCCCGCTGGAAGGCCGCGGCGTTGGCTGACACCACATCGTAACGCCCAAAATAGAATCCGGAGAAGGTGCTGCTGATACGGTCAATCGCTTCGCGCAGCGAGGGTGTCTCGAGATCCCGGCCATCGAGATACACGGCTCCATCACTCTGGGTACCCAGATCACTGAGCGGCACGGATTCTCCCGCTGCGGGCACGTCGTCCAGCCGGGAGGCAAATTTTCCAAGGAAGTATGCGGCCATGCAAACGGCCCGATCATCGGAAAGAATGAGTGCCTCCAGCGTGCGGACGCCGTCGCCCTGCACGGAGACCCTGCGTTTGTCGGTGATGGCAAAAATGTGTCCGCAGGCCTCGGCTGGGTGCCGGAGGTAGAAGATCCCAAATTCGACTCCGTCGATGTAGTCTTGGGCAATGAGCCTTCCCTCGTCTTCCGTCACCTTTTGAAGGACGGTCTCGCGATCGCGGGCGATGACCACCCCCACCCCGCCTGCTCCAACATCCGGTTTGAGCACCACGGGAAACGTGAGCCCGTGGGAATTCATGAACGCGTCCACGGCATCCGCGCGGTCGACGGCCCTGCCGGGCTCAATCGTGGTCCAACGGGCCACGCCCTTGTGGATTCCGTTCAAGCCGCGCAGGATTTCCGCCTTGGACCCACCCGACAGGCCGGCATTGGCACCGAGGCCCGGGTTCACAGCGGTGAACAAGGTAAGGCATCGGTGACGCAGCCCGAGGTATAACACGTAGGCAAACACCGGAGGATATACCGCCCAAAACGGCCAAAACTCCCACCGCGTCAGGCGGCGCCATCGCGACAGCAGAAGCCGGCGGCCACGCCAGGAGGCCAGCCGGATTCCCAGTTTGAGCAGGGCCCAGATCAGGACACCTGCGCCCAACAGCAGCGGAACTGTGCGTTCCCACGCGCGAAACAACGTCAAGAGCGTCTCACCGGCCCAGACTGTTGCCCCCACCAAGAGCGGCGTCCAAAGGACACAACCGAGCGCGAACCAACCGATGAACGGCATCCAGGGCACCCGCAGCATGCCCGCCGCGAGGTAGGCGGGCAGACGGATGCCCGGCATGAAACGCGTGGCCAGCACCAGCCGCCCACCCTTAGTCTTGAACCATCGTTCCGCCCGTTCGATCCGTTCGGGCGCCACCCGGCGGCGTACCAAGGGCATGTCCAACAGGGGACGCCCCAGCGTGCGGCCAATCGCGACCAACAGGATATCGCCAAGGAAGATCCCGATCATGCACGCAATCAGCACAGGCCAGAAGGGAGCCTTGCCGCCCGCCACCAGCAGCCCCGCACCAATGCACGTCAGGTCTTCACTGAGCAGCGTCGCCAGAGCCAGGCCAATCAGCGCCAGCCAGAGAGAACCGCTGGAAAAATGGGAGGTGACTGATTCGGAAATCACACGCTGAATCCCAGTTCAGAGCGAAACAACCCAGGAGGCCGGCACGTCTTCCTTCCGCTCATCCCAAACCACCTTTTCATAGGTCAACTGGCGCAAGCCCGGGCGCACGACAACCGTGCAGATGCTCCGAGTCCGCACTTGTTCCTGCCGCATGCAGATCGATTCCGCTCCGCAAGCGCCATCATGATGGCGGTGCAGCGCACCCAGCGCTGCCGCAGTGTGCTCCCTCAGTTGTTTGAATCGTTCCTTACGGGCGGCCTCAATCAGAAGCGTGTCATGCGACGATGATGTCAGGAAGGCCGGCGCCTTGTCGCTCTGCAGGGAAGAACCATTCCAGCGGAACCAGCCGCCCGTACCCGCGGTGTCGATTGCCACGAGGTGAAATGGACGAAATACAGAAAGATCCAAGGATTGCAATTTGTCGGCAAGCAAATCTGCGGACCCCACATCGGCTCCCAGCCACGGGACCTCACCCCGGCTTCGAGTCAGTCCAACGGATGCGAGTGCTGGTGACGATGCCGCCGGAGGATCCTCCGGGTAGTAGTTGAGCAACGCCGTCGTCATTCCGTATTCATTCAACGACAGCCAGGTTCCGCCCTTATCGGCATCACGTGGCGCCGCCACCCGGGAGCCGCTCCAGACCAGATGTTCGGGCGGGATTTCTGGACCCCGGACATCGAATTCATCGCGGTTAAAAAACAGATCGTAGCCGCTTTCACCGGCCCGGAGCCAAGTCAACGTGCACATAGGCGGGTTTGATTCCCGTGAAAACCACCCGGGCCCGGGATCCTGTCGGCATCGGCCGGTCGTCTGCCGGCGGCGTCATGGTGGCGATTTGTCCACCGTCCAAAGTGTCGGAATGTGGGATTGCCCATGACTGCTCCCATTCCTTGGGCAAAGAATTCATTGAGTGCACGGCAGCTGATCATGAATGAAGGAAAGACTGAAAGTGGGGCAAAAGAACGGCGATTTGGCAACATTGACCGAAAGTCAGTATTCGAGATTTGGCTTTCCGGACATGGCCGTTCCCTGATGAACCTCTAAAAAAAGCTATGGGGCTGCTGTCCGAGACGCCGGCGAACGGTATGCCCAGGTCGAAACGATGAAGGGCGAGCAGCCCGTGCGAGTGCTGTGCGAACTGCTGGAGGTGTCGACGAGCGGCTGCTACCGTCGTCAGCAGAACCGGCCGAGCAGTCGGCAACGCGAGGATGCGGCGATTGGTTGTCAGATTGCGGTCGCGCACAAGGCCAGTCGTGGAACGTATGGAGTTCCGCGAATCCTCAAGGATCTGCAGGAGGCCGGCACGCGCACAAGCAAGCGCCGCTGCGCCCGGCTGATGCGCTCCCAAGGCCTGCGCGGCAAAAGGAAGAACCGACGACGCCCACGCACGACCGACCGCCGCCATGCCGGGCCGGTGGCGGCCAACCTGCTCGCGAAGACCTCCGCGCCGACCGGCCCCAATCGGATCTGGTGGACCGAAATCACCCATCTGAAAACCGGAGAAGGCTGGATTCTCCTGGCCGCCATCCTCGATGCCTGGAGCCGTCGCGCAGTGGGCTGGGCGTGCGCTCCCACCTTGCACGCCAGCCTGGCTCTGGCGGCCTTGCAATCCGCCCTGCGGCAGCGTCAGCCCCCGGAAGGATGGCTGCATCATTCGGATCGTGGATCCCAGTAAGTTGACGCCGACTACCTCGCAGCTCTCTTCGCCGCCGGAGCGACCCGCAGCATGAGTCGCGCTGAAAATTGCCACGACAACGCTGCCATGGAATCGTTCTGGAGCAGCTTCAAAAGTGACACCGGCCTGGACGAGAACCAACCCACCACACGCCGCGAAGCGGAGCTTGCCATCTTCGATTATATCGAGACGTTTTACAACCCACGGAGGCGCCACAGCTCCCTTGGATATCTCTCCCCTGTGGCATTCGAAAAACTACAACTGAGAAAGGACATCAAAGCCACCTGAACTGATGTCCATTCTTTCGAGGCAAGCCCACTTCGTTTCGATCGAGTATTGCGCACACAGGTGCACGAAAACTACATTCTTCCCTTCTACGCGCGGTCAGTCATAGAAATGCCTGTTCGAAGAGATGTCCAGGCATGGAAACTCAATCCATTTGCCACGACGATCAGGTTCTCAACCTGTTCTCCGCATTATGATTAGGTCCTGATGGTGCAGCACACCTCGTTGAACTATGTCGACGATCTCGAAGAAAGATGACCAATTCTCTGAAATGTACTTCTCTG
>CAZOXB010000296.1:0-3997 GCA_964583635.1 uncultured Opitutaceae bacterium | reverse complement strand
AAGAGGACGCGGTAGCGCTCCTCGCTGGCGCGCAGCGCGGAGTCGGCCCGGCGCCGCTCCGTGATGTCCGAAACGAAGCCCTGGAGGTACAGCAGTTCGCCCTGGGGATCTCGGATGGCGCGCACATTCTCGGAAATCCATTTCGTGGTGCCGTCCGCACACACCGCCTCCGACTGGAAATCGGTGACCGTGTCGTTCGAGCCCAGCGCTTCGAGAAACTCGCGGCGCCGGCCGCGCTGCCGGTACACACCGCGTCCATTGCCGACCCGCTCAATCAATTCCGCCGGACTCGCGTGACCCAGAATGCGGGCCAAGGCCGGATTGACCGCCCGGAATGTGCCGTCGGCCTCACTCTCATAGACGCCCTCCACGGCGCTTTCAAACAGCGCCCGGTACCGGACCTCGCTCATCCGCAGCGCACGCTCGGCTTCCTTGTGCTCCGAAATGTCCGTGTGCGCACCGACGATCCGCTGCGGCTTGCCGGCGGCGTCAAACAATGCCTGCCCGCGCGACATGACCCACAGATAGGAGCCGTCCTTGCAGCGCAGGCGCACCTCGGCATTGTAGTAGGGGCTCGCATGATCAATGTGCGCCTGCATGGCGAGCCGTGCGCGGGCCAGATCATCCGGATGGATGCGCGACCAGAACTCTTCGCGGCTCGCCGTCAGCTCCTCCGGGAGGAAACCCAGCATTTCCTTCCAGCGATCCGAGAAGAACGCCCGCTCCGTGGTGAAATCGTACTCCCATAGGCCCACATTGAGACCGCGCACCGCAAGTTCCCACCGGTCCTCGCTCCGCTGCAGCCGGGCCTCGGCCTTGCGTTGTTCGGTCAGATCGGAAATCGCCATCACGGTGCGCGCCCAATCCGGCCGGCCGTCCGGCGACGCAATCGCCGTCCATTGCATCAGCGTCTGTCGTCCCGCATCCGGGGAACCGGTCAGCTCGAGGTCGCACGAAGTCGAACGCTGGTTGCTCCACACCGTTTCAAGGATTCGCCGCAGGGCCGCCGGCAGACCCGGCATCCCGAGGTTCGGGAACCTCGCCGTCAGCGTGCCGATGTCGCTCATGCCAAGGAAGGTCAGGGCACGCGCATTGCAGCCCGTGACCCTGATGGCGGCGATGCATTCATCCACCACCCCGGGATTCCCGTCAAAGTGCGCTGACAGGTTCTCCACACCGGCCGCCTTCAAAGCGCGCAGGCGGCCGAGCACGCCGGTGCAATCGAGCTCCACCGTTGCCACGGGCAGGTTGTTGAAGACTTCCCTGAAATGGTTCTCCGAACGACGCAGCGCGGCGGTGTTCTGATCCACAAGGCGCTGCAGGCGGATGTTCCAGATGACGATCCCGGCACCGATCAGCCCCAGGATTCCGAAGGCAATCGCCGCCCACTGGAAAACGGCGCTGGCGTAACTGACCGGTCCGGGCGGGGTGAAGATGAATCCCTCAAGACGCGCAGTATCCCTGGCCAGGCCGAGCTTCACATAAGTGCGGGCGATCTCCGCCCATCGGCCGCGATTCACATGGCCGATTTCCACCAGATCGGCGACCACCAGCTCGCGCACCGCCACCGCTTCCTCGACGAGGCCCTGCCTCGTGAGCGCCGGCCGCAGATCCGGCACGTTTTGGGCGATGTAATCGACCATCGAGTCGGGATTCGCCAAGGCAAAGACCCAGCCCCGAATCACCGCCGTGCGCATCCGCTCCACCCGATCGGGATGCCGCTTCAGCTCGGTCTCCGTGGTGACAAGTCCATCGCCATAGAAGTCAACGCCATAGCTGGAGGGCCGCATGGTCCGGAAATTGTCCCCATCGGTGTACAGTTGCGGACGATTCGCATAGAAAATCGCCATCGCATCGGCTTCGCCCTCCTGAATCTCATTCACATCCCAGCGCTCGGGCACGAGTTCGACGGCATCACGGCGCACGCCCTCCCGCATCAGCATGGCCCAGAGCTCGGAATCACGGGGGGCCGTCCCAAGCGCCACCCGCCTCCCCGCGAGATCGCTTGGCGTGCGTATCGGCGATTTCGCGTCGACCACCAGACCGAATCCCGAATGCTGGAAGATGGTCGTGACCAGCACCAGCGGCTTGCCATTCAAGCGCTCGAGCAGGGCCTCGGAGCCAAGCACACCGTACTGCGCGCGCCCGCTCACGAGGTCGGCGATCGCATTGCCCCCGCTCCCCGTCGGTTCCAGCCGGACATCAAGGCCGGCCTCGCGGAAGTATCCCTGCGCCTGCGCCGCGTAGTAGCCCGCGAACTGAAATCCATTCAGGAACGGCAACCGTACGACAACGTGTTCGGCCTCCCCGCCCGCGGACGCCAAGGCTCCTCCCGCCAACGCTATCACCGTGAGGCACGCACGACCCCACCACCGGAGTATAAACCTTAGACTCATCAACGTGTTTAACGCAATGGAACAGCCCCTCGGATGTCGAGCGAATCGATTCCCAGGGAAACCCCTTGGAATTGATTTTAACTGACAATTGACGTTGGCAGTTTCCGCCTGCACCCGACATGCTGTCGGCATGTCCAACCCTTCCGCCGCCATCAAGCAGCTCGTGGAGGTGCTGGGGGACGACGAAACGCGGTCACTGGTTGAACTTTATCTCGAACACACCCAGGCCGAATTGCAGCGGCTTCCCGCCCTCCCGCTGGAGAAACAGATCCTGACGGTGCACGCGCTCAAGGGCAGCTCGGCCCAGGTTGGGGTCAAAGTCTTTGGCGCCCAATGCCGGGCGGTGGAAGCTAGACTCCGGGAAACGCGCGAACCTTTGGCGACCAGCGAGTTGGCGTCCCTGCAAGATGAATTCACGGCGGCATCCGGCGCTCTGCGGGCCTGGTTGCAGGGCCCACGCCAGGGATAGTGAGTAACGGAGGGCCACGCCAGGGATGGTGAGTAGCGGAGGGCCACGGTCCCTCGTGGCTGGGATGGCGGAAATGCGACGAGGCAAGGGCCGATGGGCCGGCGTTGCCGGCCGTGGTGCGTCCCTGCGGCCACGAGGGACCGTGGCCCTCCATTCGGTCAAACCTTGATCAGGCCCTGCTGGACACACCAGCGCACGAGACTGGCCACTTCACGCACTTCGACCTTGTCCATGATGTTCGCACGATGCTTTTCCACCGTACGGACGGACAGGTTCAATTTCGACGCGAGTTCCTTGGAGGAAAGGCCCGATGCGACCCCCACGGCGACTTCGATTTCCCGCGGGGTCAGCGGATGCTTCAAGGGGACCGGCATCACGGCGGGCAATGGCGACAAGGCCGGCTTCACGGGGGTGCTCGACGAAAAGAACATGCCGCCCGACAGCACCTTTTCCACCGCCTCGAGCACGACCTTGAGCGGCTCGGTCTTCGCCACAAATCCATGCACTCCCGCCTCGACGAGCTGGGCCGGCAGCCGTTCCTCGGCATGGCTCGTCAGCACAAGGATGCGCGTGGACGGAAGCTTCGCGCGCACCGCCTTGGCAATATCGAGGCCATGCATGCTGGGAAGAAACAGATCCACGACCAGCAGATCAGGCTTTTCGCGCAAGCAGGCCTCCAAGCCCTCCTTGCCGTCAAGATAATCACCGACGACCGTCACCTTTGGCATGCGGCTGAATGCCAAGGTCATCAATTCCCGAAAGACGGTTTCGTCTTCGATGAGCACGACGCGGTGCTTGTTCATGAGGGTATCGTAAGTAGAACTACTCCCCTCCCCGGAGTAAAGCCTACGATCGTTGGGGATGTGCTCAAGTACCGGCATGCAGACCAAGGAATCGGCGCAAACCGCGGAAGTCTTCAGGCAGAAAGCACATCGAACCCGAATCAATTGAACCCAAGAACCGCAGTTGAACCACGGATTTCAGGGATGAATCCGGATTTCCAAGGCATTGCGAATCTCAAGCCTTGCCCCTTGCGGATGAGTCGGCCCGAGGGGCCATTTTATCCGTAATCTGCTGTATATATGCTATTTGGGCAATCCCTGGTAAGATTGAACTGCGGCATTCAGGCTGA
>CAZOXB010000295.1:3752-4052 GCA_964583635.1 uncultured Opitutaceae bacterium | reverse complement strand
CAGAGCCGAACTGATGGAACGCGCCAGCAATTCGCCGATCCGCTGGGCCTCGGCAAAGGTATTGGCCCGTGTCATGTGCCGCGGGCTCTGGTTGCCGGCGACGCCCAAATGATAAACCACCGGGCACTCCGGCCCGAACACCTGCGATTGCAGCCAGCGCCGGGTGAAGCCTGGGAAATCCGCGCTGATCAGGGTGGAGTCTTCATGCAGAACCGTGGGATGCATGCCATAGACCATCATGCACCCGACCGCGCGCCCTGTCGCCAGCGATCGGGCGACCAACACGGGCACTTCCGGATC
>CAZOXB010000295.1:450-3742 GCA_964583635.1 uncultured Opitutaceae bacterium | reverse complement strand
GGCCCTGATGGCACATGTCGGTTCGAACCCACGCCCTCGGCCCGTGCGACGACCAGACCAAGTTCGGCCGGCTGCGCCGCCGCAATCGCCGTTTGGGCTGCGAGCAACATGCGGTCGGCAACCCATCCCAAGTAGGCTGGATCCGCCTCGGGCACCACGGAATCGGCGGCATTGCTCAGGTTGTTGGTCATCACCGGACCGGAATGGGTATGGGTCGCGGAGATCATCACCGCCTCCGGCGGCAGCCCGGTCGCTTCGAAGATCCGGCGTCGGATCCCGGAAACATAATCCCGGTCGAAAAAGATCACGTCATTGGAGATGAACAGCGCCCGCCCGGACTCCGCCTCGAGATAAAATGCGGTGCACTCCAGGGAATCGTGAACTCCCGTGCTGAAACGGGGCACATGCGGATACCCGAACAAAAAGACGCTCCCCGACGGCGTGATATCGACGGTCGCTGCCCCGGCCCTGACGCCGGCAGCCTTGGAATCGGCATTTCCTTTCCGATCTGACGAACTCATGCTTCCACACTGGGCATGAACGGCGTCGTGTAAATGTTCTTTTGTGTGCGTTTTGGCACCGTATCTACCACTTTGAAACAAATGCACTGGGCAAGGCATCTCACCACTTGAATTGAATTTCCGTCCGCCATGTTCCCTCCAGACTCGGAGCATCACAGTCCCGTTCGCAGGCTTTGCGTCATCCTGGCATCCATCGGTCTCAAGAGCCGTGATGCCGCCGCGGGCGCAGGCGCCCCCGTCGGGAACGCGTCCATTTCCAGATGTCCCTCCAACATCATCTCCTCGTAATCGGGTGCGGGTCCATTGGCGAACGCCACGTGCGCACATTTCTTGCAACGCATCGCTGCACCGTCATCGCCTGTGACACGTCGCCTGCCATACGCGAACGCATGGGCGCGCGTTACGGCGTCGAGACGGTCGCAGACTGGCAGGGCGCGCTGAACACGGCCGGGCTGACCGGCGTCATTGTGGCAACACCCGCCCCCCTGCATCTCGCCATGTCCGGACGGGCGCTCGCCGCCGGCCGGCACGTCCTGATCGAAAAGCCGCTGGCCATCGAATTGACGGGGTGTGACGAACTGCTGAAACAGCGCGACGCCAGTGGCAAGTTTGTGGGCGTCGCCTACGTTCATCACTTCCAGCCGGCGCTGGTGCAGGCTCGCGATTTCCTGCAGTCGGGGGCGTTCGGCGCATTGAAGCACATCGCCGTGAACACGGGTCATCACTTTCCCACCGCGCGCCCCGCCTATCGGGACATCTATTATCGGGATCATGCCCAGGGAGGCGGTGCCATTCAGGACGCCCTCACCCACATGGCAAATGCGGTGGAGTGGATTGCTGGGCCCGCCACGCGTGTTTTCTGCGACGCGAGCCACCAGGTGTTGGCTGGCGTGAGTGTCGAGGACACGGTAAACGTCACCGCCCGGCATGGCGACGTGCTTGTCAGCTATTCGCTCAACCAATTCCAAAGCGTCGGCGAAACCCGGCTCGATTTTCACTCCGAACGGGGCTCGGTGCGGGTCGAGCTGCATGTGCAGCGCTGGGGATCCTGCGCGCTCGGTGCCGCAGACTGGACCTGGCAGGCGGCTCCCGTCGGTGAACGCGACCAGTTGTTCATCGCCCAGGCAAACGCATTCCTGGATGCCTGTGAGGGCCGCCCCAACGCCCTTTGCACCCTGGAGGAAGGCATTCAAACCCTTCGTTTCAATCTCGCCGCGCTGCGCTCGTGGCGCACCCAGCAACCCGCGATACCATGAGTGATCAGGAAAACACGTTTCGACTCGACGACCGGGTCGTCATTCTCACCGGCGGCGCGGGGCTCTATGGCCGCGGGCTGGCCCGTCAGATCGCCGCTGCCGGCGCCACCTTGGTCCTCGCCTCCCGCAACCTGGCCGCCCTGAAGATCGTCGCCGACGAGGAAACGGCGGCGGGTCATCGCGTTCATGCCTTCTTTCTCGACCAGGGCGATGAGGCTTCGGTGCTCGCCCTGCGGGACGAGGTGATCTCCCGATTCGGGCGCATTGACGGATTGGTCAACAATGCCGTCGCCCGCCCGATGAAGACACCCGATGCTCCGCTCACCGCCTGGGAGGAATCGATGAAGACGAATGCCACCGGATTGTTCGCGATCAGCCGGGCAATCGGCGATGCGATGGCAGAAAATGCCCGTGGCAGCATCGTCAACATCGGATCGATCCAAGGCATGGTCGGACCCGACTACACGCTCTCCGAAGGCCTGAACATGCAGGCACTGCCGGATTATTTCTTCCACAAGGGAGGCATGGTCAACCTGACGCGCTTTTTTGCCGCCTATTACGGACCGCAGGGGGTGCGGGTGAACTGCGTCTCC
The DNA here is from genome assembly GCA_964583635.1 of uncultured Opitutaceae bacterium. Lineage (GTDB taxonomy): Bacteria > Verrucomicrobiota > Verrucomicrobiia > Opitutales > Opitutaceae > UBA6669. The sequence continues at coordinate 1,372 of CAZOXB010000295.1, read as the reverse complement.
CCGGGCGGCTTTCTCAGCGGTCAGCCGCCGGAATTCATCGAACGCTACGCCCGTCAGACCTTCCTGCGCCGCATGGCCGATGATCGGGATCTTGGCGGACCGGTGATCTTTCTTCTCAGCGAGGCGGCACGTTACGTCACCGGCACCAATCTGCCCGTCGACGGTGGCTATACCGCGCACTAGCGCATTTGAGTCCAAACCCACAAGAGACGATGCCCCAGCCGCGGAATGCTGAAGACGATATCGGAGGGCCACGGTCTCTCGTGCCCGCGGGCACGCACCACGCCCGACAACGCCGGCACATCGACCTCTGCAACTTCGCATCTCTCTGTCTCAGCCACGAGGGACCGTGGCCCTCCACCCTCAACCCACCTCTTATTCCATGAAAACAGGTAGACTCGAAAATCAGGTCAGCATCGTCACCGGCGGAGCCTCTGGCTTCGGCGAGAAAATATGCCGCGTCTTCGCGCAGGAAGGAGCGGGCGTCATCATTGCCGATCTCAATGTGGAGGCCGGTCAGAAACTGGCGGAGACATTGCAGGGTCAGGGCAGCCGCGCCGAATTCGTACGGACCGACGTCAGCAGCTCGGCCGACATGAAGTCGGCGGTGGACAAGGCGGTCAGTGCCTTCGGCCGACTCGATATCATGGTCAACAACGCCGGCATGAGCCATCCGAACCAGCCGATGCTGGACGTGTCGGAAGAGTTCTTCGACCGCCTCTATGCCGTCAACGTGAAAAGCCTCTACCTTTCCGCGGTCCATTGCGTGCCGGTCTTCCGGCGCCTGGGTGGCGGCAGTTTCATCAACATCGGATCAACGGCCGCGGTGCGTCCGCGACCCGGACTCTGCTGGTACAGCGGCAGCAAGGGGGCGGTGACGCTGCTCACCAAGGCGATGGCCGTGGAACTCGCCCCGGACAAG
>CAZOXB010000295.1:0-440 GCA_964583635.1 uncultured Opitutaceae bacterium | reverse complement strand
ACGCCCTCAATCCCTCGCTCGCCGAGACGCCCCTGCTGGCCACGTTCCTCGGTGGCTCCGATGCCCCGGAGGTGCGCAGCCGCTTCCTTCCATCGATCCCCCTCGGCCGATTCTGCCAGCCGTCCGACGTGGCCAACGCGGCGCTGTTTCTCGCCGACCCGCTCTCGGGCTTCATCACCGGAGTCTGCATGGAAGTCGATGGCGGCCGCTGCATCTGATCCGCGATCTGTCGGTACTCTTGTCCCGACCCTCCAATCTCCACCATCCTGATATCTCATGAAATCCGTCCATCCTCTCTACATAGCCAATCGTCCCGAGCAGCCGAATGCATCGCTTGAGGTGACGGACAAGTTCTCGGGAAAGGTCGTCACCCGCGTCGCGCTCGCCGATTCAGCCATGATCGACCGCGGGATCCAGGCCGCGGTGGCGGCTGAGGCGCC
>CAZOXB010000294.1:0-4137 GCA_964583635.1 uncultured Opitutaceae bacterium | reverse complement strand
CCTTGTATGACTCTGTCTCATACCCAGGAAAATACCCTCTGAAAGGATGTAACCCATTGGGTTACATTCGCCCTGAAAGAAGTCCGCAAAAGTGAGTGCGCATAGCGAAGTGATTCAAGCCCGCCTTTTCCGATCTTCAGCCCTCCAGCCTTCCAACCCTTCAGCCCTTTTTCCCCATGTCCCTGTTCATCGGCATCGATTCCGGCACACAAAGCACGAAGGCGGTCGTGCTCGACCTCGAAGCCCGCACGGTCATCGCCGAGGCCCGCGCCCCGCACAGCCTGATCGACGGCCTGCCGGTCGGGCACATGGAGCAGCATCCGTCCGACTGGACCCAGGCACTCGACCGCGTGATCCAGGAGGTGGTGACCCGGATCGGACCGGCCAAGGCGGAGCAGGTGCGCGGCATCGGGGTCTCGGGACAACAGCATGGATTCGTCCCGCTGGACGAGGAGGGGAACGTCATCCGCCCGGCAAAGCTGTGGTGTGACACAAGCACCGCGGCGGAGTGTGAGATCATCACCCGCAAACTGGGCGGGCCCAAAGCCGCGATCCGCAAGACGGGAAACCTCATCCTGCCCGGTTTCACGGCCCCCAAGATTCTCTGGCTGAAGCGCCGGGAACCCGCGAACTTCCGCCGCCTCAGGCACATCCTGCTGCCACATGACTATCTCAATTTCCACCTGACGGGAAATTACTTCATGGAACACGGTGATGCGTCGGGAACCGCGCTGATGGATGTTCGCCGGAGGCGCTGGTCTCCGGAGGCGATCGCTGCGATCGACAGGCGAATCGCGCGGTGCCTCCCTCCTCTTGCGGCATCCGACCAGGCGGCCGGCACACTGCTTGCCGGACGGGCGAATGCGTATGGGCTTTCCCGTGACGTCGTGGTCTCGGCCGGCGGCGGCGACAACATGATGGGGGCGATCGGCACAGGGAACGTCACCCCTGGCGTGGTCACCGCCAGCTTCGGCACGAGCGGCACGATCTACGCCCACTCCCAGCAGCCGGTCATCGATCCTTTGGGCGAAATCGCCGCGTTCTGCTCCTCGACCGGCGGGTGGCTTCCGCTGCTCTGCACCATGAACGTCACGACGGTGACCGAGCAGGTGCGAGCGCTATTCGGCCAGGATCACGCGGGGATGGCTGAGGCGATCAGGACGTTGCGCCCCGGCTCGGACGGCCTCCTGCTTCTGCCCTACCTCGCCGGAGAACGCACCCCCAACGTGCCCGCGGGATCAGGTGTCCTCTTCGGTTTGACCCAGAAGACCTTTACTCCCGCCCACATTGCACGCGCAGCCATGGAAGGCGTCACGCTCGGCATGAACTACGGACTCCGGCGCCTGGCTTCGCTGGGAGTCAGGCCGAAGGAAATTCGCGTGACCGGAGGCGGCGCCAAATCCCCCGTCTGGCGCCAGATCATGGCGGACGTCTTTGGCGTCCCGGTGGTGGCCATGGTCGAGGACGAAGGCGCCGCGCTCGGCGGCGCCTTGCAGGCCGCGTGGTGCGTCGCCCTTCGCGAAGGAAAGAAGGGCGCACGGCTTGCCGACATCGTCAAAGCAGTCGTCACCGTTGACCAGGCAACACGCTGCACGCCCGTGAAAGCCAATGTTGCCCGCTATCGCCAGCTGCAGGCCATCCAGGACGGTCTCAGTGAGGGCCTGCGCGACCTTTTCGCAGGGCAGCGAAAATTCGCTCTGGGCGGGTAGACGCGATCGGCGGCGGGATCACCGCCCCGCGTCCTCGTTCGGCACCCGCCAATCGGCCGTCGACCTCCGTGAAGGCGGCCTCCTGCGCAACGCCTTCAGGCCAGACTGCCCGGATCGACGTCGAGCACCTGCGTGATGTCATCGGGCCAGGCGAACGCCTTGCGGAGCTGGTTCAATTCGACGATGACCTTCGGGACGCTGGCCGTAAAGTACCAGAGCTGCCAGCGGTACAAGTCCTTGACCTTTTCGATCGGCGACGCGGCGGGACCACGCACCTCCAGACGGCCGCCGAACGCCACCTCGACCTTGCGCGCCCACTGCTCGCTGAAAAACCGGAGCTTCTCCTCGCTGGGGCCGCGCAGCAGATGGTGGATCAGGTGGCGGTAGGGTGGGTACCTGAACTGCTCCCGCATGCGAAGTTCCGCGTCCGCGAAACCGTCGAAGTCGGCGTGACGCGAAAACTGAATGGTTTCCGCGTGTGGGGTGAATGTCTGCACGACCACCTCGCCCGCGCGATCCCCGCGGCCGGCCCGCCCCGCCACCTGCACCAGCAGCTGGAACGTGCGCTCGTTGGCGCGAAAATCGGGGACATGCATGGAGAGGTCGGCATCGATCAGGCCGACCAGCGTGACGTTCGGGAAATCGAGCCCCTTGCCGATCATCTGCGTGCCGATGAGTATGTCGATCCTGCCGGTCCTGAATTCCCCGAGGATCTGCCGAAACCGGTTCTTCTTCGACATCGTATCGGTATCCATCCGCTCGATGCGCGCCTTGGGCAGCACCCGGCGGACGGCCTCTTCAACCCGCTGGGTTCCAAGGCCGCGCCACCGGATGTCCGGAGCCCCGCATTGCGGACATCGCAGCGGGGCGGCGCGGGAGTCGCCGCACAGGTGGCAGCGCAGGGTCTCATCCGTGCGATGATACGTCATTGCGACACTGCAGTGCACACAGCCCTCCACATGACCGCATTTGGTGCAAAGCATCGAGGAGGAATATCCGCGGCGGTTGATGAACAGGATCGTCTGCTCGCGCCTTTCAAAACGCGCGTACATCGCGTCCACCAGGCGTCGTGACAACGCGGTCGACCCGCGCTGGCGCGCCACCTCCACACGCATGTCCACCACGTCGATGTACGGCAGCTTGCGGGAGTCGACGCGCTCCCTGAGCCGCAACAGCCGATAGCGGCCGGCCCGTGCATTGGCGAAGCTCTCCAGCGACGGCGTCGCCGAACCCAGCAGGCAGACGGCACGTGCGATCTTGGCGCGCATGACTGCGACATCCCGTCCGTGGTAGCGGGGCGTCTCGTCCTGCTTGTACGCCGGTTCGTGTTCCTCGTCGACGACGATCAGGCGGAGGTCGCGGACCGGCGCAAACACGGCGGACCGCGCGCCGACCACCACCCTCGCCTCGCCCGTCACCAACGCCAGCCACCCGTCGAGACGTTCCCCCTCGCTCAAATGACTGTGCCAGACCACGCAGCGATGGTCCGGCGCAATCGCTTCCAGGCGCATGCGGAGGCGCGACACCGTTTGGGGGGTGAGGGCGACTTCCGGAACGAGGAAGATCACCCCGCCGCCCGATTTCAGTGCTGCATCGATGGCATGCAGATAAACCTCCGTCTTTCCGGAGCCCGTCACGCCGTGCAGCAGCGTCACCTGAAAATCCCGTTGCCGGATCGTCTCGGCGAGCGCCGAGGTCGCGGCAAGCTGGTCGTGGTTCAACTGCGGCGGATGTGAAGCCACCAGTTCGCCGGCTCCAAAGTCATCGGCATAGGCGATGCGTTCAACCCGCTTGACCTCCTCCCTGACCAATCCGCGTTTGATCAGCGCCGCCGCCACCGAGGGCGTCACCTTGAGCCGCTGAAGCACCAACGCCTTCTTCAGCGGCAGCATTTGAGTGAGCAGGAAGCGATAAAGCCGCGCCTGTTGCGGAGCCCGGCGCTGGAGCTGTTCCAGTTCATCCGGCCCCATCCTATCACCCACACTCAGCCAGCGTTCCTCTTTCAGCGCCGCGCCCACGCGCACCGGCGCGGGCACCATCGCCTCGATCACCCCGTCCATCGGCGCGGCGTAATACACCGCAATCCATCGCGCCAGGTCCAGAAGGTCGGACGGCATGACGGGAAAATGATACACTGCCTGCACAACGTTCTTCAGCTTGTCCGCCGGGTAATCGGCCGGCGCCTCCAGTGTACCGACAATGCCGAGCACCAGCCTTCGACCCAAGGGAACGCGGACCAGGGATCCGAGCCGCACAGACGATTGCAGGCCTTCCGGCACCTTGTAGTGCAGAATCTTGTCGAAACCAGCCAGCGGGTGGACTCCAACCGTCATGCGCGTTGAATGAGCATGGGGTTGACCGGCGGCAATCCTGCAAACGCTCCAAATGCCGATACGAGCCGTGACGGAACCGCGCCACGGGTCGTCCC
>CAZOXB010000293.1:0-4155 GCA_964583635.1 uncultured Opitutaceae bacterium | reverse complement strand
GGAGGGGCACGCTTCGTCGTGCCCGGATCGGGAAACACACGAAGAAACAACGCCCCCCGCCCCACCCCCGACATCCGCCGCAGGCTTGTCCCGCCGGCGATTGCCTGCATAACCTCGCCGCATGCGCCTACCCTTGCTTTGCGTCGCCTGGTTGGCAGCGTGCTCCCTCATGGGCGCGCAGCCTGCCGAACCGTTGCCCGCATGCGACCGGGTGATTCCGCTTTATGACGGGATCCCCGTAGGTTCCGAGACGTGGGATTGGAAGGAGCGCGTCATCTTCCATCCCGAAGTCCAACTGGAGTTTCTGCAGAATGTCGTCCGGCCAGAGTTACTCTATTTTGCTCCCGACCTGACGAAAGCAAACGGCACGGCGGCGATCGTCGCCCCGGGTGGTGGCGGCGTGAACCTCACGATCCGCTATGAAGGCACGCGTGTGGCCCAGCACTTGGCGAGGCAGGGTGTGGCGGCGTTCATCCTGAAATACCGACTCGTCGCACACCCGGAGCCGGAACTGTCGCTGGCGTACAAGAAGGACGCAAAAGGTGTCGTCCTCGACGGACCGCAAAAGGGCCAGAACATCTACGACCTCGCGACCGCCGACGCGCTGGCGGCGGTCGCCTGGGTACGCACGCACGCGGCGGAGTTCGGCTGCGTCCCGGACCGCGTGGGATTCGTCGGATTTTCCGCCGGCGGCGAGTTGGCCTGTCGCGCGGTCGCCGGCCCCGCGGAGACGCGGCCGGATTTCTTCGCACCCATCTACGGGGCCGCCGAACTGACCGCGATCCCGGACGCCCCGCCGGTCTTCCTCGCCGCAGCGCTGGACGACGCGTGGGGCACCGATGGGTCACTCGCCCTGTTCAAGGCCTGGCGCGCAGCCGGTCGGCCGGCGGAGATTCACATCTTCCAGACCGGCGCGCACGGCTTTCTAAAAAAAGGCGGAGGAGGTGACCACGTCCTCGACCGCCTGACGGACCGGATGCGAACCAACGGCTGGTTGTGAGACCTCTTTCCGTCGCTCCGCGTCTCCCCCGCGCCTTTGCGTCTTCGCGTTTTCGCGTTTTCGCCAATCCAGTCCCGACGGAGCGCGCCCGTCCATCGAAAGGGACAGGTCAATACGGGTCTCCCACCGTCATGCCAACCCATACATCTCCACAATCAGATGCCGCAACGTCTCCGCGTCTGCGGGTCTAAGTGCATCCACCCGCTTGACTAATCGAAGCGTGCTGAGAGTTCGTATCTGGTCCACCGCGATCTCGGCAGGCTTCCCGGCGCAGCGCACGGGCAGGCGCGAACGCCATCCGGGATGTAGTTTGCTGGTAAGCGGACAGACCACCACCATGTCACTATGCCGGTTGAGCGCGTCCAGGCTCACCACCACCACGGGGCGCGTCTTGGCCATCTCCTTTCCCACCGTTGGATCAAGGGCGGCCAGATAGATGCCGTAACGCACCGGTGTCATCGGTCGAGAGAGTCCAATCCGTCGGCCACTGTAGCTTCCTCCAGATCGGCAAACTCATTTCCCTCTTTCGCCCGGGCCGCCGCCATCGCCTTGGCGGTCTCCTCCCACGACAGCCGGTCGTCGCGCAATGGCTTGAGCAAAATGCCCTCCGGCCGTTCCTCGACCGCCATCCGGCCCTTGATCCGGTAGCGGGCCAGCAGCGGCGCCGGCAGCCGGACCCCGCGCGAATTGCCGATCGGCACCACCTTGAGCATTGAAAGCTTCATGTAGCTACCGTAATTACGCAGGATGCGTCGTCAAGGCAGCAACGTCACTGACGAGCGACCGGCATTTCATCGCTGCGGGCTTCAAGGCGTTGCTGACGCCGTCCGCCTAGCTTCCAAGCTGCCGTTCCACCCAGCGGGCAGCCGTGGTTCCTGCAGGCTGCCGCAAAATGGCGCGGAGTTCTTCCGACTGCCGCCGGGTGACTTCCCGACGCTGCGGGACCTCGCAGGCGGATGCGAGTTCGCGCGCGAGGGCCTGGGGCGTGGCCGCGCCCTGGATGTACTCACGGTACATCGGCTCCTTGAGCAGCAGGTTGGCTATCCCCAAATACTCCACGCGGAGCAGCGCCCGGCCCATCAGGTAGGTCAGCGGATTCGCACGGTAGGCGATCGCTCCCGGTATACCCGCCAGGGCACATTGCAGCGACATTGTACCGCTGGACGTCAGCACTGCAGCAGCAGCAACCACCGTGCCTGCCGACACAAGAGACACCCCGGCGGGCAGCAGGGAGCGGCGCACGACGTCGGCGATCAACTCGCTGGGATAGACCACCACTGCGGAACGCTTGCCGTACGCTTCGTAACCCTTGAGCAGCACCGGGAAGATCCGCGACACGGCCTGCTTGCGGCTTCCCGGCAGGAGCAGCACCGGGCCATTGGGATCGTAACTGACCGGAGCGATATGATCCGGCTCGAGAAACGGATGGCCGACAAAAGTCACCGGCAGCGTCGTGTCCGCATAACACGCCACCTCGAAGGGAAAGATAACCGCCAGCGCATCCAGGTCGCGGGCCATCGTGAACCGGCGTTTCGCCTTCCAGGCCCAGATCTGCGGGGAGATGTAGAACAGCGTCTTCACGGATCCTCCGCCCTTCACGCTGATGCCGCGCTCGCGCAGCGCCGACGCCAGACGCAGGTTGAACCCGGGATAGTCGACAAAAAGAACTGCACGCGGGCGATGTGCGGCGATCCAGGCGAGCGTGGCAGCAAAGAGCGCCTTGAAGAAGGAATAGTTTCGGAGGACCTCCACCAGTCCCACCACCGACGACGCGGTCAGGTCATGCAGCAACTGCGCCCCTGCCTCCTCCATCTTCGGCCCGCCCAGCGCTGCGATCCTCATCCCTGGTGTCGAGGCACGCAGCGAACGAATCAGGCGGGCGGCGTGCTCATCGCCCGAATGTTCACCCGCGATGAGCAGAAGATCGACCCCGCCCTCCGTTGGCACCGGCAGAAAAACTTCGCCGGGCTGCGGGCGGCGTTTCGGCCGCAGGCTCAGATCATGAATCTGGGAACGGATCGTGGTCACGGTCGACTGCCGCCAAAACTGTCCTCCCGCTCAGCCCCTTTTCACCGCCGCGGCGCGAATCTGCCCGGTGATGGCGATGGCGAGTTCCAGCGCCGACTTGGCCAGGGCGCCGCCGACCTTGGGCTGCCGGGCCCTCGCCACGCTGTCGACGAAATGGGCCAGTTCCCGCGCCAGCGGCTCGCCCTTCTCGATCGGCACCGGCTCGATCGGCACGGCCGTGAGATCCCCGGGCTTGACCTCGCCCGCGAGGATGCGGGAGGCATACTCGAGCATGCCCGAACGCTTCACCAAGTGTCCCGACTGGTTCATGAAGTCGAAGGAGAGGTATGCACTCGGCTGAAAGACCCGGATCTCCCGCACCTTCTTCAGGCTCATGCGGCTCGCGCTGAGGTTGGCAACACAACCGTTGGCAAACTGGATGCGCGCATTGGCGATGTCCTCGGTCTTCGAGAGCACGCTCAAACCGATGCTGTCGATCTTCTCCACGGGTGATTTCACCAGTTCGAGCACGATCCCGATGTCGTGGATCATCAGGTCGAGCACCACGCCCACCTCCGTCCCCCGCGGAGTGAAGGGGGCCAGCCGTTCCGTGGTGATGAAGCGCGCGTCGCTGACCTCCTTCTCGAGAAAGGCCATCACCGGGTTGAAATGCTCAATGTGCCCGACCTGCACGAGCACACCCGCCGCCTTGGCGGCCAGCAGCACTTCCTCGGCCTCGGGCAACGTCGCCGTCAGGGGCTTTTCGATCAGAAGGTGACAACCCTTCGCTAGGAGCGGCAGCGCCACGGCGGCATGGCGGTCGGTCGGAACCACCACCGACACGGCGTCACAGGCATCCCCCAGCGCCTCAAGGCTGGAAAAACGCTCTCCGCCGAATTTCGCCTGAATCTCCGCCGCGCGCGCATCGTTGGTTTCAAGGAACCCCACAAAGTGCGCTCCGGGGAGCGCACTGTAGATGCGGGCATGGTGCTGCCCCAGGGAACCGACGCCGGCGACGCCGCAGCGGATGCGTGAATCAGACATGGTGAAGTTTACCTGAACTGAGCATGAGGACGCGACCTGTTTTTGCCGCGTGGGCGGCATTGTGGGTGACGAGAATCAGCGCGGGGCCCGTTGAGGCGCTCAGT
>CAZOXB010000292.1:0-4159 GCA_964583635.1 uncultured Opitutaceae bacterium | reverse complement strand
GACGTGGGACGCATCATGGCGCTGCTGAAGGATCTGGGTCTCGACGACAACACCCTGGTGTTCTTCGCCAGCGACAACGGTGCGGCCTGGCGCGACTCGCTGTTCAACCATTCCGGTCCGTTGCGCGGCTACAAGCGCGACATGTATGAAGGCGGCATCCGCACGCCGAGCATCGCCCGCTGGCCGGGCCACATTGCGGCCGGCGCGACCAGTTCGCAGGTGTGGACCTTCTGGGACTTTCTCCCGACCATGGGCGAACTCATCGGCGTCAAGCCACCGGCAGGCCTGGACGGAATTTCCGTGCTGCCCGCGTTGCTTGGCGGAAAGGAAATCGCCCATCCTCCGCTTTACTTCGAATTCCATGAACGTGGCTTCCATCAGGCTGCGCGGATCGGAAATTGGAAGGCGGTGCGCCTTGGCACAAGGGAGCCGATCCAGCTTTACGATCTGCCCAAAGATCCCGCGGAAACTAACGATGTCGCGCCGGCACATCCCGAGGTCGTGGCACAATTCGACGCGTTCCTGCGCACGGCCCGTACGGACACCCCCGTCTGGCCCGTTGACGAATCGCCCCGCCGGGGGCGTTCCGGCAAGCAACCGCAATCCAAGACGAGCACCAAATGATTCCCGCCATGAACAGCATCATCCATCGGAAAATCACCCGGCGTCAGGCACTCGGGGGCATCGCGGCGGTCGGCGGATTGGGGCTCCTGCCCCGGCTGCATGCCGCCGACCCGATCCGTGGAGGAGGGCGCGACCGCGTCCTTGCCTACCTGCATCGCCACGCCCGCGCGGATGGCGGCTATGCCTTTGCCACCCAGAACCGTTCGCATCTGACACCCACGTTCGCGGTGATCGGCGCGTTTCGCCTGCTCGGCGTTGAGCCGCCGGAAAAGCGGAGACTCATCGAATATGTGCGGACTCATCACCCCCGCGAATTGAAGAAACTCGAGCAGGAGCGCCGCATCTTTGAATTCCAGCAGGTGCAGGCGCTCCGCTGGCTCGGCGATCCGGCGGAGGATTTTCGCGAGCGGATCGCGGCGATTCGTGAACCGCAAAAATATTACCGGCAGTACGAGCGGGACGGGAATCCGATTTTCCAATCGGAGCTCGGCCTCGTGCAGTGTCACCGCCTTCTTGGTCTTTCCGTGTCGCAACTCCAACCGGCGTTCGGCGATTACCTGCGTGCGAGGCGCCGGGCCAACGGCAGCTACAACAACACACCGGCGGCCGACGGCAGCGACGGCCATGTCATGAACACCTTTTGGGGCCTGCAGGCGGCGCCCTGGCTTGGGGGTGGCGACGAACTGCGCGGTGAAACGGCAGCGTGGATCAAGGCCTGCCAGCGTCCGGGGGGTGGATTCACCTATCAGCCGTCGCCCGCGTTTGCGGGTATCGAGGATGTGGCCTACACGCGCGCGGCTTTGCGGTCGCTGCAGATGTTGGACGTCGGGCCGGGCGATCGGAAGAGCTGCATTCGCTGGCTGCTGTCCCTCTCGAATGCAGACGGCGGCTTCGCCGACCGTCCGGGCTGGCTCAGCAATCCGCTGGCGACCTATTACGCCTTGGACGCCTTGGATGCGTTGGGCGCGCTGGAACGTTTGGAATCAGCACCCAGGCCGGTCGCGCCGCGGAGGGAGAAACTGCCGGACAACCTGAGGATCTTTTCGATTCAGATCGAGGCGCACGGCACGGGGAGCCCGGTCGAGGCGGTGGCGCTGGCCAAGGCCTTGAAGATCGATCTCTGGGGCGCGAAAAATGCGAAGCCCGGCTGGGTTGAGCGCGCGCGGAAGATTGCGGCCACCGAAAATGCGGCAATCCGGTATTTCACCGCGAATGAGGAATATGGCACCTGGGTGCGCGTTCCGGGCCTGGGCACCTACAGCCACACGTCCGACCTGTTCGCTCCGTTTGGCAACGATATCGGTCCTTCGCTTTCGGGGGCGAACGCGGCGACTTGGCCGGAGTTCCGCGAACGAAGGCTGGCTCCCCTGCAGCGTGGTGACGGACGGCTGCTGTGGCAGTTTGGTGAGAACGAGGAGCTGGTGCGTCTGTTGCTCGACGATTCCGTCGAGCGCGGTGGTTTTGCCGCGATCAGCACCTTTCATTTTGGCAATCCTGATTTCACCAACACCGAGCCGTTCCTGCAGCGGTGGCGCGGGAAGATTCCGTTTGTCGGCCTGCAGGATGCGCATGGCAAGGAACCGTGGTGGTGGGCGGACATGACGGAGGGATTCCGCACGTTGTTCCTGGCGACCGAACCGACATGGGATGCCTGGCTGAACGCGTTGAAGCGGGATTGGGTCGTCGCCGTGCGGCACGATGAAATCAGTCGGGGCGAGACCTGGATGCACGGCGGTTCGGACGAGGTGCTGGCACGGGTGCGCGCCCATGAGGCGGAGTGGCGCTGGTGGGACAATCCGCAGGTGCGCCGCCCGTTGGCATCACTGGTGGCGCTTCGACCGGGAGACGAGTTTGAGGCCGGGCGCCCCGACTCGGGCGTTGCCGTACGCCTGCGTTGTGCGTGGCGAAACACGCCGCAGGGTTTTCCCCGGGAGCGTCTGGCGGAGTTGGTCTCGATGCAGGTTGACGGACGGGAAATCCAACCGCGGCTTGTCGAGTCACCGCGCCCCAAGGGTCCGGGGATTTCAGACAGCTACCATCTTCACCCAGTGCCGGCAGGCGCCCGAGCAGCGACGGCCGTGGTGCGGGAAATTTCGAGTGGACGCACCGAGACCTTTTCGTGTCTGCTGGGGCCTCCATGAGAAGCCCCGCCGCCGCGACCCCCGGCAGCCCGAACCGGACGGGTTTGCGGCGGACCATGATTCTCATGGGGATGATGATGGGTGGGGCCGGGACGGTTGACGCGATTACCGGAACGATGCTTCCGATCACGGCAAAGCATTTTACGGACAACGCGGCCCTCATCGCCGTCATGGTGGCGCTCAACCGCATCTGCGGTTTTGCGGTACAGCCGTACGCGGCATGGAAAAGCGACGGCCACCGCAGTGCATGGGGGCGGCGGCGGCCGTTCCTCCTGCTTTCCTGGCCGGTGACGCTCATCTGTACCGGACTGCTCGGCCTGCTGCCGTTCGTCGTGCCCGAGGCTCACGCACGCACTGTGGCGGCGGTGGGCGTGCTCTTCGTGGTGAATCTCGGGATGCAGGTCTTTCTCGACATGTGTTACGGCACCGCCGACCCCCTTTATGGCGATATGTTCGACGCTGGGGAATTGGGCCGCGCCAATGGCATTCGCATGATCGTGGTCAATGTCATCGTCTTTACGATGACGGCGTTTTTCGTGCCGCTGGCGGATGTCCATGAGTTTTATCCCTACCTGGGGGCGATGCTCTACCTGGCCATTTCCACGCTGGTGGCCGTGTTTTTCCTGAAGGAGAAGATTCCTGCCTCCCTGCCGCCGACGCGCCGTTACAGTCCGCTCAAGCCGCTCCGCGAGCTGGCGAACCCGCAAACCCGCAACGTGGCGATTGTGAGCAGTGCGGTGCTGGTGGCGCTCGGGCTGACGGAAATGCTGCATGCGTTGTTTGTCACGGAGACGCTTGGGTTTTCCAAGACGGTGCTCGGCCTGACGACATCCGCGAGTCTCGTCATCAGCCTGCTCTGTCCGTATCCGCTCGGCTCGCTGGTTGACCGGCTGGGTGCAAGGCGGATTTTGATCGTGGGGTTTCTCTTCCTGATGGCAGTCGAATTGTGCTTCGTCCTTTGGGTAAGGAACCTGTTTTCACTCTACGCCTGCCTCATCCTGTTCAAGGTCGCATGGCTGGTCGTGCATGTCCCGATCGTGCCGCTGATCTTCCAGGATACACCTCCCGAGAAGCGCGGTTCCATCTTTGCGGCGATCCAGATGACCCGGGCGGCCGTGACAAGTGCCGCGGTCATCCTGGCCGGCTTTCTCGTCAATGCATCCGGATCCTACCGCATGTGTTATCTCCTCGCGGCGGCGGTCTGTCTGATCGGCCTCTATGGTGCGATGAAGCTTGCACCGAAGGCGGAGCCTGGCGGATGCGTCGCCCAGGATGCGTAATGGTGTCAACTCCCGGCGGGGTCCCGGGAAAGTGCGACAGCCCGTGGCCGGACGTAATAATTCCAAATCGCGATCAAGATGAGACTGAACTCGAACCGGGAAGGCAGAGTGCAC
>CAZOXB010000291.1:0-4307 GCA_964583635.1 uncultured Opitutaceae bacterium | reverse complement strand
CGGGCGATCGTGTCGCGATCCTTCAGGCCGATCGGAAACACGCAGTCCGCGCCGGCGTCCCGATACGCCTTGGCGCGTTCCACCGCCTCCGCCAAACGGGCTTCATGGTCCCCCGTGCCGTGCAGGAAGGCATCCACCCGGGCATTGAGCACAAACGGGATGCCCTCCGCGTCCGCGGCCGCCCGGACGGCCCGGAGGATGCCTGCTTGTTGGGCAATGGGCGCGAGCGATTGATGCGCGCCGCGCCAGTCCTCCAGATTGGCTCCCGCCAATCCCAACGCCATCGCCTGCCGGAGGATTTCCACGATCTCCGCCTCCGACGCACCGTAGCCCGCCTCCAAATCCGCAGTCACCGGCACGGCAACCGTCGCCGCGATGCGTCCGACGATCTGCAGCATTTCGCCGGCGCTGATGCGCTGGCCGTCGGGATACCCCAGCAGGGCCGCGATGCCGCCGCTGGTGGTGGCGATCGCCGGAAACCCGGCCAGCTCAAACAGACGCGCGCTGACGCAATCCCAGGCATTCGGCAGCACGAGCAGTTCCAGCCCGCGATGCAGATCGCGCAGCCGGGACGCACGGAGATGCCGTTCGTTGAACGTCATGTTGATTGCGGCATTCAGGATGCCGGCCGCTGGTAGCTGCCCGCCTCGGCCCGGAAGGCGACGGCCAGGCGGTTCCATCCATTGATTGCCACGATGGCCAGCGTGAGGTCCACGAGCTCCCGGGCGGTGAATTGATTCCGGGCGGCGTCATAAACCGCGTCCGGCACGTGCGTATCCGCCACGCGGGTGACCGCCTCCGTCCAGGCGAGAGCAGCGCGCTCGCGATCGGTGAAAAATGGCGTCTCCTCCCAGGCGGCCAGCGCATAGAGGCGCTGCTCCGTCTCGCCCATTGCCCGGGCATCCTTGGTGTGCATGTCGAGGCAATAGGCACAGCCGTTGATCTGTGACGCGCGCGTCTTCACCAGTTCGAGAAGCGAATGCTCCAGTCCGCTTTGACGCACATGGGTCTCCAGTCCCCGCATCGCCTTGAAGCCCTCGGGTGACTCCTGCTTGTAATCGATTCTGCCGTGCATGATGTCCTGTCTTGATTGAAGTTTCCGGATGCCCGACCTCGCGGGCGACCTGACAATGGAAACGGATCGGGCGAAAAACGCAACCGGCGTCCCCCGCATGGCATCGGATGCGTCTGAGGCGCAAGCGATGCCTCCTGCTCCAAACGTCGCATACTCGCTTGCACGGGAATGGTTGAACTGCGATCGTCGGAGTGCCGCCCATGAATCACCATTTCCCGCCATCCTGCTCGCGCCGTCGTTTTGTCAGTCGTTTCGCCGGCGGTGCCACCGCCCTTCTGCTGGCCGGCCGGAGCCTCGGGCAGGCGGGTTCGCAGAAACCCCTCGGCATCGCGCTCTGCGGGCTCGGCAATTATTCGCGCGGTCAACTCGGACCGGCACTCAGGCTGACCCGGCACTGCCGGCTCACCGGCGTGGTCACGGGATCCCGGGAGAAAGGGATGACCTGGGCGAAGGACTTCGGTTTTCCGGAAGGCAGCATCTACGATTACGACACGATGCCGCGGATGGCGGAGAATCCCGACATCGACATCGTGTATGTCGTCACCCCGAATGCGCTCCACGCACCGCACACGATTGCGGCGGCCCGGGCCGGCAAGCACGTGATCTGTGAGAAACCGATGGCGATGAATGCGGCCGAATGCGACGCGATGATTGCGGCCTGCAAGGCTGCGAATGTCCGGCTGTCGATCGGTTACCGCCTCCATTTCGAACCCAACACGCGGGAGATGAAGCGGCTCGCGCGCGAGCACGATTTCGGGATGTTCACCCGATTGTCCGGCGGCAACGGCTTCCGCATGGCCCGCAAGGTCTGGCGGGCGGAGCACAAGCTCGCCGGAGGAGGACCGCTGATGGACGTCGGCATCTATTCCATTCAGGCGGCGTGCATGGCGGCTCCGGGGGCAACCTGCGTCGCCGTGACCGCCAAGGAACATCCGAAGACCCGCCCGGAAATCTTTGCGGATGTCGAGGAGGGGCTCGACTACACGCTGGAGTTTTCCAATGGCGCCAGGGCGGAACTCATGACGAGCTATTCGGAGCGCATCGGAAAGTTCAAGGCCGAGGGCGACAAGGGCTGGATCCTGCTCGAACCGGCTCATTCCTACAAGGGAATCAAGGCCGTCACGAGCAAGGGCCCTCTCGATTACCCGGAGCTTCCCTCGCAGCAGGCGGTGCAGATGGATGATTTCGCCCTTTGTGTGCGCGATCATCGCGAGTCGATTGTCGGCGGCGCAATGGGCCGCCGCGACATGCGGATCATCGATGCGATCTACACAGCCATGCGGACTGGCAAGCGCACGCCGGTAAAGGCCTAGCCCGGCCAGCCTCCACGTCCGTCTTTGCTCCGCAGCCGGCAGTGGATGCGGGCGCAGTCAGACATCGCCGGTGGTGCCGTTACCCCGTGTTCAGCCCCAAGACTGTTCGGGTGGGTAGCGGGGGAATGATGGCGGTGACAGAACAGCGGGCGGAATCCGAGGATTCGCGCCGCAGGACCCCGGATTTCGGCCCGGATCCCGGACCTTCTGCATCCTTGCAGGTTTGCACGCGGTCCCTTGTGCTGGTCGACCATGGCTGTCTTTCCTTCGCGCCTACTCGCAACCGGCGCCACGCTTCCCCACCCGCTGGCCGGGTATCTGGATCCCACCGGAGGAAAAGTCTGGGAAACCCTCGTCAGCCGCATGCAGGCAGATCCGTTCAATGCGGTCGCCACCGGGATCTTTCTGCTCGCCATTCTCCATACCTTTGCCGCGGCGCGTTTCCAGCATTGGGCCCACGCGGTGAATGCCGAACATCTCAGATCGCTCGGCCCCCGGCAGCGCACCCGTGACAACAATCTGGACGGACGGCCGGATCCGGTGAGCTTCAAGGGGCAGGTCCTGCATTTTTTCGGCGAGGTCGAGGCCATCTTCGGCCTGTGGGTGGTCGCACTGCTCCTGGCCATCATCGCCTTCCACGGTGTGGATGCGGCCGTCGACTACATGAGCCATCGGGTGAATTTCGCCGAGCCGATGTTTGTCTTTGTCATCATGGCCCTCGCCGGCACCCGTCCGGTCATGCGATTCGCGGAGCATTGTCTCGCCCTGCTCGCGGGTCTTGGCGGACACAGCGTGCAAGCGTGGTGGCTGGCCCTGCTCATTGTTGCACCCCTGCTCGGCTCGTTCATCACGGAGCCGGCGGCCATGACGATCGCGGCCCTCCTCCTCTCAAAACACATCTATTCGCGCGGTCCTTCCTCCCGCCTCGCCTATGCGACCCTTGGACTGCTCTTCGTCAATGTCTCCGTGGGAGGCACCCTCACGCATTTCGCCGCCCCGCCCGTCCTCATGGTCGCAGCCCCGTGGGGCTGGGATTCGTCCTTCATGATATCGCACATCGGCTGGAAAGCCGCGGCAGCCATAGTCGTGGGCACTTTGGTCTTCTACATGGCGCTTCGTCACGAATTGGATGGCCTCAACAGAAAGGCAGTGGCCGGTGGCAACTCAGCTTCAGGGACCGATGACGAACCGATCCCTGCGTGGATCACGCTGGTGCATCTCCTCTTCATGTCCTTCTGCGTGGCAACGGCCCACCATCCTCCGTTCTTCATGGGCGCTTTCCTTTTCTATTTGGCGTTCAGCCAGGCCACCGCCCACCACCAAAGTCGCCTCGAACTGAAATCACCCCTCCTCGTCGGATTCTTCCTGGCGGGCCTGGTCGTCCATGGCGGCCTGCAAGGCTGGTGGATCGAACCCGTGCTGAAAAGCCTGGGCGAGATCCCGCTCTTTGCGGGGGCCACCTTGCTGACGGCATTCAACGACAACGCGGCTATCACCTATCTCGCGACCCTCGTTCCTGACTTCACCGAGCCCTTGAAGTACGCCGTGGTGACCGGCGCCGTCACCGGCGGTGGTCTGACTGTGATCGCCAACGCGCCGAATCCCGCCGGCCAGAGTATCCTCCAGAAACACTTCCCCAACGGCGTGAAGCCGCTGTTCCTCTTCCTTGGCGCCCTGATTCCGACGCTGATCGTCAGCACGTTCTTCCTGCTCCTCCGCTGATCCGCTGCGTTGGGAAGCAAGCACTGCTTCGGACGCACGCACTGTCCGGTTGAGATACACGGAGAGTTCATGCATTCTACCGGGGCCGTACCAAGGCCCTCTTAACCACAGATTTCACAGATTACACCGAGTGAAGACAAAAGACAGATACCATGATTACCAAGGATTGATTCCGTGCAATCTGTGCACTCCGTGGT
>CAZOXB010000290.1:0-4340 GCA_964583635.1 uncultured Opitutaceae bacterium | reverse complement strand
CTGGCAACGGTCATCAACTCCCTCGCCTTCATGGATTGCCTCGAAAAAATGGGGGTGACGACCCGGGTGCAAAGTGCAATTCCAATGAATCAGGTGGCCGAGCCGTTCATCTTCCGTCGTGCCATGCGTCATTTGGAAAAAGGTCGGGTGGTCATATTCGCGGCCGGAACGGGCAATCCCTATTTTTCCACCGATACGACCGCCGCCCTGCGCGCCTCGGAAATGCACGCCAACATCCTCATGAAGGCGACCAAGGTCGACGGCATCTACGACAAAGACCCCAAGAAGCATCCCGACGCCTTGAAATACGAGGAAATCACCTTTGTGGAAGCCCTGCGGCAACGCCTGAACGTGATGGACTCCACGGCATTCTCTCTCTGTCTCGACAATAACATTCCGATCCTGGTTTTCGATCTGAACGAGGCCCACGCGATCCGGAAGGCCGTCCTCGGGGAAAAGATCGGCACGCTGGTGCGGAGTTGAACCGAACGCTCCCAACTGATGTCCTGCTAGCTTCCGCCCACACTCCCGTTCCTACCATGTCACATCCCATTCTCTCCGGCGCCCAGGGCCGAATGAAAAAGGCCATCGAACATACGCTGCACGAATTCAGCACAATTCACACCGGCAAGGCCAGCCCGACCATGGTCGAATCCGTCACCGTGGAAGCCTACGGTTCGACCATGCGACTGAAGGAATGCGCCGCCATCAGCACTCCCGATCCACGCACGATTGCCATCCAGCCGTGGGACAAGGGGCTTTCCCAGGCGATCATCAAGGGCATCCAGACGGCCAATCTCGGCTTCAACCCGACGGTCGATGGGGGAATCGTGCGCATTCCGCTGCCGGAGATGAGCCGCGAACGCCGCATGGAGTTCGTCAAGGTCGCCCACCGGCTCGCAGAGGAAGGAAGGGTTCAGATCCGCAACCTTCGCCGCGACTCCCTTGAGGCCGTGAAAAAGGCCAAGCTTCCCGAAGATGAATCCAAGCGCCTGGAAAAGGACATCCAGACGGCGACCGACAAGGCCATCGTGGACATCAATCAGCACCTGGCCCAGAAGGAAAAGGAACTGACCACCGTCTGAGCGATCGCCACCCGCGGCACCTTCGCATCAGGGACTGCCCTGACTGGATTTTCCATGCCTTCAACCCATGCCGGCAATCCCCGCCGGATCGTCGTCAAGCTCGGAACCGGTGTGCTCACCTCCGGTATCGGGCAACTCGATACGAATAGGATCGACGCGATCGCCCGCGAAATCGCCGGGTTGCACGGGCGCGGCATCGAGATGATCGTCGTCTCCTCCGGCGCCGTCGGACTCGGCATGGGCGCCCTCAATCTGCAGAAGAAGCCGAAGGACGTCTCCCGGAAACAGGCCTGCGCCGCGATCGGACAGTCCCGGCTGATGCAGACCTGGCAGAACGCCTTCGCCCCGCTCGGACTCACCGTCGCCCAGGTGCTGCTCACGCACGAGGACCTGCGCAGCCGGAGTCGCTACCTCGGTGTCAAGGAATGCCTCCGCCAGCTGATCGCCTACGGTACCATCCCGATCATCAACGAGAACGACACGGTCAGCGCGGCGGAAATCCGCTTCGGCGACAACGACACCCTCTCCGCACTGGTGGCCTCCCTGATGGAGGCCAGTCACCTCGCGATCCTTTCCACGGCTCCCGGCCTGATCGACATGAAGGGAACGAGACGGATCGTGCCCGTCGTCGAGCGCATCACGCCCGAGATCGAGGCGATGGCCGGCGGTACGACCAGCGAAACCGCCACCGGCGGCATGATCAGCAAGATCGCCGCCGCGCGCCTCGCCACCCAGGCCGGCTGCGGCGTCTTCATCGCCAGCGGAGCGGAGCCGGGCATTCTCGGCAAGCTTCTCTCCGGAAACGGTCCGGGCACCTTCTTCGTCCCCAGCGGATTGCCACTCGAGGCCCGGAAGCGCTGGCTCGCCTATTTCCAGCGTCCGGCTGGAACGCTCCTGGTCAATGCATGCGCCGTGCCCGTCCTGCGCGATCAGGGCCGCTCCCTGCTCGCCGTCGGAGTCACCGGCGCCAGCGGACAATTCCGCGCCGGGGACATCGTCAATGTCGCTGCACCCGACGGCACCGTCTTCGCGCGCGGAAAGACGGCATACGGCAGCGACGAAATTCCACTCCTCGCCGAAAAGCACGGGGATGAGATGGGCGCACTTTTTCCGAATCGCAAACGCCACGAGGTCGTTCATCGCAACGATCTGGTGCTCCTGTAGGAAACGGCCACACGCCTCATGGACACCCAAACCGATTCACCCGCCGAATTCTCCACCGGCGGATTCCCCACCGGCGGATTCCCACCCATCGACTTTCGCGGCCTGCTGAATGACGAGCAGTTCGCCGCGGTGACCGCCGAGCCCGGCCCCATGCTCGTGCTGGCCGGCGCGGGCTCCGGCAAGACCCGCACGCTGACCTATCGTGTCGCTTACCTGCTGTCCATGGGCGTGCGCCCCGGCGAGATCCTGCTGCTCACCTTCACCAACAAGGCTGCGAAGGAGATGCTCCATCGCGTCCAGGACCTCACCGGCAGGGAGCCGCGGCAGTTCTGGGGCGGCACGTTCCATTCGCTCGGGCACCGTGCACTGCGCATGTTCGGCGAGTCCATCGGTCTGTCCAAGGCCTTCACGATTCTCGACGCAGACGAATCCGAATCGATGCTCAAACAGGTGGTCGACGCCGAGGACAGGCTGTTCTTCAAGGACAAGACCAATCCGCGCCCGGGCCCGCTCTTCAGCGTGCTTTCCCTCTCCCGCAACACCCAGCTGCCGCTGGCGGAGACGGTTGAAAGGCATTTCCCCCAGTACAAGGAAATCTCCGTGGCCCTGCCCACGTTCGCCGCCGCATACGCGCGACGCAAACGCGAGCAGAACGTGTGCGACTACGATGACTTGCTCGAATTCTGGCTGGATCTGCTGAACAAGGATCCGTCCGTCGCCGAATATTTCGCACACCGATTCCGTCACGTGCTGGTCGACGAGTATCAGGACACCAACATTCTCCAATCGCAGATCGTCGATCGCATCGCATCCCATCACCGTCTGATGGCGGTCGGTGATGACGCCCAATGCATCTATTCGTGGCGCGGGGCGAATTTCGAGAACATCATGACGTTTCCGGACCGCCATCCGGGGACCGTGATCCACCGCATTGAAACCAATTACCGCTCGACTCCGGAGATTCTCAACCTCGCCAACGGAGTTCTCCTCGCCCAGCCGAAGGGACGCCATTTCGACAAGGAGCTGAAGGCCCACCGGGCGCACTCCCACAAGCCGTTTTTCGTTCAAACGATGGACGAGCGTGAACAGGCCGAATTCATCGTGAAGCGGCTGCGTTCGCTGACCGACGACGAAGGCGTCGCCCTGAGCGACATCGCTGTCCTCTATCGCTCCCACTACGTCGCATTGGAGGTGCAACTGGCGCTCTCGCGTGCCGGCATTCCGTACCAGATCACCAGCGGCGTGAAGTTCTTCGAGCGCCAGCATATCCGCGACCTGGTCGCCCTTATCCAGTTTGTCTTCAATCCGCGCAATGAATCCGCCTGGACCCGCATCGCCATTCTGCTGCCCAAGATCGGGGAAAAGGGCGCACAGAAGATCCATGCCGCCGCCACGGACCACGCGAAGCTTCTGAAATGCGATTTTGTCGATGCGCTGGTGACCGACGATGTGAAATCCAAGGTACCCAAGGATGCGCGCGCCGACTGGGATCATTTCTGCGCATCCCTCAGGCAGGTCGCCGATGCCATGCGAAACTCACGGCCCGCCTCTGCGATCGAGACCGCCATCGACGGCTGGTACGGCGACTACCTCAAGGGAGCATTTGCCGACTACCTCGAACGCCTCGACGAATTGAAGGCCATGGTTGGCTTCGCCCAGCGCTTCGACGAGATGGATGAACTTCTCGCGCAGATCGTGCTGCTCAACGGGGAAACAAGCGACCGGCATGTCGAGCCAGATGCGGATTCCGTCAGACTCACCACGGTCCACCAAGCAAAGGGCCTGGAGTTTGCCGTGGTGTTTGTCATCGGACTCGCCGACGGCACTTTTCCCGGCCGACGAAGCATTGAGGCCGGCGACGTCGAGGAAGAACGGCGGCTCTTCTACGTCGCCGTGACCCGCGCCCGCGATGAACTTTACCTCAGCTTCCCGAAGGTATCGCTTCGAGGCGGCCCCGGCGGCATGATGAATGTTCCCAGCCGTTTCCTTCAGGAGCTCTCAAGCGACCTATATGAGCCGCTGCGACTGAAGCGTCAGTGGGGCTGGTAAGATCGGAGGGCCACGGTCCCTCGTGGCCGGTTTGAGTTCGGA
>CAZOXB010000289.1:0-4341 GCA_964583635.1 uncultured Opitutaceae bacterium | reverse complement strand
AACACTCGCGCCCGAGCACCCCGGAAAGCCACCGTGCCGCGGCGGGGCCGCAGTCCTCGGCCCGCAAGCCTTCGCTGCTCCACACACTCACCGCACGCAGCACCGGATCCTCCGGTTCGTGCAGCGGAACGCGGATGGCGCCCCGGCCCTCGGCCGCGAGCGTGAGGTGCGTGGCATCAAGGTTCGTGGACACTCGCGCCATCTCTGGCAGCACGCGCTGGGTGAGAAATTTTCCCGTCGGATCGACAACCAGGAACCGGCGATCCCCGACCAGGCCGAGGTCATCCACGGCAGCCTCCCGCACGGCAATGCCGCGCAGCGATTTCACGGGATAAAGAAACAACCCCGTCAGGTGCACCGGATCGTGCGCGGGCATGTCGGGAAACACTCCGCCGACCTAGACCGCTCCCAGTGCCTTCCTGATTTCCACCGACGCGGTCCTTTCCGCGTCCTTGCGCAGGCCGTCGGCCCTCAGCACGTCATCGAAAACCTTCAGCGCAAAATCGCGATGCGCCGGATTTTTCAAACGCACGCGCAGGCTTTCGAAGAATTCCTCCTTGAGCACGGGATCCGCCAGGGCGGCACGAACCGAGCCGGTGGATTTTCCCTCGTAGTATTCGTAGGAAATATTCGGATCCCAATCCAGTGTTCTCGCCACCGCCTCGATGGCCATATCTTCGGACACGGAAAGATGACGGTCCGCGAACATGCCGTAGTGCAGGATGTCGACGATCGCCTCGCGCTCGTCCTGGGTGAAGCCATCCGTGGGTTTGTCCGATGAACGAAAAAGGAATTTGAAGAGCATGGCGGTGTGATGACGCCCCGATCCAACGCGTTCGGGAGCAACAATTCGAGCGATTTCCCCAAAGATTCCTTCACAGAGGGCAGGTTGCCGCCTGGAACCGTCTCAAGAAATGAATTTCAGGAAATCCTGCAACCTTTGGTGCGGTGCCGTGTTCTTGGGTCAACTCAACCAAAATATCATGAATTGTACCAAACTGGATGTCGCCCTCACTGCCGCTGCCCTGCTGGGCATCTGCCTGAACCTCGTGGGGATTCCGCTCGGATTCTTTGCGCCGCTGGCCTTCAGCACCGCCGTCGTTTCCCTGGCGCTGCTCGCCGCCGTGCGCGATTACGGGCAGGAGCCCCGGCGTTTCGAACCGACGCCTGCACCCGTGCGCAGTCGCCCGGCGTCAGCCCGCTATCCGCTGGCCGCCTGATTCTTCCAAAATTTCAGGTCCATTCCTGTCATACGTTTCGGGATTCCAACACGAGCCGCCCCGCCGGAAATGGCCGGGGCGGCTTTATATTTTCTGCCGCATTTCGTACCATCTGCGGTATCGCCATCCCCTTCCGGGCGATGCAGCATGGGCGGATGAAGACCCCGTTTCTCTTTGGTGCAGCGATGGCGGTGGCGGGCACCTTGGTTGCTTTGGCGGAGTACCTCCTCGGTTACCACAACGACATTTCCCGGTTCGATGCCGGTCAACGCATCGGCATGATCTGCGGTTTTCTCATCACGGTCGTGGGCCTGATATTCGCCATGCGGAATGTTCGGGACAAATCTCCCGATGGCTCGCTCAGCTACGGGAAAGCCGTTGGAACCGGCGCACTCACCTCTGTTTTTCAGGGTCTGGTCGGCGGGCCGCTCACCTATCTTTACGGCACGCTGATCAATCCTGAATTTCACAATCTGGTTTACGAGATTGCGCAGCAGAAAGTCCCGGCGGCCCAAGCGGATGCCGCCGCCGGAATGCTCCGGTTCTTCTCCAGTCCGCTTTGGTTCCTCATCGCTGCGATCATCGTCACACCCATCATGGGGACGGTCCTTTCGCTCATCATCGGCGCATTCATGAAACGTGCGCCGCGACCGGCGGTTCCTCCCCCTCTGAGTGCGAACTGACGCCGGCGTGGGTTTATCCGCGAAGCTGGCCCACCGCCTCGCGAAGGAGGCTGGCGATGTCCGCCGGGAGGTCCAAGGCGAGTGCGGCAGCGTGGCCCGCCGGGCTCATCTTGCGCCAGGTCTTGCGCAGGATCTCGACAAACTTCTCACGTGGATAATCCGCGTGCTGTGCCGCAAATCCGGCGATCTCCCGTTCAAGAAAAACCAGGCAGGCCGCATCCTCCAGCATCTGTGAACCGGCATCGGTCTTGAGGCTTTGCTTCGAGACCCACCCGGCCAGTGCGCTCGCATCGATCTCCGATACGCCTGCACTCAGCACGAGTTCGCGGGCACGTTCCGACTGCCGGGTGTAGAGCAGCCGGCGCCACGCATGGTAGCCCGGCTTGTCCATGGGAAAGGTCGCCCGCGGCACGGACCAGCGTTCCAGATGCTGACAACGCGCGGCGAGGCGAAGCAGGGGCGACGCCCCCGGATCGAGCTTGAGCACCCAGCTCTCCATGGCGTCGGCATAGGCCAACTCCGCCGGGCGGCCCTCGGCCGTGCGGCTGGGATCGGAGGCATGCGCGCTGTCAATCAGTGTTCGGGCGCGGTTATAGGCAGTGTCCGGCATGGAGGCGTGGGATGCATCCTGTCCGAGCCAGTGGATGGAATCACGCCTGAACTGGGGCTCGCCCCGGAAATCGCCATCCCGCAACCTGCTTAAAATCCGCGGTCGGCGCTTGGCTGCCGGGTTGTTTTCCGCTCTTCTCCCAAAGTCATCCGACATCCTTTCTCCCATGGCCAAATCCACCCAAAAGTCTCATTTCGGTCGCATCGCACCGATTGCCTACGAAGGCGCCGGCTCCGACAATCCGCTGGCGTTTCGTCATTACAATCCCGACGAGCTGGTCGACGGAAAGACCGTCAGGGAACACATGCGTTTCTCCATCGCCTACTGGCATTCGTTCCGCGGCACGGGCAGCGACCCCTTTGGACCGGGAACGATGCAACGCCCCTGGGAGCGCGGCAAGGATCAGGTCAGCATTGCCAAGGTACGTCTGGATGCCGGCTTCGAATTTTTCCAGAAGATCGGCGCGCCCTTCTG
The DNA here is from genome assembly GCA_964583635.1 of uncultured Opitutaceae bacterium. Taxonomy (GTDB): domain Bacteria; phylum Verrucomicrobiota; class Verrucomicrobiia; order Opitutales; family Opitutaceae; genus UBA6669. The sequence goes on along the minus strand of CAZOXB010000289.1, from coordinate 1,354 downwards.
GTGTTTCCACGACCGGGACATCGCACCCGAAGGCAAGACCCTGGCGGAGAGCAACAAGATCCTCGACAAGGTGGTCAGCCACGCCAAACAGCTCCAGAAAGCCACCGGGGTGAAACTCCTGTGGGGCACGGCCAACCTGTTTTCGAATCCCCGCTACATGGCAGGCGCCGCCACCAATCCCGATCCCCACGTCTTCGCATACGCCGCCGCCCAAGTAAAAAAGGCACTTGAGGTCACCCAGGAACTCGGGGGTGAAAACTACGTGTTCTGGGGCGGCCGCGAAGGTTACGAAACCCTGCTCAATACCGATCTGAAGCGCGAGCAGGAGCATCTGGCCGCCTTCATGCACATGGCCAAGGACCATGCGCGCAGCATTGGCTTCGAGGGACAGTTTCTCATCGAGCCGAAACCGAAGGAGCCCACGAAACATCAGTACGATTTCGACGTCGCCAGCGGCATCGCGTTCCTGCGCACGTTCGGTCTGGAAAAGGTCTTCAAATTCAACATCGAAACCAACCACGCCACGCTGGCCGGTCACACGTTCCAGCATGAGATCGAGGTCGCTGCCTCACAAGGCATGCTCGGCTCGATCGACGCCAACACCGGCGATCTTCTGCTCGGTTGGGACACCGATCAGTTCAACACTGACGTGAAGGAGCTGACGCTCGCGATGGTTTCGATCCTCAGGGCCGGCGGGCTCGGCACCGGCGGTTTCAATTTTGATGCCAAGCTGCGCCGCCAGAGCATCGACCCCGAGGACCTCTTCCATGCCCATATCGGTGGCATGGACGCCTACGCGGCTGCCTTCAAGATTGCCCGGACGATCCTCGCCGACGGCAAGCTCGGGCGCTTCGTGGCCGACCGTTATGCCGGTTTCAACACCGGCTTCGGCAAGCAGATCGAAACCCGCAAGATCGGATTCAAGGAACTCGAAAAGCTGGTGCTGACGCAACTCGGCGAACCCACGCCGCGCAGCGGGCGCCAGGAATATCTCGAGAACCTCCTCAACCGCTATCTGCATCGCTGAGTCCGGATTCCGGTCCCATCGTCCCCTCCCCGACCGCGGCCCTGCCGGAGTACCGCGGTCGCTCAACGATCCGCGCGCCACGTCGCCCGTTCAGCGGCTCGTGGCGATCTCGGTCGGCTTTGCGGCGAGTTCCGCAGCGCGATGGATGCCGGCACGGATGCGCTGGTAGGTTCCGCAACGGCAGAGATTGCCCGACATGGCCGCGTCGATGTCGGCATCGGTCGGGTGCGGATTCCTGGCCAGCAGGGCACTGGCGCTCATGATCTGCCCTGCCTGGCAATACCCGCATTGGGAGACGTCATCGTCGATCCAGACCTGCTGCAGGGG
>CAZOXB010000288.1:0-4343 GCA_964583635.1 uncultured Opitutaceae bacterium | reverse complement strand
GGAGGACAAGTCGTGGTACAAATCCGCGAGATGTCCTTTAAGGTCTTCGAAACTTGATCCTTGGGTGACGTAGTCGGGGAACTCATCCAGATAGCCGATCCAATCCTCGCCATCCTGCCAGAAGGTGAAATCGAGCGTTCGCATTGACATGAAAATATCTCGGGACGGCTGGGCGTCAATTCCTTGGCGAACGTCAAGACCGAGCCGCGGCGCGGAGCTCCGGATGTGGGATTCGTCCGGCAGGTGGGGAGGTTGACAATGCACTCTCCGTCGCTCGGTTTGGGCCGGGCGGGCTGCCCAAGATGTCGGCTCGTCGCTGCGATACGTGGTTAGAACCGCATGGTTCGCCGGCGCCTTCGAGTGCTTGCGGGAAGGTGTTAGGGACAGAACGATTCGTCACCTCACTTCAGCGACACTGCCCAGGCGCGGCTTGCGGGCCGTGATCACGCTGCGGTCGGCGGCGGTTTCCTGAAACTGCATATCCTGGAAGCCGGCATCGCGCAGCAGCGGTTCGAGTTCGCTGACGGCGTAGCACTTGCCCTCCGTCACGCTCATCAGCATCGCCGAATACTCGGCGACCGGCAGGGGGCCGGTCTTGGCGGCGTTGAGGTGTGCGTCGTGAATCATGAGCATGCCGCCCGGCATCAGTGCACGGAACGAGGCACTGATCAGGGTGATGACCTTGTCGAAATCCCAGTCGTGAAGAACGTTCGAAAAGAGGTGGAGATCGTGGCCACCGGGGAGTGGATCGGTGAACATGTCGCCGGCGGCGACCGCCACGCGATCACCAAAGCCGCGCCTGGCGATCATCGTGTGTGCGATCCGGTCCACCGGTGGGCGTTCAAACACGGTGGCCGACAACTGCGGGTGATGGGCGGCCAGCACGCAGGCGTAGATGCCGGAACCTCCCGCGATATCCAGCAGGCGGATGAAGCCGCCGGCCTGCACGGTGCGTGCCAACGCCAGGCCGAGGTACCGGCCACGGCAGTCCATGGCCGCCGTGAAGTATGTCGCAAAGTCCCCGGTCAACATTGCCTGACTCCATTCCTTCTCGTGCTTGTAGCTTCCCCAGTTGGCCGGCCGGCCCGTGCGGAGGATGGACACGAAATCCTTGGTTACGGGCCGCTCCTTGAGGGATGCATAGTAGGGGCCGAGAAACCAGGGCGATGTGCTGACCAGATGCTCGCGGGCGGTCGCCGTGGTCTCAAAAATGCCGCCCGCCGTGCGCGCCACCCAGCCGTTGGCCACGAACAGCGTGAGCATCACGTCCGCCGGCCTTTCGACGATCTTCAACTCGCGACACAGGGTGGCCAGGTCGCAGGGGTGCCGGGTCAGCCAGGTGAAAAAATCGAACTCCGTCATGGCGGCCGTGATGAGATCACCGGCGTAGAGTCCGTCGCGGTAGCGGTAAACCGCGAGGGGATCGGTCTGGGGGACGCGGGTGAGATCGGCAGGTTCCATGATTCCTTCCAGTCTGACCGGCCGGTGGATCGGGGCGAGCGTTTGTTCCGGCCATGTCGGGCGTTGCTGACGCGAACGAGTATCACCTCATTAAGTGCAACGGCTATTCGCAGCTTTTCCAGAGGGGATGTAACCTATTGGGTTACGTCCAATCATGGGCATTTCCCGAGGTGCGTGACAGCGCAATTCCAGGGCACAAGGAGGCGGACACGGGTCGGCATGGCGGGATTGGCGGCCGGGGATGCCGCGGGCATCGGTCGCGCGCTCAACCTGCGAGCAGCGCGGCCAGTTCGGCGGGGGTTGTCACGGGAGCGCGGCAGGAGAAGTTCTCGCAGACGTAGGCGGTCGCCTTGCCATCGTGGGGCTTCATCTCAGCGATCCAGGGGGCGCGTTGGGCGAGCCAGTCCCGGGCTTCTGCGTTGGTGACCGCCAGTAGCGTGCGGCGGGGACCGAGCGGGCCGGGCAGCACGCGTGCCAGCGCCTGAAAATCCGCGGCGGCGGGGTCACCGGCCAGCACCACATGGCGCGGCGCGTCCAAGGCGCGTTCCACGGCGGTCAGCATTTGCGGCAGCGCCTGGGGGAACTCGGTCCATCTTCCACGAAAGGCATCCAGCACCCTGAGGGCACGCTGATGGTACGCGTCGTTGTGCAACGCGCCGGCGAGGCGGAACAGGTTGGAGGCCGCCACCGAACTGGCGGCGGGCTCCGCTCCATCGTAATCCTCCTTCATGCGCAGGAGCAGATTCGGATCACCGTCCGCGGCGGAAAAATAACCACCGTTTTCATGGTCCCAGAAAATGCGGTCCTGGGCGCGCTGCAGATCGTCCGCCCATTGCAGCCAGCCGATCTCGAACGACGCCTCATACAGGTCGATCAGTCCCTCGATGAGAAAGGCATAGTCCTCGGCGAATCCGCGGATGGAACCGCGATCCAGCCGGTGGGAGCGGAACAGGACGCCTTCCGCCGCATCGTACAGCTCCGTGCGGATGAATCCGGCCGCGGCGCGGGCGGCTTCGAGGTACGAGGGAAGTGGCTGGTCCCCGTGCGGGGGACCGTCGGATGCCGGCGCACCGCGTTCAAGTGCGACGTGTGCCCTTGCGAAGGCGGAGATGGCGAGGCCGTTCCATGCGGTGATGATCTTGTCGTCCAGGTGGGGTCGGGGACGCGATGCCCGCACCGTCCGCAGCTTTCCCAGCACGGTCTGCAGCCGCCGGTTCAGTGTTTCGGGATCGGTGCCCAAAGCCCGGGCAGTCGCCGCCAGCGGCTGTTTCTGGGCCAGGATGTTTTTCCCGGTGAATTCATGATGCGGGTCGAGATCTGCCGGCACATTGCCGTCGGGCCCGATGCCGAAGTGTGCGGTCAAAAGAGCGGCATCGTCATCGCCCACGGCGTCATTCAACTGCCGGGTCGTCCAGACATAGAAGGCTCCTTCCGCGTGTTCCGGACGTCCGGCCACCAGCAGGCTGTCGGCGTCCTCCGCCGAATGGAATGCTCCCCCGGGATCGCGCATGTCGCGAAGAAGGTAGTCGAGGGCGTCGCGCGCGAGCCAGCCGTAGCGTGCATCGCCGGTGGCCTGATGGGCGTCGAGGTAGTTGACCGCGACTTGTGCCTGATCGTAGAGCATCTTCTCGAAATGAGGCACGAACCAGCGCTCATCGACCGCGTACCGGTGAAAGCCGCCGCCGACATGGTCGTGGATCCCCCCGCGCGCCATGCATTGCAGGGTGTGGGCGGCCATGCGGATCGCTTCCGATCCGGCCTCCGAATGCGGCCCTTGGATCGCCGCGCAGCGGAACAGGAACGTCAGGACCGAAGCTCGCGGAAATTTCGGGGCACCGCCGAAGCCGCCGTTGTCGGAGTCGAAGCTTTCGCAGAAGTGACCGTAGGCCTTTTCAAAGGAGGCCTGGGCGGACTCGAGAAGATCCTGATCTCCCGGGAGGGATGTCTTCGCCAAGGAGGATTCCGCTGTGGGGCAGAGGTGTTCGCGAAGGACATCGATGACCCGCGTGCCCTCCGCGAGGAATTTTGCGTGCATTTCCTCCTGCGCCCATCCCGCGGCGATCGCCCGCAGGATGGCGGGAAACCCGGGTCGCCCGCCGTGGTCGGCCGGAGGGAAATAGGTGCCGCCGAAGAACGGCTTGAGCTCCGGTGTCAGCCACGTGTTCAGCGGCCACCCGCCGTGGCCCGTGACGGTCTGCACGTAGGTCATGTACACGCGGTCGACATCCGGACGTTCCTCGCGGTCCACCTTGATGGAGACGAACGAGGCGTTGAGCAGCGCGGCGATTTCCGGATTCTCGAACGACTCGTGGGCCATCACGTGGCACCAATGGCAGGTTGAATAGCCGATGCTGAGGAAGATCGGCTTGTTTTCCGCGCGTGCCTTGGCAAACGCCTCTTCGCCCCATTCAAACCAGTCGACGGGATTGTCCGCGTGCTGCCGAAGATAGGGGGACCGGGAATGGGCGAGGCGATTGGGCATGAAGGGAAATGGAAAAGGGACGCAGTTTCCCGAAAAGGAAAGCGTCCTGCCCGGTCAATCCGGCCGAGGGAGCATCACTGCCCGAGCACCCAGCTGAAGATCAGCGGAGCCACGATGGTCGCGTCGCTCTCGATGATGAATTTGGGCGTCTTGGCACCCAACTTGCCCCAGGTGATCTTCTCGTTCGGCACCGCGCCGGAATAACTGCCGTAGCTTGTGGTCGAATCGCTGATCTGTGCGAAATAGCCCCAGAGCGGCACTCCGGTGCGCTGGAGGTCCTGATGCAGCATCGGCACGACGCAGATGGGGAAGTCGCCAGCGATGCCGCCGCCGATCTGGAAGAAGCCAATCGAGCCCTCTCCGTTGCGCAGCGTCCTGGCGGTCCGCGTGTACCATTCCG
>CAZOXB010000287.1:0-4373 GCA_964583635.1 uncultured Opitutaceae bacterium | reverse complement strand
CTCTTGGATGGAGTTGTCCTAATACGGTTTGCTTTTTCACACTCGGCCGCTATCGCGACCGGCGAACTTGGGCATCTCCCACCGCTATTCCTCGATTCCTGGGGGATGCCTGTGATTTTGGGAGAAACCTTCGTGCGGGATTCGCAGTCAGATAGGGGATGAAAGTTTCAGCCCGTTGGGCCTTGCTATTTTTCCTCCTGCTGTGGCTGGCAGGCGGCATGGCCCGGGCGGGCGAACTGGAAACAATCGTTGCCAAGGCCCGGGCATATCTCGGATCCGAGACGGCTCTGAACGGGGTGAGGACGGTGCGTTTCGTCGGCAATCTCACCACTGGCGACAAACAGAAGGCGACCTTCGAGATCATCTTCCAAAAACCCTATCGCCATCGGATTGTCACCTCCACGGCCGACCAGCGGGAAACCACCGCCCTCGACGGTTACGAAGCTTGGCAGCGCTACGAAGATCTACGGAATCCCGGGAGCGAGCGTCTGAGCATCATGGAAAAGGATCAGGTGAAACGCCTCCGTGCCAACACCTGGGAGAATCTCGCATTCTATCGGGGCTTGGAGCGGAAGGGCGGTCGGGTGGAGGATCAGGGCACCACCGAGATCAACGGGCGCACGGCCCGCAAGATTTCCTTCATTCACGATACCGGCAGCATCTTTACCCGTTATTTCGACCAGGAAACCGGAAGGCTGCTGCTGACCGAGAACGAGCAGGGTGGAACGATCCAGGAGGAGGGAGAGATGTGGGTGGGCGGTATCCGTTTTCCCCGACGCATTCTCACCCAGACCACATTGAATGATGGCAAGACCCGCGTGGTTACCCTCGAGTTTACAAATATTGCCATCAACGAGTCGTTTGCAGACGAGATCTTCACGGTTCCCCTGCTTGAGGCACCGTCATCCAAACACAAGTGAGGAAGAGGGTTGCGTCACCCGATTTTGAAAGAATCGAGGTTGCCGGCGCGTTCAGCGTTGCGGGCTTTTGCTCGGACGGGGTAGGATCGGAACATCACTGTCAACCCGTCCTGCTGTGCGCACCCTGTCGTTTAATACCAAAACATTCCGCGACGAACTCACCGATTTTTGCCGCTCCGCTTCTGTGCCCCGCGAGATCGCGGACTCGGTGGCAGCCATCCTTGCAGACGTCAAACAGCGCGGTGACGAGGCGGTTGCCTATTACGCAGCCAAGTTTGACGGAGCAAAGCTGGCGGCGCGGGCCTTCCGTGTGAAGGAGAGCGAAATCGCGTCCGGTGCGAAGAAACTTTCGGCCGCCGATATGAAGGCCCTGCTGGCAGCGCGCGATTCGGTCATCGCGTTTCACGAGAGGAGCCGACCGAAGGATTGGTCCGCAAAGAACCCACAAGGAGGAACGGTTGGGGAACGATTTCATCCGATTCGACGCGTGGGATTGTACGTCCCTGGCGGCCAGGTGCCCTTGGTGTCGACGGTGCTCATGACGGCGTCCCTCGCGAAGATCGCCGGATGCCCCGAAGTCGCTGTCTTCACGCCGTCCAGCGCGGAAGGACGCGTGGCTGACGGACTCCTGGCGGCGCTGCATTCCGTGGGCGTATCGGAAGTTTATCGCATCGGAGGAGTCCATGCGATCGGCGCGATGGCATTCGGCACGGTTACGGTACCCGCAGTCGACAAGATCTACGGCCCGGGCAATGCCTATGTGTGCGAGGCGAAGCGTCAGGTCTTCGGCACGGTCGGGGTGGATCTGCTGCCGGGGCCAAGCGAGCTGATGGTGATTGCCGATGATTCCGCCGATCCCGCCTTTGCGGCGTCCGATCTGCTGGCCCAGGCGGAGCACGGCAGCGGCCGGGAAAAAGTCTACCTTGTGGCGACCTCGAAAGCCGTGCTCGAGGGGATCGTGGCGGAGGTGAACCTGCAACTGCGGAGCCTTTCGCGCGCGGCGAGGATCCAGCCAGTGTTGGACAATGGATTTCTGGCTGTGGAGGTGTCCACGCTTGCGCAGGCCGCCGAGGTTGCGAACTACGTGGCGCCGGAGCATCTCGAATTGCTGGTGTCCGAATCCGCGCAGAAGAATCTGCTCGCGCAGATCACGACCGCCGGTGCCGTGATGCTCGGGAACTACACGCCCACGGCCTTGGGTGACTTCACGGCGGGCCCGAGTCACGTGCTGCCGACCGGTCGGGCGGGGAGGTTCTTCAGCGGATTGAGGGTCGACGACTTCATGCGGCGGACCAGCCTGGTCCATTACGACAAGGCGGCGTTGAAAAAAGCCGCACCCACGGTGGCGGCATTTGCCGCGATCGAACAACTGGACGCCCATGGACGTTCGGTTTCCATGCGCCTCCGTTAGCCGTCATGTCGCGAATTTCCACGCTCGCAGCCCCGCACATCGCCAGGCTGCACGCCTACACTCCGGGGCTGCAGCCCTCCGGCGACGGCTGGGTCAAGCTCAACACCAACGAATCGGGGTATCCGCCGAGCCCGGCGGTTGCCGATGCGCTGCGTCGCGAGATTGGCCCGGACGGCGCCTCGCTGCGATTGTATCCCAATCCGACCAGTGCCCCGTTGCGCTCGGTGGTGGCCGGGTACCATGGGCATGGCTTGACCGCCTCAAACGTGTTTGTCGGCAACGGCTCCGACGAGGTGCTCAATCTGCTGGTGCGCTGTTTCAGCGGCCCGGCGGTGGACACCGGATTCACCTTTCCGAGTTATTCGCTCTATCCCGTGCTGATCGGCATTCAGGACGGCAACAGCTCGATGATCGAATTCGACCGCTCGATGATGCTGCCGGTGGATGCGATCGCGCGTTCCGAGGCGAGGATGTTCTTCCTTACCTCGCCCAATGCGCCGACGGGTGTGGCTTTTCCCAACGCCGATCTCGAGCGCATCCTCGCCGGGTTCGGGGGGGTCCTGGTTTTGGACGAGGCGTACGCGCCGTTTGCCCGGGAGAATGCCGTTCCCCTGCTGCTGCGGCATCCGCGTCTGGTGATCGTGAGAACCCTCTCCAAGGCGCATTCACTCGCGGGGATGCGCGTGGGGTACGCCCTGGCGCATCCCGAGGTGGTGGAGATGCTGGATCGGGTGCGCGACAGTTACAATGTCAGCCGCCTCTCCCAGGTCGCGGCCGCGGCGGCGTTGTCGGACCGTGCCTATTATGACGCGCTCATCGCCAGAATCGTGGCGACGCGCGACCGGTATCGGACAAAGTGGCGGCAGGAGCACGGCTGGTTCAGCTACGATTCAGCCACCAATTTTATTTTCGTTGAGCCGGTGGATTCTGCCGGCCGCAGGGGGGCGGACGTCGTGCAATCGGTCTATGATTTCCTGCTCGCCCGCCGGATACTGGTCCGGACGTTCCCGAACCACCCCTTGACCACGACCTTTCTTCGCATCAGCGTCGGAACGGACGGGGAAATGAGCCTCGTCGATCAAGCCCTCTTCGCATGGACCCGCTCCGCACAGCAACCGTAAAACGCACCACGGCAGAAACCGACATCTCCCTGAAGCTGGCGATCGATGGCAGCGGAGTTTCGAAGGTCGCCACGGGCGTCCCGTTTTTTGATCACATGCTCACGCTGTTCGCGAAGCATGGCTTGTTTGATCTCGAAGTAGCCTGCAAGGGCGATGTTGAAGTCGACTACCACCACACGGTCGAGGACGTCGGCCTGGTTCTGGGTGAAGCCTTCCGTCAGGCCTTGGGCGACAAGAAGGGAATTCGCCGCTATGGATCGTTCTTCCTGCCCATGGATGAGTCTCTGGCCCGCGTTGTGGTTGATCTCAGCGGTCGCGCCTGCCTCGTCTACGACGTGGGTGCGCCGACATCATTCATCCGTGACTTCAACCTCATCCTCGTGAAGGAGTTTTCGCGGGCATTCAGTAATGCGCTGGCCTGCAATCTCCACGTCAAACTCGAGTATGGCGAGGAGCCGCACCATGTCGCCGAGGCGATCTTCAAGGGCCTGGCCCGGGCGCTCGACGAGGCAACCGGAATCGATCCCCGCATGGCCGGGCAACTCCCGTCGACCAAGGGCAGGCTCTAGTGCTCAGGAGGGCACCGGATGCGTCCCGTATCCACCCTGGCTCGGGATCGCGGCTTTCTCCTCGCAACACAAAGGTTGGATTTCTCCCATGGCAGCCACGACCATCGCCGTCATTGATACCGGCATTTGCAACCTTCGCAGCGTCACCAAGGCGGTGGAGGCCGCCGGCGGTCGCGTCCGCGTCCTGCAATCTCCGACGGAACTGGCCGCCGGTGGCGCCGACGGGCTCGTGCTGCCGGGTGTCGGTGCATTGCGCGATTGTGTGGCATCGCTGCGCGCATCGGGCTTCGCGGACACCGTCTTGGGGTGGATCAGGGAGGACCGGCCGTTCCTCGGCGTGTGCCTCGGGATG
>CAZOXB010000286.1:0-4418 GCA_964583635.1 uncultured Opitutaceae bacterium | reverse complement strand
GTGTGACCGGCTGCATCGAGCGCCTGCCGGGCAGCAACCGCATCCGCCTTGGCTCCGGCATCGAAAGCCATGCCGGCGATCCCCGCGTGATGCGTCGCTGCGATCAGGCTGTCGTACTTCCGCTTCGCGTCTGCGCGCGAAGCGAACCGGAAGCGAATCCGTTTTACGCGGCCGCGCGCGTCGCGCCGGGAAGGATCCGAGTAGGTGACCAGCTACGGCGCGGATGGCTGACTCGTTCGGTAAAGTTTCGGCAGCATGAGTGGACCAAAAGTGGACACTCGCAGTGTCTTTTGTATCCCTCAATCCCGCAAGCGAACAATACCGCAATCGAGCTGGTGCCCGGGACAGGACTTGAACCTGCACACCTTGCGGTAACGGCTTCTAAGACCGTCGTGTCTGCCATTCCACCACCCGGGCCGGAGTGCTGGTCGCGTGCCTGCACGCGCTATCGGAGCAGGCAGGATGCAGGAATACCGACGGAGCGGGCAAGCCTGTAAGCGAATGGCAAACCCAACGCTTGCCCCCACTCAGGAGCTCCCATGACAAACAACCTGGGCATAACGGTCACGGCTGAAACCGTAGTGCCGGAACGCGCAATCGGGACAGAGGGTGTGGGAGATCGATTCCGCATTCTCGAAAAGGTCTCCCAGCGGGACCTCGACAAACTCGAGCGGGCCCACCCGCAGGCGTTTGCACCCGCAACACACGATCAGATAATCGTCCTCCGCCGTGAGAGCACCGCCCGCCGGTCCGGCATATGTGGTCTGTGGCATGGAGTAGAGCATGCCCGAACCGCACACTCCTGAACATCGGGCTTTCTCCGACTTCATGCGTGGGGAGCGTCACCTGTTCCTGTTCCCCCACCCCAAAAGATCATCGTCAAAACCGCCGCCAGGGAATACACCCCTTTCATCGCATCACGCTTGCTCATCGGACGTTGGCCGCTTCGTTTTCCCCCATCGCAATCCCCGCTCCCATGAATGGAATTGCCCGCGCCATCGCCGCCTGCCTGTGCCTCTCCTGGCTTTTCGCGGTCCCTTCACGCGCAGCGCCCGAGCGGGTGCAGGTGACCCTGCTGTCGAGCACGGATCTGCATGGCCACATCTATCCGATCGACTACGCGACGAACAAGGCGTCGAATGAAGGCTTCGCCAAGGTCGCAACCCTCATCCGCCGGATACGCGCCGAGGCCGGCGAGGTGCTGCTGGTCGATTGCGGCGACACCATTCAGGGGACTCCGCTGGTCTATTATCACAACCGTGTGAACAACGCACCGGCCGACCCCATGATGCTGGTGATGAATACGCTGCAGTACGACGCGCTAGCCATCGGCAATCACGAGTACAATTTCGGCCTCGCGGTCCTGCAGAAGGCCCGCCACGAGGCCCGGTTTCCCTGGCTCTCGGCCAATACCGTCAATGCAGGCGACGGATCACCCGCCTACGCGACCCACATCATCAAATCGATCAAGGGTGTGCGCATCGGCGTGCTCGGCCTGACCACGCCGGCCATTCCAACCTGGGAGGACAAGGCCCACTACGCCGGCCTCCGCTTCACCGATCCGACCGAGGCCGCCCGCCGGGGGGTCGCCGCGTTGCGCAAGCACGACAAGGTGGACGTCGTCGTCGCCGCCATGCACATGGGACTCGAGGAGAATCTCGGATCCGGAACCCCCTCCGCCGGACAGGCGCCTGGCGAGAACGCCGCGATCAGGATCGCCCGCACCGTGCCAGGCATCGATGTGATCTTCATGGGACATACCCACCGGGCTGTCCCGGGCGTGAACATGGGCACCGCTTTGCTCACCCAGGCGGGACGGTGGGGCGATCACCTGAGTCGCGCGGATGTCTTTCTCGAACGGGCCGAACCCAAGTCGGCTTGGCAAGTCATCGCCAAGTCGTCGACCTGCCTGCCCATTGCCGCCGGCACCGTTCCCGATGCGGAGGTGCTTTCCCTCGCGAAAAGTTATCACGATGATACCCAGGTCTGGCTGGCCAGGCCGGTGGGCCGCAGCGCCAAGGCCCTGTCCGCCGCGGAAGCACGGCTGCGGGACACCGCCATCATCGACCTGATCCAGATGGTGCAGTTGGACGCCGGCAAGGCCGACATCTCCTTCGCCGCCAGCTTCACGCTCGACGCCCGGCTTCCCGCGGGCGAGGTGACGCTGCGGGAAATCGCCGGCCTTTACGTCTACGACAACACCCTCGCGGTGATCGAACTTTCAGGAGCCGGAATCAAGGCGGCGCTGGAGCACGCCGCCCGTTATTTTCTTCCCCATGAGTCGGGAAAAACCGCCGCGCAACTGATCGACCCCAATGTCCCCGGCTACAATTTCGACATCGCGGAAGGCGTGGACTACACGATCGATCTGCGACGTCCACCCGGCGATCGCATCGTCGACCTCACCTACCAGGGCAAGGCACTGGATCCCGATCGGGTGTTCCGCGTGGCCATCAACAACTACCGGCTCAACGGCGGAGGCGGTTACTCGATGTTTCGCGACGCCAAGGTGCTCTGGCGCACCAGCACCGAGATTCGCGATCTGATCGTCGATTGGGTGCGCCAGCATCCGGAGATTCCGTCCGAACCGACCGGCAACTGGCGGATTCTGTACTGAAAGCCCCGCGTCCCGCTTCGGCCTCGGGACGCGACCGGCCGCATCAGATCAGTTTGAGTGTGCCCAGCGCCTTGCGGTGGATTTCCCGGAAATAGGCGGCCTGCGCCGGATCCTTGAGGTTGGCCCCAAAGCTCGGCACCATCTCCTTGATCCGTGCCCGGCCCTGCGGGCTCGTGAGCAGATGGGGCAGGCAGGTCTGGATGACTTCAAGCACGATGCTCACGGAGACGGACGCCCCCGGCGAGGCGCCCATCAGGGCCGAGAGGGTGCGATCCGCATTGGTGATGACCTCAGTGCCATAGTGGACGATGCCCGCCTCGCCGTCAGTCTTCTTGATCGCCTGAACCCGAATGCCGGCATCCACAAGCTTCCAGTCCTCGGCCTTGGCCGCGGGATAAAACACGTGCAGCACTTCCATCCGGTCCGCCATGCTCTGCGTACCCTGTTGCATGAGGTACCGGACCAGGTCGAGATTGTGCCAGCCCACCTTGAGCAAGGTCGCAAGGTTGTGCGTCTTGATGGAGGAGAAGAGGTCAAGCCTGCTGCCCTTGCCGTGGAGGAACTTCGTCGTCCATGCCGCAAACGGCCCGAACAGCAGCGTCTTTTCGCCGTCGAGAAACCGCGTGTCGAGATGCGGAACCGCCATGGTCGGCGCCGCTCCGAGCGCCTGACCGTAGACCTTGGCGGCATGCCGCTTGATGATCGCCTGATTCTTGCAGACCAGCCATTGTCCGCCGATCGGGAAGCCGCCGAAGCCCCGGCTCTCCGGGATGCCGGATTTCTGCAGGAGCTTCAGACTGCCCCCGCCCGCCCCGACGAAGACGAACTTCGCGCGGTTGCTGTGTTCGGCTCCCGTGGCCAGATTCCTGACGCGCACGTTCCATCCGCCCTCAACCTTGTCGAGATCGACCACGCGATGATTCGTCGCAATGGCGGCACCTGCCTGCGCGCCAAACCACGCCAGCAGTTTCCGGGAAATCCCCCCGAAATTCACGTCGGTGCCGGTATCCATCTTCGTCGCCGCCACCGGCTCGTCACCGCGCCCGTCCATCAGCAACGGCGCCCATTCCGCGATTCGTGCCGGATCAGTCGTAAACTCCATTCCCTCGAAGAAATGATGGGCGGACATCCCCGCGTGGCGGGCTCTCAGGTACTCGACCTGCTCCGCGCCATTCACGAAGCTCACGTGGGGAATCGGGTTGATGAAATCGCTCGCGTTCCCGACCATGCCCGAGGCTAGGGCATGGCTCCAGAACTGCAGCGAATGCTCGAACTCCTCGAAGATCCTCACCGCGTTGTCGATCTTCACCGTGCCGTCCTTTTCCCGATGCGGCGTATAACTCAGCTCGCAGATGCCAGCGTGTCCCGTACCCGCGTTGTTCCAACCATGCGAGCTCTCCTGGGCAAGCTCTTCGGTCACCTCGTAGAGCTGCACCGTCAACGCCGGCTCCAGTTTCTTCAGCAATGCCGCCAGATTGGCCGACATCACACCGCTTCCGATGAGGATCACATCGGGGTTTTCGATAAATTGGGAAGGATTCATGGAGGCTGGGACGAACCGTGCGAGGGAAGGCGACGCTTGGACGAAAGGATAACAGCCTATCCGCCACCCCGGGGCAGTGCAATGCAAATGGCGGCTTGTGGTAGATTTTGATAGATTTTGAGAGATTTACTCTGCAAGGATGGCCCGATGCCACCCGCCTACCGGCAGCCGACTTTTCCTCATTCCACTCCTGGTCTCACTACGGAGGTGCAGAGAACACGGAGGTCGAGCCAATCATTTTTACCTCCGTATTCTCTG
>CAZOXB010000285.1:0-4446 GCA_964583635.1 uncultured Opitutaceae bacterium | reverse complement strand
GCATGCCCACCTCGGCCTCCTGCTTCACCAGCATGGCGCCCACGGGCAGGCCATCGAACACTTTGAGGCCTCGCTTCGGGCGAATGAGGCACAACCCGCAGTCTGGACCAATTTCGGCGAGGCCGCACGCCACCTCGATCGGCTCGATACCGCGGAATCGTGCTTTCGTCGCGCTCTCGAGTACAAACCGGACTGCGCCATCACCCATAGCAATCTGGGACTCGTCCTGGCACGACGCGGGAGGCTCCGCGAGGCCGAGGCCTCCTATCGTCAAGCCCTCGCTATTGCACCCGGACGGGCAAAGACCTGGTCCAATCTGGCCAATATCCTGCGCGACTGGATGCGCTTCGATGAGGCGGAAGCCGCCCTGCGCAAAGCGATCGAACTCGAACCGACCAACACCGCCACCCACAGCAACCTGATCTTCCATCTTGGCTATCGGTCCGAGGTTGCTCCCGAGGACATCTACACCGCCGCCCGCAATTTCCATGCCCCGCCACCCGATCCGCCGCTCCCGGTGCTGCGTCCTTTCTCAGGAGGACGGCGTCTGCGCATCGGCTACCTATCGCCTGATTTTCGCAGTCATTCGGTTTCGACCTTCATCGAACCCGTCCTGACCGCACATGATGCGGCCCGCGTGGAGCTGATCTGCTACGCGAACGTGGCTCGCCCGGATGAGGTCACCGAACGCCTGCGCTCCCGCGTGGCGTCCTGGCATTCCATCTACACGCTCAACGATGCGGCAGCCACGGCTCTCATCCGCAGCCATCAGCTCGACATCCTGATCGACCTCGCGGGGCACACGGCGGGAAATCGCCTCGGCGTGTTTGCCCGCCGCGCCGCACCCCTCCAGGCATGCTACCTTGGGTTTTTCGCCACGACGGGGCTGCGGGCCATGGATTACTGGATCTCCGATGGTGTTCTCCACGGCGACGACTACCAGGATCTGTTTGTCGAACAGTTGTACCGGCTGCCACGCTGCTGGCTCGCTTATCAGCCTCCGTCCGATGCACCCGAGCCCGACGTGACGCCCGAAAGCGGGACAATCGTCTTCGGCTCGTTCAATCAAATTCTCAAGGTGACGTCTGCAACGGTCCGGCTGTGGGCAGGGGTCCTGCAGCGGGTACCGCAATCCCGGCTGTTGCTGAAAACGAAATCCCTGGCGGACGCCGAGGCTCGCGATCAACTGATAGCGCAATTCGTCCGGCACGGAATCCACGCGGAGCGCGTGGAACTGCTCCCGGCGGTGCCCACCCGCCGCGATCATCTGGCGAGCTACGCGAAGGTCGACATTGCACTCGACACGTTTCCCTATTCGGGCGGAACGACGACCTGCGAGGCGCTGTGGATGGGCGTGCCGCTCGTCACCTTCGCGGGCACCACCATGCCTGCGCGCATGTCGGCCTCGATCCTCACCGCCGCGGGCTTCGCAGACAGATGCGCCCACTCGCCGGAACAATTTGTGGAGATCGCGGCGCGCTTGGCAGAGGAACATCGCTCGCGGACCGTCGAAGGGCGCCGGCGGCTCCGCGCTCAACAACGCGCAGCCGTCGCCAGATCCAGCCTCTGCGACGGCCCCGCCCTGGCACGCGCGCTCGAGGACGCGTATACGCGCATGGTGGAAGAGTATCTGCAACGCCAATAGAAGTTTCCCGCTGAAGGAGTCTCACGCGAAGGCGCGAAGCTGCGAAGAAGGACCCATCTTTGTTTTCCACCCCCTTCGCGCCTTCGCGCCTTCGCGTGAGACCTCTCTGGCCTGTGGCCCCCCGGGCGGCTCGCTCTTGACCATTCCTTCCGCAAGAGGCATTCTGTCCGTATGGACTACCGCAAAATCATCACGATCGAGCCAGGAAAGCGTAGCGGTAAACCCTGTATCCGAGGCATGCGGATCACCGTGACCGATGTGCTGGAATACCTGGCTGGAGGAATGAGTGTCCCGGCGATTCTGGCCGACTTCCCTGAATTGACCGAGGAAGACATTCGGGCTTGCCTGGCGTTCGCTGCGGATCGTGAGCGCCGGCTGATGGTGATCCATGAATGAAACTTCTCTTCGACCAGAACCTTTCAAGTGATCTGGTCCAGGCTCTCGCTAGTCTGTTTCCAGAAAGCAGCCATCTGAAAACACTCGGCATGATGCGGGCGGGTGACGATCTCGTTTGGTATCACGCGAAGGAGCATGGCTTCACTATAGTCTCCAAAGATTCCGACTTTCATCAACGAAGTCTGGTTTTCGGCGCACCACCCAAGGTCGTGTGGCTTCGTGTTGGAAATTGCCCGACCAGCCGGATTGAAAAGCTCCTACGGGATCGATCACTGGAATTGCATGCCTTTGGAATGGATCCTCAACAAAGCCTGCTGATCTTGTCCTGATAAGAGAAAGTATTAGGGACAGGTAAAACAAACACCGGAAGGCCTCACGCGAAGGCGCGAAGCCGCGAAGGGTGTAAGAACTAGGAGTTGTCTTTCTTCGCGCCTTCGCGCCTTCGCGTGAGACTGGTTTCCGTCGGATGACACGGTCGGATTTGAACCACAGAGGCGCGGAGGACGCGGAGGTAAGAACCCTTGGCCGACCTCCGTGCTCTCTGTGCCTCCGTGGTGATACAAGGATCGGCTGGATCCCGGCTCAGTCTCGTCTTGATGGCCAATTGGCATGACCTTGTCCTGTTGGCCCAAAGGCCGCTTGACGGCCCCTGACACGTAGCTACATTGTAGAGCCATGAAAACCGCCGTGCAACGCTGGGGTAACAGTTTGGCTCTCAGGATTCCCCGGACATATGCTGCCGAAACCAGGATATCCGCGGGCTCAGAGGTGGAATTGAGCATCAGGTCCGGGGCACTCGTGGTTCGCCCGGTTGTGCGAAAGCGGCATGCGCTGGCAGATCTCTTGAAGAGAGTTCGCGCCTCCAATCGCCACGACGCGATTGAGACCGGACATGTCGTGGGTAAGGAAGTCTGGTAATGGGCTACGTACCTCGAAGTGGCGATGTCGTGTGGCTCAGCTTTGATCCCCAAGCCGGGCATGAGCAGACCGGTCGACGTCCAGCGTTTGTTTTATCTCCGGAGTCGTACAATCGGAAGACAGGTTTGTTGCTCGCGTGTCCAGTAACCTCGCAAGTGAAAGGCTATCCTTTCGAGGTGGTTCTCCCGGATGGACTGGGAGTCAGTGGGGTGATTCTTGCCGATCAGATCAAGAGCCTCGATTGGAAAGCAAGGCGGGCAGAGTTTGCTTCGGCGACAGACGACAGCGTTCTGAATGATGTTGTTTCGCTGATATTGCCCTTGATCGACGAAAACGGCTCCTGAGACGCCAGCCACGGTCGTGGCTCATCTTTGACGTTAAGAGAAAGTACCCGGGACAAGTAAAAACAAACGGCAGAGGGTCTCACGCGAAGCCGCCCCGCTCTTTTCGGTTGCATCATTGGCTGCGGTCGCCACCTTGCTGGTATCATGACTTTGACGCTCCCAAAATCGGGGCCTCGTCTCACCAAAACCCGTGAGTCGCAAAAGCGCGAAAAATTTTGGGTAAGGAAGACGAACCCGGAGTTGGACCGTGCCGGTGATTGGCTGTTGGAAAATTTGGCCACAGCGCGTGCGCAGGCGGCATCCCGTGCCCATTCTCGTTGATACCGGGGCCGTTGAGCTGTTGCGTCGGCGTGATCGAAAGGCAGAGTCGCTTGTTCTGAGACATTATCCGCCGGTCATCTGCGCTCATGTTGTGGGTGAATTCCTTTTCGGGCAGGCTCGCGCCAAAGTCTCGGCTACAACCTTTCAAGAGGCCCGCGAATTTCTCGACTCATTCGAGATTCTTCACCCCGATGCAGATACGGCGGCAATATATGGTCGATTGAGGGCGCAGCTTCTGGCATCCGGGATTCGGTTGCCCGACCCTGATTGTTGGATCGCTGCGCACGCATTGGAGAGTCGCCTGCCGCTTCTCTCAACCAATCGCGACTTTCGACACAATGCCGAGCTTGTCGTCTACTACGTGACGAAAGATGGATGAGCCTTCCGTTTGACCTTCAGGTCGTTCCGGGAAAACGCAAAGGCGCCCGCTTCATCGTGACCCTCCAGCAGAAGCAAAAAGGCGGAATCCTTTTCCACCACAGAACATTGTTACCGCACGAACGGCCAAGACGGTGATGTTTGGATCAAAAGCCGGAGAGTCTCACGCGAAGGCGCGAAGCCGCGAAGAGTGTAAGAACTAGGAGTTGTCTTTCTTCGCGCCTTCGCGCCTTCGCGTGAGGCCCCTCCGGCACGGCACGGCGGCTGGACTCCAAGCCCGGCCCCTATGTCTCACCGGGAATAAAAAAGGGGCCGGCCCCGAAGGACCGGCCCCTGAACTTTTTGGCGGTTAAACCAACTTAGAGGACGTAAACCACGACGTCACCCTGGTCGTAGGCCGTGGACGCACCGGCGAGGCCGAGGATTCGGCCTTCACCAGCGTTC
>CAZOXB010000284.1:0-4522 GCA_964583635.1 uncultured Opitutaceae bacterium | reverse complement strand
CGCGCGCCCCCCCGAAGACACCCAGGCAAAGCTCGAAACCTGGATCAGGGGACAGACAGGCGGCGTCTCTGTGGCATGGGTGGATGCGGACGGCACGGCCTTCTTCAACGCGGGACATCTCGACTCTGCGGCATCCCCGGCGCCGACGGCAGATACGTTCTACGAGATCGGGTCCATCACGAAGGTGTTCACCGCCTTGCTGCTCGCCGAAAGCGAGCGCCAGGGCAAGGTCTCGCGGCAGGATCCTGCGTCCAAATTTCTCCTGACGGCCGTCGATCAGGCACAGGAGTCCCTGAAGAAGATCACTCTCGTCTCGCTGGCGACACACCAGTCCGGCCTGCCGCGCCTGCCTGGAAATCTGGCGGGCAACCTGGGCATGAACCTCGACCCCTATGCGGACTACACCCGGGGCGACCTGCTGAATGCACTCCGTTTCCACGGCAAGGCCGCCGAGACGGGCCGGTTCATTCAGTATTCGAACTTTGCATTCGCCGTGCTCGGCGAGGCGCTGGCATCGGCGTGGGGCGAAACCTACGGCACCGCCTTGCGCACCCGCATCCTCACGCCACTGGGCATGAACGGCAGCAAGCTGGGGATGGTGGGCCAGCCATCGCCGGCTCCGATGGCACCGGGGCTCAGCCAGGGCCAGCCGGTGATGGAATGGAAATTCCTCGCCATGGCTCCCGCCGGCGCCCTGCGCAGTTCCGCGCGGGAAATGGCGCTCTTCATGAAGGCGGCACTCCGGCTGGAGGAGTCTCCGCTGCGGGAAGCCTTCGAGCGGACCTTCCAGGTTCAGGCCCCCTACCCCGACATGGGCGGCAGCATCGGACTCGCCTGGATGCTGTTTGCCCACGGATCCGACTCCATCGCCTGGCACAACGGCGCCACCGCAGGTCATCGGTCCGCCGTCGTGCTCAATCGCACGAAACAGGCTGGTCTGGTCGTGCTCACGAACATCGCAAGCGCACCGGAGAAGATCGCGTTTGATGTCATGGGCGCCGCCCCCGCTCCGCCTCAAACCACCGTGACCAATCCCGAGGACTATGTCGGAGTCTACCCGCTTTCGCCCACCTTCGCGATCACCATCACCGAGCAGAATTCTTCGCTCTCCGCCCAGGGAACCGGCCAGGGCAAATTGCCGCTGCGCCCGACCACCGAGGACAGATTCGCGGCCATCGGCGTCGCCGCGGAGATGCACTTCGAACGCGATGCGGACAAGAAGGTGACTGCCCTCGTGCTGCATCAGAATGGGACGCAGTCGCGCGGCGTTCGCCAGTCACTGCCACCGCCGCCGAAGGAGATTACTCTTCCGGCTGCGCTGCTCGCCGAATACCCGGGGGAATATCCCGCCAGCCTCGCTTACGTCTTCCGCATCACGCTGGAACAGGGCATCCTTTACATCCAAGCTGCCGGTCAACCGAAGGTCCCGCTCACACCGTCAGCCAAGGACGAATTCTTCAGCAAACTCGTGGACGTGCGCATATCATTTACCCGCGACGCCGACGGGAAACTCAACGGATTTGTCCTGCACCAGGGGACCGCCGTGGTGAAGGCGAACCGGACCGTCCGCTGATCCTCCTTTTCCCTTCAACGTTCCCCCCACTGACATGTCGCTTCCAAATTACTCCCCTCTGCACGGGCTTCCACCGCTCGCCGGAATCGCCACCTTCGGCGAGGCAGCAAGACCCGGGCTCTCCGTGAACGCCTGCGTGACCCGGCTCAAGCGTCACCATTGGACCTTCCGGCGCCTTCACGAAATCTTCGTCAAGCGCCTCACGGCCGAACCCATTTACGAACTGAAGATGGCCTTCAGCCTGCATGCCCACTACTGCGCGGAGCATGCCGCTGCGTGGCGGCAGCGGGTGGGCGAAATGCGCGAACCGCCGCTCGGTCTTGACGAGTGTCCGCATCCCGCCTTCGACCAGGTCTTCGACGAGGTGCTGGCGACACCCGATACAGCGGCGCTGCTCTGGGGAACCTACGCCGTCATCCTTCCCGAGCTTCGCAACGCACTTCGCCGGCACCTCGACGAGACCAATCCCCTTGTCGACCACCCCAGCGTCCGCATCTGTCGTTTCGCTCTGATCGAAATCGATGAGATGGCCGCCTATGGTGACATCGCCTGCCGGCAGCTTGTCCCCCAAAGCCGGCGCGACGAATTGCAGTCCTGGCGCGCTTCGCTCGAGTCCTGCCTTGCCGTCGCCGGCGGGCTGGATGGCTCCGGGTCACCGGCCGGAACCGCCATCGCCTGCCCCGCCCGCCATTTTTCGGTCAGTCCGCCGCCGCTGGAGAAACGGCCTGCCCGCGACGCGCGTTTCCCCGATCCCTACAACATGGGCGTCCACGCCGAGGCGTTCCTCTACGACGAGCACATGCCGGCCGCACCCAAGACGCTCCTGATGTATTACAAGCGGCTGCGTGAAATCGACGTTCCCGAGATGATGGCCACGATCATCGCGGAAACCACCGGCAAGCCCTGGGCCTATTCCGTCGACATGACACGCCAGCTCTGGGATGAGGCGCGCCATGCGATGATGGGTGAGGTGGGATTCGTCAGGGCCGGAATCGACTGGCGGAGATTCGTGAAGGTCAACTTCACCTGGTCGCTCGCGCTCAACACCCAGCTGAACCCGCTGGAGCGCCATGCGGTCCTCTATTTCATCGAACAGGGCCTGATGCCCAGGACGGGAAAACGGTTCGAGTGGGAGGTCGGCGTCGCTTCCGGTGACGCCTTTGCGGCACTCGCCCAGGACTACGACTGGGCCGACGAGGTCCTGCATGCACGCGTCGGCCGCGACTGGTACGTCAAACCGATGGGCGACCCCCGCAAGGCCACGGAATTCGGCGATCAATGCTGGTCGCGCGTGCTGATCGACTGGGAAAGCTACCGCGCCCAGGGGCTCACCCAGCACGAAAACTGGTGGCCCGAACTCTACCGCGAGTATTGTCGCCTGCGCGGGGAAACGCCGGACGCGCACGTCCTCGCCTTCGACACGAGCTATCAAAAGGTCCGCGCCGACCTCAAGGACATCAGCACGTCAGCCTGATCAAAACCATGTGCGCTGCAAAGCCTCCCCTCATCCTTCTTCTGGCCCGCCTCGCGTTTCTTCCGATCCTTGGCATCGCGGTCCACGCCACCGTCCTTCCGTCCCACGCGCAGGCGGCCAAAGGCCCAGGAAAGGAGGCCCCCTTCTCCTGGGTGGCGCCCCTCCCGCAGGCCGATCTCCGCAAAAGGCCCCTGCCCGCGACGGTGAAACATGCGACCTTCAGAAGCCTCTCGATGGGGATCGATGTCGGCTACTACATTTATCTGCCTCCCGGATATGATGCGGGCACGGAGCGTTATCCGGTCGTGTATCACCTGCACGGCGGACGCCCGGGCGGTGAAGGCAAGTCGGTGCGGCTGGCAGCCTATGTCGACAGGGCAATCGCCGCCGGTACGATCAAACCCACGCTCTACGTCTTTCCAAACGGTGGGCCGGTCAGCTGGTACGACATGCCAGACCTTCCGGACGGCCTCGGCGAATCGGTCTTCATCAACGAGCTCATTCCCCACATCGACGCCACCTACCGCACCCTGGCGAAGCGGGACGCACGGGCACTCGAGGGATTTTCCCAGGGGGGACGCGGCACGACTCGGATCATGTTCAAGCATCCCGAGTTGTTCTGCTCGGTCGCACCCGGCGGATCGGGCTACGGCCCCGAGCGGCGGATCCGCGACAACGACGGAAATGAATCGCCAACCCTGCGATTCCTTCCCATCGGCTACAACGCCTGGGACCTCGCGAAAGCCTATGCCGCCCGCCAGAACCGCCCGACGCTGAGCATTCTGATTTGGGACGGGACGAAATGCTTCAACTACGAAGACAACCGCGCGTACTCGGCCTACCTTGCCTCGCTCGGAATTGCTCATGAATTCCTGGCCATTCCCGAGGTCGCACACACCGCGGCCGGCTGCTACGAGAAGAAGGCGGATGAGATCATGGGGCACCACCAGCGCGCCTTCGATCGGAATCGGTCCGAATGAGAACCTCCGAATCCACACCTAGGTACGCGACCCAATCCATTCGTTGAAAAAAGCTCCTTGTTCCTCCTTGTGTGCGCCCGACGAAGGCGGCTGACGACAACGCATTGACCGTTGCCGCCCCTGCGACATCCGTCATTCGCAAGGGGGGTGGAGCGACAGGTCGGACGCGTCGGGTTAACTATTGGTTTGCGGGCATCGCATTCAGAACCACGCTGATTTTCCTCCGACCAATGTCCCTGCGAATTGTCCATTACAACGACCCGATCCTGCGCCAGAAGGGCCGGAATGTCACCGTCTTCGACGCCGAGCTCACCCACTTGGCAGGCGAAATGGTCGCGGCCATGAAGGATGCCGAAGGAATCGGGCTGGCCGCGCAGCAGATTGGCCTCGCACTGCAACTGTGCGTCGTCGATCTCACCCTGGCGAAACGCAATTTCTCCTGGTCCCTCGATGGAGCGGCCACCCCCTTGGAACTCATCATGCCGATGGCGCTGG
>CAZOXB010000283.1:0-4528 GCA_964583635.1 uncultured Opitutaceae bacterium | reverse complement strand
CAATCTTGCTGACGTGGGACGAGTCGATGAACAGGATGTCGTTTCCCTGCAGCCCGGAAAACAGGGCCAGCGGGACATCCTGAACCCGCTTGCGGATCACCGTGACCCGGCTGAGGTCCCCGGGGCGCAGGAGGGCATCAAGCCTTGCGGTGTCGGGATCGATGAAGGTGAGTGCGGCCTTCCCGACCTGGGTGGCATCATTTGCGTCGAGCATGGCCGCGGAGCTGTAACCCGAGCCGACCTCGATGATGCGTGCCGGACGGAAGTGCCGCAGCATGCAGTACAGCATGATGGCATCGAAGTGGCCGTAGGATTCGTTGGCCAGATGGAACCGGCTCGTTTCGGTCCGTTGCTCGGGGTAGGGGACATCCCGGTAGTGGGCGGAGAGCCGTTCGAGCAGTTCCATCTGCCCGGCTTCATTCAGGTCGATATCCTTGAAGTCGGTGCCGGGAATCCCGCGTGCAAACACGCCGGCGATTTCCTCGGAGGAGGGCAGGGGCGAGTAAAAGTGTCCGGGGGGAAAGAAGCGGCGCCATTCCGCCGTGTTGCGACGTTCATTCTCGAGTTCGTCGAGAAAACGCCTTCGTTCCGATTCCAGTTTCTTTTGCAGCTTCTGGATTTCCTTTCCCCGATTGCGAAATGAAAGGAAAAAATTGAGCGGATTACCTTGGGCCATGACGTTGGGTTTTGCGGGAATGCCTTTTCAGGACGGAGGGGCAGGCGTCATCTGGAAATTGACGGTGTGGACGCCGGCTCCACAGCCGGCGTGAAAGACAGCGCGTGCAGGGAAAGACCGAGGATCCGCCGCTCGCCGGTGCCCCAGATTCTCGCCGGTGAACGGGCGTCCGGCAGTTCAAGCACGATTCTCACCGGGTTGCGCCGATTCCACACGTTGGCGGGGATCTTCACGGCGTAGGTGCCCCGCTGGCCAATCTGCCACTGGATCAATCGTTCGCCGTTCACAATGAAGGCAGCGCGTTGTGGCTTGGTGCGGGAGCCGAATGCACCGGCGTCCAGTTCGGCCAGGATATCCGCTTCCTGCCGCCCGGACTGGAATTCGAGCGCGGCCACATTGGCATTGGTCCATGCCCACGCGGACTCTTCCGTATCACCAATGCCGAAGAGAATGAAAGCGCCGTGATTGCCCGTATCCGCGAATGAAATCGTGGCTGGCAGCGGACCCAGGGCGGGGGCTTGTGGAAAGACGACTCCATACTCCTGCGTCAGGGGCAGTGCGTCCGGCACGGCGTCGCGCCTCACGATCCGCCAGCGGGAAATCCGGTTGTTCTCGAGCACGTGACCCTGATTCACGAAGACCTGTTCCTTGCCGAACATGAAAGCCCACCAGGGTGCGACGAAGAATTGCAGCCCCGATCGCTGCAGTGCGCGTGCAAGTGTCACGGTCTCATACCAGTCCCCTTCAAGAAACCCAAATTCGAGAAGCTTGGCCGCATCGGGCAACGGGTCCGCGTGAAGCAACGACGGCAGGTTTCCCGCAATTTCCGCTCCGCGAAGGTCATCGGTCTTCGGGGCGCGCACCAGGATTCCCGTGGCGATCAAGGGGGCGATGATCGCCGCGATCGTGAGCATCGGGCCGCGGAATGCCGCAAGGCGATCGGCGACCAGCATTGCCAGCAGGATCACCGGCACGAAGATCAGCCCTGAATTCAGGAAGCTGTTGAATGGCGTGAATCCGCCATCCTGCCGCATGCCCCAAACCAAGGTCAGGGCAACGCCCAGCAGGTAGAACAGGGCCAGCCTCCACGCGGTGCGGGGTTCCGGACCACGGCGGCGGTACCGCCATGCGAGCCCGAGGGCCGACAGCGTCAACAGGCCCCAGGTCAGCAGGATGCCCAGGTGCTGGGTGAAGATGGCGATGCTGGCCGGGGTGATCGCGTTGAAGATCGTCTGGTCGTCGCAGTATACGAAATACGAAGCGAAGCAGAGAATCGACTGGCCGAATGTCTGTGACGCGCCGGGGTGGTGGGCGACATGAAGCAGGATGCGGTAAAGATTGCTGTCCCGTCCGTGGAAGGCGTCGATGAGTAGTGGCAGGATGAATACCGCGCAGACGGAAAGCGACAGCCAATCGCCCCGGGCGATCAGCGGCAGGCATTCCTTCCTGCGGCGACGCAACAGAAAGAATATGGCGGTGGCGGTGATGGGTAGAACGAACAGGGGCTGGGCCACATGCCCGTGCACGAGGAGACTTCCCGAGAGGACGAGGGTGAACAAACCCTCGCCCCTGCCTTGCGACACGACCGCGGCAGAGACCACCAGGCAGAGAAACGGCATCAACAGGACATGCGGCGGCCAGTTGTCAAAAAACGCGCCGTCGATTCGCCCGAAATGCCAGGCGCCGATCACCACGGCCAGCCCGATGACCACGGCGGGGTTGCGGCTCGAGGCGGCGGCCAGGGCGATGGCTGCGGCAAAAAATCCGCATTGCATCAGGAGCGTCATCCATAGATGCGCGTTGCGTGGCATGGGCGCGACCTTGAGCTGGTCATAAAGGACCGTCTCGGCCAGGGCGTAGGCGTAGAAAAAGCCGGGGCCCGGATGATTGAACAGGAAACGGGAATAATTTCCGTACAGCTCCCGTCCCGATTTGGCGCGATGGATCTGAAGCGCATTCGCCGCATCATCCCCCTGCTCGTAGGCGGGAGTGCGGAAGAGCATGTCCCGGTTGGTGACGTTGAGCAGCGCGAACAACGGAAGGAAAATCGCGAGGAACAGCCGGGGATAGAGCCGGTGAATGCGCGCCGAGTGGTTGGCGTCGGTAGTCGCGATTTGATCCATGTGTCCCGCTTTCGACAGCAGCATGGGGCCGTGGTGCTGCCTACCGCATCGCAATCGTTTCAAGACGACGACGATAACGGGTTCCGACCGCCTCGGGAGAAAACAGCGCTTCAATCCTCCGGCACGCCGCCTCTCCGATCCTGGCACGCAACCCGGCATCGTGTCGGACACGGCGCATGTGTGCGGCGGCGTGCTCGACATCCGGTTCGGCCCAGACCTGCCCCTTGGCGTAGGGACCGTGATTCTGTGCGAGTGTGACGGGCACCGCCCGGACGGGAAACCCGGTCGTTTCGTCCACGAATTCAGTGGTCGCCGACCAATCGGTGACGATCACGGGCTTGCCGAGGTACATGCATTCCGCCACGGCAAGGCCGAATCCCTCGGAGCGGTGAAGGCTGACAAAACAGTCGCAGGCCGACTGGAGCGCGTAGATGTCTGCGCGGGAAAGCGTTTCCGGGATGATGTGGATGCCGGGAAGATCGGCGACGGCCTCCCGCAAGGCGGCAAGATCCTGCTCGTTGCCGGCCGGGTTGTGCACCTTGAGCACGAGACAGCATTCCTCGTGTTGCAGTCCGCTGCGTCGGAATGCCTCAATCACCGCCTTGGGGTTCTTCCGTTCCGTGTAGCTGTTGAGATCATACACGAAAAGAAACAGGAAACGATCGCCCGGAAGATGGAAGCGCCTGCGAAGCTCCGCGGCCGGTGCGGTGGGGCGGTCAAAGGAGATTGCATGGGGCATTGCAATGACAGGAATGGGCGCCTTGAAGCCGATCGCGGAGCGCGCGAATTCGCTCGGGCACCAGATCTCGTCGAACGAATCGAAGGCATCCGTCCAGACATCGGGAAATTCAGGCAGCTCCCACGCCCAGTAACCGATATTGTAGCGCCCGCTGCGAAACTCCCTCCCATGGTGGTGTTCCAGATCCCTCGATGCCGGAGGGTCGATGTGTACGATGTTCACCGGATGGATTGGATCAGCGACCAGACGGGGCGCATAGGTCATGTCGCCCCGGCGGTTCTTGCAGGGAAGCCTCAGGTCGACCAGTGCGGAGGGCAGGGATGCCGCATCGGCGGCGCGCACCATGCAACGGGCACCTTCGGCCAGGCCAAGATCCGCCGTGAGAAAACCGACGATGTTCACTCCGAGTCTGAGGCGCTTGCGGATGAATTCGGGAGCGAACCACGACTGGCGATTGCCAAAGTCCATGATCAGCTCTCCGTCGGCCGTTTCCATGCGTGCGATCCGCAATTGCCGGTTCTTGTTCTGCGCGCGGTATTTTTGCAGAAACGTGAGTCTCGTGATGCGCCCCAACCACGCCAATGCGTTCGTCCAGGCGACACCGGTCAAATGAAGGTGGATTTCCGAAGGGCACGCCGCCGTTCCCTGGGGAAGGTTCACGACGATCTCCCATGGCCCGCTGCCGCAGGCCGGGTCAAGTCGGAGCGCCCCGTGAGAACCAGGCAATTGAATGGACAACCCCGGAAAGTCAGGTGTGCCGCGGGTGCCAGCGGGCGATGGCAGGAATGATCCACGAATCCTGATCGCGAGCGGTTGATCAAAAGGCGGGAGCCGCACGACACCCGTTTCGCGGATCCATGCCGAGTCATTCGCAACGGTGTCGAAGAAGATACCTTCAGCACCGCTCCACCGGCGCGCGCGGCGGCCTTCGGCTGCAAGGGTGGCGTGCGGTGATGTTTTGGAAAAGGCCAAGAGTAGGACGATTAATAG
>CAZOXB010000282.1:0-4531 GCA_964583635.1 uncultured Opitutaceae bacterium | reverse complement strand
CATGCCCCTTCGTCGACAATGAAAAAGAATTCCTCCCACGGCGAAGATCCTCTTACTTGGCTCCATGCATCGCCCGCCCCCGTGCCGCTCGTCCGTCATTCTTCCCTCAGTTCACCGCTCCTCCATCCGTTGCGGTTATCTGCTGAGGCATGTGCTGTGCGGCCTGTGCCTCGTCACCCCGTTGTTTCCCGCAGGATCCCCAACCGGGGATGCCATGCCACCCACGCCCGATCCGCTTCCCGAATACCGGACCATCCCCGCCGCATTGCCGGAGGAGCTGACCGCCGCGCTGCCGGTCGACGCCGCATCGTTCACCACGTGGACCCGCTCGTTGGGGGACATGGGCTCGCGACGCTATTCAGCGTTGACCCAAATCAACCGTGAGAACGTCGCCCGGCTCGTTCCAGCATGGACCTACCATTCGGGAGACGGCGCCCGCAATATCCAAGCCACGCCGATCATCGTCAACGGTGTGCTCTTCGGTCCGACTGCCGGTCGCGACATCGTGGCCATGAACGCCGGCACCGGCGTCGAGCTGTGGCGCTTCCATCCTGAGAAGGCGCCGCGTCCCCGGCTCGAGGACGAACCCGCCCGGCGCGGCATCGTCTATTGGCCTGGGCAAGATGAACACACGGCACGTCTTCTTTTTGGCAGCGGCAATTGGGTCTACGCGCTCGATTCCGCCACCGGAAAGCCCATCCGCGGCTTCGGAAATCAGGGTCGAGTTCCGCTTCCTACCGGATCGACGGTGGTCGGGGCGATATTCGAAAACATCTTTGTCACCGCCGGGCTCTACGGCGACATCTACGGCTACGACGTTCGCACCGGCGCGGCTCTCTGGCGCTTTCACACCGTGCCGCACGAAGGTGAGTTCGGAGCCGACACCTGGCAGGGGAGGAACCGCAACGCCTACCAGGCCAACTGCTGGGGTGGACTGTCCATTGACGAGTCCCGCGGCATCGTATTTGCGGCCATCGGAGCGGCCCAGCCCAACTTCATCGGCATCGACCGGCACGGCGACAATCTTTTCAGCAATTGTGTGCTCGCGTTGGACGCCCGTACCGGCAAGCGCCTCTGGCATTTCCAGAATGTCCGGCATGACATCTGGGATCTCGACAACGCGGCCGCTCCCGCCCTGGTGACGCTCAAGCTTGACGGACGCCCCGTCGATGCGGTCACCTGCGTCAGCAAGAGCGGAGTGCTGCTCCTGCTCGATCGGACTAGCGGAAAACCCATCTTCCCCTTCCGCCTGCGCCGAGCACCCGCCTCGAGCCTGCCAGGCGAGCTAACGGCCGACTACCAGCCGGACCCCGAGCTGCCCGAACCGCTGTCGTCGCCCGACTTCAAATTCTCGGACATCACCCAACGCACTCCGGAGGCACATGCCTTCGTGCTCGCCCAGGTGCAACGCGCGACCTACGGCTGGTACTCGCCGTTCGCCGACGGACGACCCAATTTGTTCCAAGGCACACGCGGCGGTGGCGAGTGGTCCGGCGCGGCGTTCGATCCCGTTTCCGGGCGTCTCTATGTCACGTCGAACCGGATGATCTCGAAGGTCACGGTTTTCGCCAGCGATGAGGGAAGACGGGATCCTGCGTTCCCACCGTCACGCGGGGAACGGATCTATCAGCAAAGCTGCCAGGCATGTCACGGGGAAAACCGACTCGGAACGGGGATGATTCCGCCACTCGTGGGATTGCGCCATCGCATGACCGAGGCGGAGGTGACCTCACTGGTGGTCAAGGGCAAGGGAGCGATGCCGCCCGCGCCCACCATGACCCCGGAACAACAGCGCGACCTGCTCGATTTCCTCTACCGCCGGAACCAGCCTCCCAGTCGTCTCGCATCACGCGACGTCGGTTATGTGTTCGATGGCTTTAATTTCCTGCTCGATCACGAAGGCTATCCCGGAATCAACCCGCCCTGGGGGCTGCTCAACTGTTATGATCTGAGCACCGGAAAGATCCTGTGGCGCGTACCGCTTGGCGAATACCCGGAACTGGCCAAACAAGGTTTCACCGGTACGGGTGCACAGAACCTCGGTGGCGCCACGGTGACCGCAGGAGGCTTGGTGTTCTGCGCGGGAACGCCCGACGAAAAGGTGCGTGCCTTCGATGCGGACTCCGGCAAGGAACTCTGGAGCGCGAAACTCCCGTTTGCAGGATACGCTGCTCCGGCCGTGTATGAGGTGGATGGCCGTCAGTTTGTCGTCGTCACCGCCACCGGTGGAGGCAAGGTCGGCGGCCGGCAGGGCGATGCCTACGTCGCGTTCGCGCTTCCGTCGGGCCGGAAGGCCAACTGAAAGCGATGAGATTCCGCAGTGCCTGCGTCGCGATCAGTCGCAGCAGCGTTGCCGCATCCGCCGATTGAAAATTTTCGTGCGCCACCGGCCACAATCCTTCATGATGACCCGTTATCACCATGAATTCCGGTTCACTCTATGAACGAATCGGTGGCCGTGAGCCGCTGATGAAGCTCCTGCGTTACTTTTACGCCGATGTCCGCCAGCATCACGAAATCGGCCCGATCTTTGCCGCCCACATCGAAAACTGGCCGGCCCATCTTGAGAAGATTGCCGATTTCTGGTCCGGAGTGACCGGCGGACCGTTGTTGTACAGCGGACCCATGCCCTTCAAACACATGCCACTCGGTCTGCAAGAAAAGCATTTTGCCGCGTGGCTCGGCCTGTGGCAGCGTCACTGTCGCACCCACCTTCCCTCCCCTGAAGCCGAGGAACTGGGCGGCCGCGCGGAAGCGATCGGCCAGCGTCTCCGAGAACTCGTGGGAGTCTCCCGGTACGATCCGTATGCGGGCGCACGCTGACGACTTGCGGCGCATGCTTCCCTCCTCAGTCGGGATCGAAGGGCGAGAATGGATCCCCTGATCGCAGGCGGATTCTGCTTCCCTACTCTCGCTTCCCGACACTTGCAAAGCCTTAACGCACCTCTCGGCTCCCCGCAGTCACGTTGTCCCTGGCAAGTCTCCGTCATGCAGCCGGAGCTTGATTGAAATCAAGCCCGGTGCGGTTCGCTGGGGAGCGTCGGGTGGCTATCTGCTACGTTGGGCGATGCCATGAAACCGTACTCGTTTGTCCTGTCCGCACTGGCCTTCGCCGGTTCGGTCATCGCCCAATCCGATGTCACGCCATCGTCGTTTTCGAAAGCGCTGGAATCCGGCAAGGTTTCGTTCAATGCCCGGTTGCGCCACGAACACGTCGACCAGGCGGGCCTCGCCGAAAACGCGGACGCACTCACCCTGCGCTCACGGCTCGGCTACACGACGGCGGCGTATCGCGGCGTCCAATTCATGCTCGAGGCCGAGAATGTCGTCGCCCTCGCCGACAACTATGCCGACGGGGTCGCGCCCAATCCCGGATATCCGGTCGTCGCCGATCCCGAAGTGACCGAAGTCAACCAAGCGTGGGCCGCCTACGCGACCGGAAAAACCAAGGGCACGCTCGGGCGCCAGCGCCTCGTGCTCGACAATGCCCGCTTCATCGGCGACAGCGCCTGGCGCCAGGATCTGCAGACCTTTGACGCCATCGTCCTCCAGGACAATACCGTCGACCGGCTCGCCTTCACCTACGCCTACCTGTGGCGGATCAACCGCGTGTCCGGCGACAAGCTCGACTGGGATTCCGATTCACATGTCATCCACGCCAGCTTCGCGGGTTTCCCCGTGGGAACCCTGACGGGATACGCCTACCTGCTCGACTTCGATCGTCCTGCCGGCGCCCGCGGCAGTTCGAACGCAACCTATGGCGCAAGTTTCACCGGTGCCGCGTCACTCAGCGACACCATCAAGCTCAGCTACCGGCTCGAATATGCGATCCAATCCGACTATCGGAACAGCCCTCTCGATTACCGCGCCGATTACTACACCCTCGAATTCGGAGGCGTCTGGAAAACGTTCAGTCTGGCCGCCGGCCTGGAGGTACTCGGTTCGGACAATGGACAGGGTTTCCGCACACCCCTCGCAACGCTTCACGCGTTCAACGGCTGGGCCGATGTCTTCTCCGCGACTCCGGCCGCGGGCCTCAGCGATGCCTACGCCAAGGTGACCGCTTCCCTGCCCGCCAAGCTGCAGTTTCTCGGCTCCTACCACCGCTTCGAGGCGGAGCGCGGAAGCGCCACCTACGGCGACGAGTTTGACCTGCAGTTGGTGAGACGTCTCAGCAAGCAACTGAGTCTCACCGCAAAAGCCGCCCTGTTCGACGGCAAACCGGGATTTGCGGATCGGGAGAAATACATGATCCAAGCCGACTACGTTTTCTGAGCCTCGCATCCCGACATGCCAACACGACGACCTGCACCCATCCGACGAACTCATTCCGGATGACGGCAGGCCTGAGCTGGAACCGATGCCGCTCCTGCCTGCACGCCTCAGCCGTCGGTGGGCGTGAAGAGGATCACCCAGACATCCGGTCCAGCCCGTCGTACCTCATGTGAAAACCCTCGCGCGCAAAGAAAATCGTAAAGCGGGACGGGCTCGAAGGACACGGTCAGTTCAAGGCCTTGTCCCGGTTCAAGAC
>CAZOXB010000281.1:0-4567 GCA_964583635.1 uncultured Opitutaceae bacterium | reverse complement strand
CGGCACCGGATGCAGTCTTGGGATTGCCGGTCGCGACGGCCCGCGGAATCGGAATGACCGGCAGTGGCGCCTTCTGATTCGCCGCCGTTGCGTTCGTCCGGCGCCATCCGCCCACGCACAGCCAGGCGACGACCGCGGCGAGCACAAAAACCGGGGCGCTGGCCTTGGTCGCCTGCATGAGTCCCAGCGATATGCCGGCACCGACTGCCCAGCCGATGCTCCGGGTCTCTGCGGTCCGTTTTGCGCAGACCCATGCCGCCAGGCAAAACGTCACCAGGAGGGTTTCCTGGATGAAATAGCGGCTGTAATATGCCGAGGCGGGGGCAACGGCCATGAGGACGGCCGCCATCACTGCGGTCCTCGTCCCCAAGGGTGCCGCCACGCCGGCGATCAGAAGAACTCCAAGCATGCCGAACACGGCAGGGGTCAGCCGGACGGTCGTTTCGGTCAGCCGGGCAAGGGTTGTTTGCCCGCGGAGCCAGGCGGGAATGAGCGCGAAGTAGTAGAGCGTGGGGCCGTGGTGATCGTGGGGATCAAAACGATAGTCACCCGATTCGAGCAGCGCGCCCAGCTTCACCGCCTGGTTGGCCTCGTCGGCATGCATCGGACGCGATCCCAGATCCACCAGCCGCACAGCGCCCGCGAGGATGAGGATGACCCCGATGAGCACCGCGGCCGGTCCATGTCGTGTGAATATGCGCGCCATCATCGTCAGGCATCCTGGAGGCCGCTCCGAGAAATGACGCGCCCCGGGCGAATGTCCATCTCATGCACTCCGTGCCGCAGGCTCGCCCCGGAATCCACCGCGTCACCTATTTCAAGGGAAGGTTGCGCAGGTACGCGATGCTCCGGGGAATGTTTTCCAGAGGAGCGTCACTCGCATCCTCGATGAAGTAGTGCTTGATGCCGAGGTTGACGGCGAGCTTGAGAACCGCCGGCCAGTCGATCTCGCCGTCACCGACCGCCACCATGTCGGTGTGGGGAGATACACCCGGAGTCTTTCCGCGCGGGGCGCCCTTCCGGAAGTCCCGCAGGTGCAGGGCGACCCACCGGTTCGGATACTTCTTGAGCAGGCTGACCGGATCAAGGCCCGCCTGATACACCCAGTGGACATCCATCTCGAAGGAAACCACCTCGGGATCGGTCGCACCGACGAGCACGTCGAACACGGTTTCCTTGCCCGGGGTCCGGGACTTCCCGAACTCGAATCCATGGGGATGATAGCCCAACTTCAGACCGGCATCCTTGAACGCCCTGCCCCAGGCATTGAACTTCTCCGCCGCACGCAAAGCCGCCGCATCGTCAAAACCGTCCTTGTGGGGAATCGTCGGAATGATCCCGTACACCACCCCCAACGTCTTGAGATCGTGGATCACCGAGGTGACGTCCTTTTCCAAAAGGGGGATGGCGACATGCGCGGAGGCTGCCGCGAGACCGCGTTCGTCGAGGAGCTTCTTGAAATTCTCAACCGACAGATTCGCGGTGCCAGCGGTTTCGACCTCCTTCAATCCCCAGCCCTTCACCCGGTCGAGCACGGGAATCGCACCCTCCGCCTTCGTCGTGGCGCGGAGGCTGTAAAGCTGGATGCCAAGATTGTCACGGACGACCTTCGCCGCGTTGGCGGCATAGGCGGATGCGGTGACACCGGCGCTGAAAACGAGCGCTGAGAGAAAAACTTGGGGTGACATGCGGTGTCAGTTTCTCCTTTCGCTCGTCGCTTCGCAAGCCACAACCCGGCCCGGCTTGGATCTGCGGACGCCATGCCCGCCTGCACTACGAACTGACGTTCGATACCGCACTCCTCTGGTCCCTGCAGGTCCGGAGGGGGCAAGTGCCCGCTCGCGGCTTGCCTTGCAGCGCCTCGGCGTTCATCCCGTCTCCATGGCCAGTCCTCTACCCACCCAACTCGCGAACGTCACCGCCCACACCAAGGCGAACATCTATTTCGACGGCAAGGTCGTCAGCCACACGGTCATCATGCCGGACGGCGCCAAGAAGACACTCGGGCTCATTTATCCCGGGACATTTCATTTCGGCACCGGGGCGCCCGAGCGCATGGAAATCGTGGCGGGCAAATGCCGCGTGACCCTCGACGGCCAGGCGGCGGCAAGGGACCACCATGCGGGCGGCACGTTCGAAGTCCCCGGCAAGAGCGGCTTCACGATCTCCGTGGACGCCGGCATCTGCGAATACATCTGCTCGTTCCTCTGAGCGGGCGCAAGAGACTGGGCAAGCCGTACGGCAACGTAGAACGAAACACCTCAAATCAAACGGCTCTTGAATCACAACACCCTTTCCCACTCAATTGAGCCATGCCCCTTGTTCCAAACTTACAGCGATCTTGCATGAGACAAAGGCGAACAAGAGGTGGAATGAAGCTGCTGGTTCCCGCTGTCGCAGTTGCAGTACTGCTGTCATTTTTTGGGTGTGCCACTCCGCCGCAACGTGCCGTTTCAGCCACCATCTCGTTCACTGGCGAATACCTGCCACTAGCCTTGGTAGATGTGCCGCCTCGAGTGCTCCGTCAAAAACCTCCCGTTTATCCACCCCATTGGCGTGAAAGAGGAATCGAGGGCTCCGCACTGATTTCGTTTATTGTCGATACTGAGGGCATCCCAAGCCAGGTCCAATGTCGTAAAGCGACCGATCAAACCTTTGCCGATGCAGCACAAAACGCCGTGCGCCAGTGGCGCTTCACTCCTGCCCGAAAGAACGGTAAACCCGTGTCATGCGCGATGGAAATTCCAATGATGTTCAGCATCATGGACCGTAGTAGCTGATCAAGCGGCACCGGGGAACCTGTGAAGGAACCGTTCACCCCTCCTGTCACCTCGCAATGATCGAAGCAATTTGCAGAGCTGTCGCTGGAAAAAATGTTGCACGGGTCGTACCTGCCCCGACCGCCGCCGTTCCGTCAGGTAAGCATCACTGAGGGGAAGACCGGATCCAATCCCGGCGACGCCTCAGACCGCCCAGCCCTTGGTGTAGGTGTCGCGCGTCAGCCACCGGGAATCGCCACCCGACACGAAGCGTTTCTTCGCCGGATTCCATTTCGCGTTCGCCCCGTAATAATAGCCGCAGTTCATCAGGTGGCAGGCGATCGCCGAGCTGGCGCCGATGGCGACATCGGCAATGGGGCGTTCGCGGGTGCGCACGCACTCCAGGAAATTTTCGAGATGGTTCCTGCTCTGGAAGAGCTTCACCTTGGCACCGCTCAGGTACTCACGCTCGGTGAGGACCACTTCACGATCAAGGGAGGTGCCCTTGTCGATCTCCTTTTCCCAAAACCGGCGCACGACTTTGCCGTTCAGAACCAGCTCGAACTGGTCCCGGGCGACGTGAACCTCTCCTTCCGTTCCATAGAAGGATATGCCGCGTCCATTCACGTGGGTCAGGACCACGCCGTTTTCATAAACCAACTGGGCGCCACGTTTGGCGGTTTCCCAGTTTTGCGGTGCGCAAACTTCGAGCGGGCCGCTCCCGTCGACCCCAAGTGCCCAGTGGGCGATGTCGATCTGGTGGGCGCCCCAGTCGGTGATCATGCCTCCGCCGAATTCCCGCGTCATGCGCCACATCGGGAAATGATGGTGAAGGCCCCGCGGACTCAGGTACGGATTGTAGACCACGAGCGGACCCGGGCCGCACCATAGCTTCCAGTCCAGGCCGGGCTCCATCGGCTCCTCCGGATAGGCGTAGGGGATCGCCGGGTCTCCGAACGTGACGTTGATCGCGAAGAGGCGCCCGATAATGCCGTTGCGGACCAGTTCGGCGGCGACGCGAAATTCCTTCGCCGACCGCTGCTGCGAGCCGGTTTGCAGGACGCGGTTGGCCTTGCGCACCTCCTTCACGAGCTGGACTGCCTCATGGATGTTGTAGGTAAGCGGTTTCTCGCAGTAGACATCCTTGCCCGCGCGGACCGCGGCGATGGCGATGAAGGCGTGCCAGTGGTCGGGCGTGGCGATCACCACCAAGTCGATATCCTTGCGCGCCAGGAGCTCCCGGAAATCGCTGTAGACGGCACACCCCTTGTAGCCGCTGCCGGTCTTTGCGGCATAGGCTGTTTCCACGCGCTGCCTGCCGTCCTCGCGGCGGGTCGTATCGACGTCGCACATCGCCACCACCTGCACGTCATCGCGCGGAAGGAAGTTTCCAAGATGAACCCGCATCATCTTGCCCATGCCAATCATGCCGACGTTCAAGCGCTGACCCGGCGCCGTGCCCTGCGCCCACAGCCCGCGCGGAAGAATCAGCGGCGCGGTGGCAAGCAGGCTGGTGTTGATGAATTGACGGCGGGTGGGACGGGGGAACGACATGGGGAATCGGGATGATGTCAGAAGCGAAAACCGCGAAACCGCCGGCGTAAAGGGTGCTTTCGTTGAGCCTGGCCGGAAGGGCGAGCCGGGAGCGAAGCCAGGGCAACCTCACGTTCACACCGAACGCTGCGGCGGCGAGAGGACCGCGGCCAGGCGACGTTTCAAGTCCTCGCCATCGTAGTACGCCTGGGCCTTGACCGTCAGAAACGGCAGCCCGTTGCGCACAAAGGTGTTCTCCACAAAATGTTCGCGCC
>CAZOXB010000280.1:0-4645 GCA_964583635.1 uncultured Opitutaceae bacterium | reverse complement strand
CTCCGCCATGGACACAAAGGGGTCGGCGAACCCGATCCCCTTCAAGATCCAAGCGATCAACGCTGACAAAACCCTCAGTTGACCGAAGGATAACTGCCCAGCCACTTCACGAGGGGACAGAATGCCTTCAGCTCTGAAAGCGCCTGCCTCATCTCCGGATCGTCGTGGTGCCCCTTGACGTCGATGAAGAAATAATAATCCCAAGGACGTTTCTTGCTCGGGCGCGACTCGATCTTCGAGAGGTTGATTCCCCGCTCCGCCAGCGGCATGAGCATCTTGAGCAACGCGCCGGAACGGGCCGAGGCTTCGTCGCCCAGCGAGATCAGGAAACTCGTCATGTCGCGGCCGTTGCCCACCGGGCCGGACGGCCTTTTTCCCAGCACGAAAAAACGGGTCGTGTTGTCGGCCTTGTCCTGGATGCGCTTTGCCACCACCGGCACGCCATAGACCTGCGCCGCAAGTTCGGTGGCGATGGCTGCGCTGTCCGGGGCATCCTTGACAATCTGCACCGCCCGGGAGGTGCTGGGCGCGTCGATGAGCTGCGCATGCGGCAGATGGCGCTGCAGCCAAAGGCGGCATTGGGCGATGGCCTGATCCTTCGAATACACCTTCTCGATTTTCTCGAGGCCCGAGTTCGAGACGAGGACATGGTTGATTTCGAGATAAATCTGGGAAACGACCTTGAGGTCGCTCTCGACGAAGCTATCGAGGGTCTCGCGCACGCTGCCTTCCGTTGAATTCTCAATGGGAATGACTGCGTAATCCGCCTCGCCCTTTTCCACCGCCGTGAAGAGGTCGGCAATCGAAGCCATCGCATGGTAGTCCACGCTGGCTCCAAATTTCTTGATGGCCGCCGCATGGGTGTTGGTGGCCTCGGGCCCGAGATAGACGATCCGCAGCGGCTTCTCCAAGGCGATCGCTGCAGACATGATCTCGCGGTAGATCGCCTGCAACGCATCGTTCTTGATCGGACCATGGTTCATTTCCCAGACCTTCTGGAAAACGGCGTCCTCGCGTTCCGCCACGTAGATCTGGCTGCCCTGGCTGCGCTTGACCTTGCCGATCTCCGCCGCAAGCGCGAGGCGCCGGTTCAGCAGCTCAACGATCTGCCGGTCGATGGAATCAATCTGCGAGCGGATGGGGGCGAGGTCCATCAGGCTGAATGGGTGTTCTGCTGGTCCTCCGCGGCCGGTTTGACAAGCATCGTTTTCCCGGCCTCTTCAATCGCCGTTCCCGCTTGAGGCTCCGCCGACGGCGCCCGTTCCCCGATCGCTTTCGCCGGAGGAACAAGATGCTCCAGCGCGACCGCCTCGAGGTTCGGAGATGGCCCTTCCCCCTCCTCCAAGGGGAGTCCCATCTCGGCATCGGTAAGAGGTTTTGGATTGATCGCATTCTTCAACCACTCGTCGATCTGCCGGGGCGACAGCACGTCCGAGGACGGCAGCTCGACGAGGGATTTCACGCCGACAAACTCCATGAACTTGTCCGTCGTGCCGTACTGCAATGGACGCCCCGGCAAATCCGCCCGCCCCACGATGTAAATCATTTCGCGCTCCAGGAGCTTGTTGATGCCCGCTTCCGCGGACACGCCACGAATGGTTTCAATTTCGGTCCGGGTGACCGGCTGGCGGTAGGCAACGATCGCGAGCGTCTCCAGCGCCGACTGCGTCAGTTTCACCGGCGGTGGCTCATCCCGCAGGATGCGGATCCAGCGCGCATACCGCGGATGGGTCACCAGTCGGTATCCGGTGGGACCTTCAATCACAAGATAAACGCCGTTCTCCGCACGCACGTCAGCGGCGAGTGCAGTCATTGCCTCGCGAATCTGCGTCGCCGTCACCAGCGACGGAACATCCTGGTAGAGCCCGGCATCCTCTCCGTTCGCGTCCGCAACCGGTCCCGTCGCGGCTTCGGCTTGCTCGGAAGCCAGGGGATTGGCATTCCCTCCCGACACACCTTCCGGCGATTGGAGGTCGGGACTGGCGGAGTCCGCCGCGGAATCAGCCGCCCCCGATTCACCGGCCGCCGTTTCCCCCGGTGCCGATTCCTCCAAACCCACCGTCTCAAGCGGCAACGCCGCCTGCTCATGGAAACGCGCGAAGACGGCCTGGATGTCTTTGATCGCAAGCGGCTGGCTCGACGAGAAGAGCAGCGCCTTAAGGACTTTCTGAAGGTTGAACGCCATGCACCGAAAGGGGCTTTGATGCGGTCCCTGCCCCGTCGAAGCAACCCCGAAACAATCGGAAAACACCGCTTGCCCGTCCGGTTGTCGTTTGGTTGTGTGGCTGGTCCCTGTTTCCATGAGCTCCTCTGCCAAAGATCCACGCCACTTTTCCTCCATTGTGCTCGACGGCCCCGATCGTGCACCCAACCGCTCGATGCTGCGAGCGGTCGGTTTCAAGGATGAGGATTTCAAGAAGCCGGTGGTGGGCATCGCTTCGACTTGGAGCATGGTGACCCCGTGCAATATGCACATCGACAAGCTCGCCCGTGAGGCGGAAGCGGGTGCCAACGCCGCCGGCGGCAAGGCCATCATCTTCGGGACAATCACCGTTTCCGATGGCATCTCCATGGGCACGCCCGGAATGCGATACTCGCTGGTCTCACGGGAGGTCATCGCTGACTCAATCGAAACCGTAACCGGCGCCGAGGGCTTTGATGCGCTCGTCACCATCGGTGGCTGCGACAAGAACATGCCGGGCTGCGTGATGGCAATGGCGCGCCTGAACCGCCCGAGCGTGTTCGTTTATGGCGGAACCATCCTGCCCGGAATCCATCCCGAATCGAAAAAGGAATGCGACATCGTTTCGGTGTTCGAAGCCGTGGGGCAACACGCCGCTAAGACTCTCGACGACGAGGGCCTGGCCACGGTCGAATCCTGCTCCATTCCCGGAGCCGGTTCCTGTGGCGGCATGTACACTGCCAACACCATGGCTTCCGCCATCGAGGCGCTCGGCCTGAGCCTGCCGAACAGCTCGGCCCAGTTGGCCATTGGTCATGAAAAGACCGAGGATTGCCGGCGCGCCGGCGAAGCCGCGGTCGCCCTGCTCAAGGCCGGCATCCGCCCACGGGACATTCTCACCAAGAAGGCATTCGAAAATGCCATCACGGTGGTCATCGCGCTGGGCGGATCCACCAACGCGGTCCTCCATCTGCTCGCGATTGCCCACACGGCCAACGTCAAGCTTTCAATCGACGACTTCACCCGTATCGGCAAGCGGGTCCCCGTTCTTGCCGATCTCAAGCCGTCCGGACGGTACAGCATGTCCCACCTCACCCGCATCGGCGGTCTGCCGCCGCTGATGAAGATGCTGCTCGATGCCGGGTTGCTGCATGGGGACGTACTGACCGTGACGGGCAGGACCATGGCGGAGAACCTGAAGGGGGTCGGTCCCTACCCGGCTGACCAGGACGTCATGCGTCCCCTCTCCAACCCGATGAAGCCGGACAGCCACCTGCGCATCCTTTATGGCAACCTGGCGCCCGACGGCGCGGTCGCCAAGATTTCCGGCATGGAGGGTCTGCATTTTGAGGGAAAGGCGATTGTTTTCGAATCGGAGGAAGTCGCGCTGCACGGCATTCTCAACGGCAAGGTCAAGCCCGGCCACGTCATTGTCATCCGCAACGAAGGGCCCCGCGGCGGTCCCGGCATGCGTGAAATGCTCGCCCCCACCAGCGCAGTCATGGGCAAGGGCCTCGGCAAGGAGGTTGCGCTGATCACCGATGGACGTTTCTCGGGCGGCAGCCACGGTTTTGTCGTCGGCCACGTCACCCCGGAGGCGGCGGCCGGCGGTCCGATCGCGATTGTACGCAATGGAGATCCGATCGTCATCGACGCGGTCAAGAACGAGCTCTCCTTGAATCTGCCCGCCAAGGAAATCAAGGCGCGCCTCAAGGCCTGGAAGCCCAGGAAGCCCAAGGAAACCCGCGGGGCGCTCGCAAAATACGCCGCGTTGGTGACCAGCGCATCGGAAGGCGCCGTCACCGACAAGAA
This sequence comes from uncultured Opitutaceae bacterium, assembly GCA_964583635.1. Taxonomy (GTDB): domain Bacteria; phylum Verrucomicrobiota; class Verrucomicrobiia; order Opitutales; family Opitutaceae; genus UBA6669. Next base: position 651 of record CAZOXB010000280.1, on the reverse strand, counting down.
TCTCTGAGGATCACGCCATGAGCTGGAGCCGCTACAAGAAATACCTTTACCAGGACACCGGCCTCGGCCTGTCCGTGGACATCAGTCGAATTCCCTTTCCCGACGGGTTTCTGGCGGCGATGGAGAAACCCATGCAGGCGGCATTCGCCGCCATGGCGGCGTTGGAAACCGGCGCCATCGCCAATCCGGATGAAAATCGCATGGTGGGTCATTATTGGCTGCGCACGCCGGCGCTGGCTCCCACTCCCAAGCTGAAGACGGAGATTTCGGAAACGCTGGAATCGATCAAGACGTTTGCGGCCAAGGTGCATGAGGGCGTGATACAGGGCCCGGCGGGTCGGTTCACACACCTGCTGGTGGTCGGCATCGGCGGCTCCGCCCTGGGCCCTCAGTTTGTGCACCATGCGCTTGGCCAGCCGGGGAAGGACAGGATGGCGGTGTCATTCTTCGACAACACCGATCCCGATGGAATCGACTATGTGCTCGCGGGTCTGGCGGGAAAACTTCCGCAGACCCTGATGATCGTCATTTCCAAGTCGGGCGGAACCGCCGAGACACGCAACGGCCAGTTGGAAGCGGCTGCCGCCTTCAAGGCGGCCGGACTGGATTACCGCAAGCACGCGGTCGCGGTGACCGGCGCCGGTTCCAGGC
>CAZOXB010000279.1:0-4682 GCA_964583635.1 uncultured Opitutaceae bacterium | reverse complement strand
CCGTGTGCGAGCCCGCGAGGTTTCGCCCCGACCGGTCGAGCACTTCGAATTCGCCAAGAGTCCAGCGATCCCGCGCCGCATCGTGTCCGCTCAACAGTCGCAGGCGGACATGGGAAGCCCTTGTGCCCGGCGGCAACTCAAAGCGCTGCCCTCCGCCGACTGCCTTGAGTTCGCCACGCAGCACCTCGGTGAAATCGGATTCATTTGTTCCGCCCGTGGACACCGCGACCGAGAATTCACGCACGGGTGTCATTGTCGCGGCCAATGATCCCGGCGCATCCGGCTTCCCTTGGTCGAGGAGAATCGAAGCCAGCTCATGCACACCGGCAGGGTCGAGACGGAAGACAAACTCATGCGCGGGCAGCCGGCGCGCATTCCGTATCGCCAGTACCGCTACATCGGTCCAGAATGCCGGGCGTCCGCCCGGACCGAGGGGAGCGAGCCGTTCCGGCTCGGGAAACGGGAGGGCGGCATCGAGTTTCCTTCCCCCCTGCACAACGGTCTCCGTCGAGTACAGCGCCATGACCGCATGCTTCGGTTCGATCCACGGCCCGCCCATGTCCCAACTGCTGATGACCGACATGTCGACCTGCATGCCCAGCGCCTTGGCCTGGCCTGCGGCAACGCGCAACTGCGCGACCCATTCCGGACTCAGGAAGGCCGGTCCCGGAGTTGGAATTGTTTCGGGATCCCCACGCGCTCCCATCTCGAACAACAGCACTCCACCGAGCCCCGCCTCCTTCATGGCTTTCAATTCATCGATCGCGGTCGGCAGATGAACATGTCCATTGAGCCACAGCCAGTAGGTATGCGGCCGGGCGGCCGGCGGCGGGGTCCTGAATCCGTCTTCCAACCGCAGCGTGGCGGACTGCACCGGCGCGGAGGCCAGGGCTGCAAACGTCACTGCGACCGACAGAGCCCGAAACCAGCGGGCGGCAGGGGAGAACTCAGGGTAGCGGGACAAACGCATGGCGAGGAATTCCTACGGTCGCCCGATGGCCTTGCGGATGCGCTCGACCTGAGCGTCCATCTGCTCCTGGCCGAGTTCCTTCATCATCGCACCAATCGAGACCTTGGGATCGTTTGACCAGAAAAGTCCGGTGTCCTCGCGGGTGCTCCAGCTATAGCCGACCCGATCCCCGAAGCGCCGTTGAAAAAGTTTCCCATCCTCGACCTGTGGATTCCAATGAATCGCCGCCGAAACCAGATCGAAACGGTGAACCAACACTCCAGGCTTGGTCTCCTGCGCGTCAGGCAACCCGATCGGATTGAAGACGGTAACGTTGTCACGCGGGTTTGCACTGACGATCCAGTAACGATAGCGGCGGGCATAAGAGGCCAGCGGAATGGTCTGTGGAGACATGCTCGGGAACGCCACGAGTTCCGCCCCATTCGCGGACAGGGCTGCCCATCCGTCCTCGTTAGCAATGTCCCAGCAGATCTGGATGCCCAACTGCCCGAAGTCCGTCTTGAAGACGGGCGCATCCCGTCCGGGGGTCACGCCCGATTCAATCACCCCGGCGCGGTCGGACAGTGGGAATAGCTTTCGATAAACGCCCGCGGTTTCGCCGTTGCGGTCGAAAAGCACCGCCGCATTCCGGTAAATCTCCCGGCCACCGTCCTCCTCCGCCAGGTACATCGGAAGAACCAGCCAGGTCTTTTGTCGCGCGGCGAGGGCCGCGACCTGCCGCACTTCCCTGTCGGTCAACCGCAGTGCCCTTTCCGCAATCGATCGGTTCACCCCGCCGCGCTGGAGCGCAATCTCCGGCAGGAAATACAGGTCGAGCCCCTCTCCAGGATAAAGTCGTTCTGCCTCGGCCGCAGCCTGCTGAAGGTATCGATCGAAGACCGCCACGCGTTGTTCCGCGTTCATCTGCCGCCCCAACCAGGTGCAAACCGTCGCCACGACCACCTTGCGCGGAGGCGACTGCAGGAGAACCGCCTGGCGTTCCGCGAGCGATGCCTCGGCGGCGTCGCCGGTGGCAACAACCCCGAAAAGAAACGCCGTGGCGAGCAAAGCCTGCAGGAGAAGCCCACGCCGCAGGATGCCGGATTCCATTCCGGAATGGAGGAGGGATCCAACAACCCTCCGGGCAGGACCGAGTCTGAAGGTCAACGAAATCATGGTGACAGGGGATGGAATGACATTGCCGTCGATCGAAACCGTCGTCCCACGCCCTAGGCATTCTGATCGATGACGACGGTCTCGATCCCCATGGCTTCGCCGAGGCGGCGGAGTGACTGGGCGCGGCGCCCGACTCCGAGGGCGAAGTGATGGGTCGGGCCTTCGGCAACCCAGCGTTTCAGGAATGTTCTCACGTCGGGCCGGTAGAAGCCCCGGGTGTTGGTATTGCCCGTGGCGGGAATCGGTCCGCGCACGCTCTCGCCCTCGGCGACAATGAACTTGAACTTCCCCTGCGCGGTGACCCCGATGCTGAGCATCGTGATCGGGCCCTCCTTGATCTTGAACTCGACGCTCGCGCCGTGGCCCGGCTTGCCGTGGTATTTGATCAGGCTCCGCAGGACCGGCTTGCCGTCGGCGATGTTGATGTGATGCGGTCCGTCGTGGCCGACGAGGACAAAGCCCTCGCGGAAATCGATCGGGTGGAACTCCGCGAAGCTGCCACCAATTCCCAATCGATCCATGATCAGCATGGCGACACACGTCTTGAGATCCGACTCGCCGCACATGGGAAATCCCGCGGCCGTGAGCAGGGAGTTGCCGACGATGAGGTTGGTGACAATCCTCCGCAGATTGCTGCCGGGTTCCCCCTCGTAATAGTAGGCCAGTCCGTCGAGCTGGTGATGGGCGATGAACTTGTCGAGGGTGACCGCCACCCGGGCCGCCGTGTTGAGGTCCTCGTCCGTCAGCTTGCGGGTGAGCGGGTCGGCCTTGGGATCCGGGGTGTCGAACAGGTTGAGAATCTCACGGCACTTCCTCTGTGTCTCCGCGTCGGTGACCTCCCGTTCGAAACGAAGGAGATCATCCGCCTCCGCCTGCACGATATGGCACCCAAATGCCGCCGTCAGCGCGGTCTGGTCCGTCTGCATGTCGAACATGTGCTCAAGGGGATGCCCGAAGTGGCCGATGCGCGCCCGCTTCAGGTCGTGGAGTACCATGGCGATTTCGCACCACTCGTTGATTTCGGCATCCGCCGCCGGATCATCATGCAGGGTGCCGAGGATCACCTCCGGCGGACGCTTGCCCATGCGAATGGCCACGCCGGTGAATTCCGGCACGGAACAAAAATCGTCATTGGCAAGCTGCATGTGCGTCGTGGCCTTGGGATAGTCAAGGGCACCCAAGGGCTGCAGCGCGACGAGCACGACCGGAATGTCGAGCGAACGGATGATCACCGCAAACGTTGCCGACGTGGCATACGTCACCATGTCGCAGAACACCAGGTCGAGGTCGGCCGCCTTGAGCTGCGGCACCAACGCGTACGCTTCCTGGGCGCGGTCGATGAGTCCAAAATTGGTGACGGCGACCCCGTTTGCGGAAACCTTTTCAACCAGCACATCGATCTTCTTCAGCAGTTCGTCCCGCAGCCCTGGAAACTGGTTCCAATAGACGTGGTAGCCCACGCCAAAGACGCCCACCCGGGCCGTACGCGGCATTCGGCGGGCGATGCGAGGAGCGGATGACGTGACCTCGGAAACGTGGGAGGGAACTAGCAATTGCATGGGAGGTATCAGCGTGACAGACGACCGGTGCGAATGATAATCCAGGCGATCGGATATACAACCGCCGAGCCAAGGAAGACGGGCGCAAATGAGAAGTGGTCGACAACGGGACCGATGACGAGATTCGAGAGCATGCCCGCGATCCCGCCGCACATGCCGGAAAGGCCGACCGTGGTCGCGATCTCATCCTGGGCGACCGTCTCTCCAATCAGAGTCATGTAGTTCGCAATCCAGATCCCGTGCGCAAAGAGCAGGACCGCCATCAGGCCGATCGCCAGCGCGGGCGTATGGGCCAGCACGGCTGCGAACGATGCCGGGGTGAGCAGTGCCGCAACCAGCATCAACTGCATCCGTGCGCGCCGGCGGTCCCATCCGCGCCGCACGAGCGAGTCGGAAACGAAGCCCGCGGAGATGTTGGAGATTTCCAGCGCAACAAAGGGGATCCAGAGCAGCGCTCCGATATCCGCGAGGGACATTCCCCGCTCCCGATTCAGGTACTGGGGGATCCAAAACATGTAGAAATAGAAGACCGGATCGAAACAGAAGCGGGCGATGAGCAGCCGGCGGACTTCGGGCCGTGAAAGAAGATCCTTCCATCGGGCGCCAGTTCGTGTTTCAGCGACGCGCCGGGTGTCCGGCACGCCCACGAACGCCAGCCGCCAGGCAATCCACCAGATGATCCCCAACCCGGCGGTGGCGGCAAACGCGCCGCGCCATCCCCACGTGGAGGCGGCCCAAACCGTGAGCGGAGGCGCGACAATGGCACCCAACGCGGAGCCGCTGTTGGCAAAGCCCACCGCGAACCCGCGGCGATGCGGTGGCATCCATTCGACCGCTCCCTTGGTAGTTCCGGGAAAGCACGGCCCTTCGCCCACCCCGAGGAAGAACCGGGCAATGCCAAGGCTCCAAGGTCCCGTCACCAGCGCGTGGGCCGCACTGGCGACGGACCAGAAGCCGACGGAAAAGGACAGGCCGCGGCGCGTCCCCAGCCGGTCCAT
>CAZOXB010000278.1:0-4693 GCA_964583635.1 uncultured Opitutaceae bacterium | reverse complement strand
GTTTGGCATGGGCGATCTGAGCACTGAATTCGGAAGAATTATGGCAGTGTCGACGACGCTACAGGCCGTCCGTCTGCTTTTTCGGCGGGCATCCTTGGTTTTGTGGCCCTCGAAAACCAAGGTTTTCCCAACGGTTTAGGGCGTGGTTACCGTCAGGCGGGAGGTGACCTCCGTGACTCCATCCGTGTCGAGCGCCAGGACGATGGCTTGGCCGAAAAGCGTTGAGTTGGCGACCTTTCCTTCGAGGGTGACGTGTCCATGGTCAACGTCGACGTTGATGTCCATGGCGGACAGATCCTTGTCGAGGATGTACTTGGCTTTTACGACCGTCAGGATACGGGCGTCGGTCCAACTCGATCCGGCCTGCGCGGCCTTGGTGCGAACGATTTCACCCCCGCGTTTCAGCTCCTCGCGCAGGTCTTCGGGTGTCAGCTTCCATTCACGGAGCTTTTCGGTGATCGCGTTGCCTGCATCGCGGGCGCCTTGTTCGACCCGCGAGGCGAGATTTGCCAGCATCGGTGTGGGCGTGGGTGTCGGCTGCGGCGTGGGAGTGGGCGTTGGCGCGATAGCCAAAGCTTCCCGGGCTTCCTTCTCACGATACAGGTGGTAACTGAACGCACCAACGACGACGCCAAGGAGAAACAGGAGGAGGGACTTCATGAGGGAGGGACAGGGTTGACGGAAGGGGACCGATTTGCGTTCCGAAAGTTCTTCAAGAAAAAACGCACGATTGCAAATAGATGCATTTGCCGGTCCTGAAAGGCTTTTGTTTGAACGGAATAGATGACGGCGACAGGGTCGCGACTTATGTCAAAAAGATCAGCCCTCGTTACAGGTGCGTCCCGTGGAATCGGGCGCGGTATCGCCATCGAGCTTGCGAAGGCGGGTTATCGGGTTGCCATCAATTACGCCGGAAACGTCGATGCGGCCAACGAGGCGCTGGCCTTGGTGCGCGCGTCGGGTGGGGACGGGTTTGTCGTGCAGGGCGATGTGGCCGTGGCCGCGGATCGCACCCGCCTTGTTGCCGAGACGGTGAAACAGTTCGGCCGGATCGACCTGCTGGTGAATAATGCCGGAGTGGCGCCCAAGGTCCGCGCCGACTTGCTCGATGCCGGTGAGGAAAGCTTTGATCGCCTCTTCGCGATCAACCTGAAAGGACCGTATTTCCTGTCGCAGCTGGTCGCCAAACAACTGCTCACGCAGACACCCGATGAAAACGGATTTCGTGGGCGAATTGTGAACATCACGTCGATCTCCGTCTATACGGCGTCGATCAACCGCGGCGATTATTGCATGGTCAAGGCAGGGCTTGCGATGATGACCAAGCTCTTTGCCGACCGCCTCGCCAACGATGGAATCAATGTCTATGAGATTCGCCCCGGCGTCATCGCGACCGACATGACGGGCGGCGTTAAGGAAAAGTACGACAAGCTCATCCTGCAGGAAGAACGCGGCATCACCCCGATCCGCCGCTGGGGGCGCCCCGAGGACGTGGGACTGGCGGTGCGGGCGATCGCCGAGGATCGGTTTCCGTATTCAACGGGCGCAGTGTTCGACGTGGATGGCGGGTTCGGTCTGCAGCGTCTTTGAACGCACCGGATCCGCTCCCTGAACATGTTCGCACTTTGTCAGGCCGGGTTTCAGGACCTTCTGGCCGCGGAGATCCGGGACCAGGGGGTGGCTGTGGCCGGGGAAGGCCCCGGCTGGGTGCGGACGGAACTACCGGTGGCCCATACCGAAGACGTATCGGATTTTGAAATACGTCCCGCCTCCGACGATGCCATGCGACTTGCCGACGGCCTCGTTTTCGCCCACCAGGTCCTGCTCGATCCGGTTGATGTCACGGGGGAGTCGGTGAATGCGCTGGCGCATCGCCTCGCCGGGCTGTTCTTTGAGCGGCTGCGGGGTGAACGCATAGAGCAGCCCTGGCCGTGCGTTTTCGATTGCCCCGCCGAAATCGTCGGACTCGGGCGGCGGGTGACGGGCGTTGAGAAGGCATTTCAAGAATTGCTCCGCAAGAAGGTTTCCCGCGTGGCCAGGCTGGCGACACCCTCGCTTCCGCGATCCCCGGGGCGGCACTGTGGATGGGCGGTGTATTTCACCGACTTCGGACGTACGGTGGCCGCGCGCGAACTCTGGCTCAACGGGCAGCGGCGCATGGCGGACGACGAGCGCGCACCTTCGCGCAGCTACCTCAAGGTTGAGGAGGCTTACGGGGTGTTGGGCCGCGAGCCGGGGGAAGGCGAGACCGTTGTCGATCTCGGTGCGGCGCCGGGCGGGTGGAGTTACAGCGCCGCCAAACGGGGTGCCCGGGTGCTGGCGCTGGACAACGGTCCGCTCAAGGGCGGCGCGCTCGACCATCCCAACATCGAACATCGCCGGATCGACGCATTCGGGTTCTCGCCGGAAGCGGGGGTGGTCTACGACTGGATGTTCTGCGACCTCGTGGAGGATCCGCATCATGTGCTTTCTCAAATCGTCGAACCATGGCTGTCGCGGGGGTGGTGCCGGCGCTTCATCATTAATCTCAAATTTGGACGCGTCGCTCCGCTGCCGTTCCTGAAGCAGATCCGCAGTGCCGACGGCCTGTTTGCGCTTTACGCGCCGGGCTTCCGTGTCCGGCATCTGTACCATGACCGCGAAGAGTTCACGGTGGTGGGAGAGGTGAAGGCCCTGACATGAGCAGGAACGAACTCGTCCTTTGCGGTCTCGCCGCGGTGCAGGCCCGCTTTCAACGCGATCCCTCCTCTATGCTGCGGCTGTTTTTCGACGAGCCGATGGCCCGCCGGATCGGACCGGTCTGCAAGGCGTTCGCCGCGGCCCGCAAGGTTTATCGCTGCGTGGATGCCGGGGAATTGCAGGCCATCTCCGGCACCGTCCACCATGGTGGCATCGTCGCGGTGGTGACGGCACCGACTCTCCGCGCACCGCTTGCGGGTGATGTTGCCCGCTGGGCGGAAACGGGGACGCCGTTGCTGATGCTCGACCGTGTCGGCAACGCGCACAACCTCGGCGCCGTTGCGCGCACTGCCGCCTTTTTTGGTGTCGAACACATCATCCTGCCCTTTTCCCCGCAGGCTGCCCTGCCGGGCGAGGCTGCCTATCGGGTGGCCGAGGGGGGCCTTGAGCATATCACGGTCTGGCGGGTCGGATTGCTGACGCGCTTCATCAAGGATCTGGTTGCTGCGGGCTACGATGTCGTCGGCGCGGCAACCCGGGGGGGACGTCCGGATGCCCTTGCTTCCACGGACCGGCCGGTCGCTCTGGTCCTCGGCAACGAGGAGCACGGACTGGCTCCCGAAGTGGCGGACGCCTGCACGAGCTTGGTGACGCTTGCGGGTTCGGGCCGGGTCGAGTCGCTCAACGTGTCGGCCGCCGCCTCGATTCTGCTCTGGGAGTTTCTGGGAAGACGTAACCACAAATAGGATACACCGGCGGATGTCACGGCTCGCAAGGATGCGATCGGCCTCCCCTGCCGCCCCGGCGTTGCAACGACCCCGGGCCGAAAAATCCCCGGAAAATTCCCCCACACCCCACCCGGGCGCAACGTAGCCCAATCGCAACGTAACCCAATAGGTGACATCCGTCCGGGACTCCGCCGGCATGCCGCCGGCAGCTTGTTCCGCGTATCAACACCGGATGTAACCTATTCGGTTACATCCTGGCGGCGGGTGGTTGCGGGGGGCGGAACGGAGGGAGCGGGGGGCTCAGCGGAAATAGGCGGTGAGCTCTTCGGGCGTGAAGTTCATGCCGGTGCGGGTGTCGCCGACGTGAATCTCGATGCGTTGGCGTTCGCTGCGGCGAAGTTCAATGAGCAGGACGGCATCCTCCTGCCCATGGACGATGATGCGGCCGAGAGCGCCGTCCCGTGCGATGGCTTCGGGCCTGGGTTCCAGCACCACCTTCCATGCTATGCCCTCCTGTGCGCCATAGAGCATGAAGTCGTGCGAGAGAACGGAGAGATCGAAGCGCAGGACCTGCAGGAGGATTCCGGTGGCGTCACGCGCGCGGGGATCCGAACCGACGTCGCGGGTGCGGCCCCCGGCGTCCCGAATCAGGATGCCCCGGGAATCGATGATGATGCGCGACTCCTCGGGCTTCAGGTAATGCAGGCTGAGCCCCCGTTCGGGAGAAAGACGCATCTCACCGGTGAGGATGACCGGGGTCTTGCGAATGGGCAGGAATCGGAGTTCGGTGAACTGCGAGTGGATGCATCCCTGGTCGGCAAGGGTCTTGAAGCGCGTCCTCCACGCTTCATCGCGTTCGAGCGACAACCGGTAGGCGGGGGAGACTATGTCGGCGGGGAGCGCTGCGGGCAACGACCCGACGGTCGTCGCTAGGAGCAGCGCGATGATGAATGTCCGCAGATTCAGTTCCAGGTGAGCGTGAGCCATCGTCCGAAAGCAATAGGACCGTCGAAAGGGCGGCGGGTGCGAAGAAGTTCGAAGAATTTGGGCAGCGTCAGCGGTGGAACGTGGAGATGCCCGGTCGATCCGGGCGCGGAATCGCTGCGGCAGTCGAGCTGGAGGCTTCCAATTGCCCCGGTTGAACTGCGCGCCAGAGCCAGGGCGAAGGCGAAAGTGCAGTCGCTGGCCGCGCCGTGCTCGAGCATCCACGTGCCGCGTTCGTCCCCGCCGCACAGCAGCGTGCGGGGGGCGCCCGTCAGCAATGCCGTTTCCAGTGCCCGCGCGGT
>CAZOXB010000277.1:0-4782 GCA_964583635.1 uncultured Opitutaceae bacterium | reverse complement strand
CGCGGATGATCATGCCAGCGGACGTCTGGCGGCCTCCTTCTCCCGGGTGATCGTGCAGATCATCCTGCTGGACATCGTGTTTTCACTCGATTCGGTGATCACCGCGGTGGGCATGGCGAATCATTTGTGGGTGATGGTCACGGCCGTGGTCCTCGCGATGGGCGTGATGCTGGTATTCGCGGGTGCGATCAGCGACTTCGTCCATCGGCATCCGACCGTGAAGATGCTCGCGTTGAGCTTCCTCATACTCATCGGCGTGTCGCTGATGGCGGAGGGGCTCCATCAGCACATTCCGAAGGGCTACATCTATTTTGCGATGGCCTTCTCCTGTGTGGTCGAGCTGATCAACCTCAAGCTCAAGGCCAAGGCGTCGCCGCCGGTGGAGTTGCGGGAGCCCTTCAGGAAATAGCGGGATGCAGCCGGCTGACGCGACTCCCGACATTCCACCTGAGGTGGGTGCCGCGCTGTTTCCCCGGATCGCAATTCTCGGGGCGGGCGCGTTGGGTCTGTATTACGGGGGGCGACTCGCGCTTGCCGGCAACGAGGTCCACTTCGTTGCCCGCGGCGATCATGCCGCCATTGCGTCTGCGGGCATCATCCTGCACGAGGGAAGCGGGGAATCCCGGCTCCATCCGGTTCATGTCCACACTACGCCGGAAGCCATCGGTCCGGTGGACCTGGTCCTGATCACTCTCAAGACGACGGCCAATGGCGAACTCGGTCGGCTGCTGCCGCCGCTGGTAAGCGGGCGCACGCTGGTGGTGACGCTGCAGAACGGACTTGGCAATGAGGACCTGCTCGCACGCCTGGTTCCCCCGGGCAATGTGGGCGGAGGCTTGTGCTTCATCGCGACCATGCGCACGGCTCCGGGCGAGGTGAGGTGTTTTCAACGCGGCTCCATCACCTTGGGTGCGTATCGCCGCCCGGCCGGTACACGGACGCGTGCGCTCGGCTCCTTGTTTCAGCACGCGGGAATCGATGCGCGGGTGGTCGACGATCTTGAGAATGCACGCTGGCGGAAGCTTGTCTGGAACGTTCCGTTCAACGGGCTCAGCATCGCGGCGGGCGGCATCACCACGGATGTCATCTGTGCCAGCCCCACTCTGACCGCAGAGGTGCAGGCTCTCATGGCGGAAATCCGCGAGGCGGCCGCTGCGCTGGGACATGAGATCCCGGAGGAATTTGCGCGGAAGCAGTATGACGTCACACCTCCGATGGGACCCTATCGGCCGTCCAGCCTGGTCGACTACCTTGAGAAACGACCGGTGGAGGTGGAGCCCATCTGGGGGGAACCCTTGCGGCGGGCCCAGGCAGCGGGGGTAGCCGTACCGCGGATGGCATTGCTGTACGCGTTGCTCAAGCAGCTCGTGGGGGCCAATGCAGCGAAGCCGTGAGCGAGCCGGTCTCCGCGTTGCAGCGTCATTCTTTCGCCTCGAACCTGCTCAGGGCACGATTCTTCCTGACACTGTCGGCACGCGATATCCGCCCGTTCATGGCGATGTAGATTCCGGGAGAGAGGACCTGCACGGCGCCGACGGCGCAGCCGAGATTGAAAATGGCATCCGACGTGCGGAAGCGCGCGGGCAGCATCGAGCCCGTGAGGACGATGACCTTTTCTGCGATGCCCTCCAGTGCCTCGGCGGTTCTTACCATGGTATCGGTTCCATGGGTGATCAGGACCAATTTTTCGGGTGCCGCCGCCACGCGCTCGCGGATGAGCGCCCGGTCTGCATCGGTCATGACCAGGCTGTCCTTGCGGAGAACCGGCTCCACGACGTACTCGAACGTCACGTTTGATTCCTTGAAGAGAGGATCCACCTGCGGATCGCCCACATCGTAACTGCTCGCCGCATCAAAATAGACCTTGTCGATGGTGCCGCCGGTCGTGAGGACGCGGAGTTTCATGCCCCTCAGGCTTGCCCGCGACGGCGGAGACGTCAACCGGCGACCGGCAGGTGATCCTTGATCCAGACAATCTCGTCAGGGAAAACGGTGTGAGCGCTGCCGGGATAACGCTGCCGCGTGACGGTTGCCCCGTAGTGAGCGAGAAGCGTTTCGGAATGGTCGGCGAACGCGGCCGGGATGTGCGCGTCCTGATCGGCGCATCCCAGCAGGACCGGGACGCCGCCGAGCCGTACCGCCGGCCGCGTTCTGTCAAGGGGGCCGATCAACGCGCCGCTGAGGGCGGCGACGAATCGGTAGCGCCTCGGCCGGGCAACCCATGCTTCCAGAGCGAGGCAGGCACCTTGGGAAAATCCGAGCAGGGCGATCCGTTCTTCGGCGATACCTTCCCCGATGACCTCCCCCACCAGCTTTTCGATAAGCGACAGTGCGTCTGAAAGCCACGGTTCGTTGGCCTCGACTGGAGCGAGAAAACGCTGGGGATACCACGTGCGTTGTGCAGCGGCGGGCGCCAGGTACGCGATGTCGTTGCGGCCGATGAGATCCGTGAGGCCCATCATATCATCGGGAGAGGACCCGCGCCCGTGAAGGAGGACGACGACAGCAGATGATCGTCCGACGGGTGGGCCCGCGTGGCGCAGTCCGTTGAAACCCGGGTTGTCCATCGCGAAAGGGGAGGTTCGGCTCATGCGTAGCTCGCGGCGGGCTGGAGCGGGGGGAGGAGCTCCTCGATCTGTTGGCGGGCTCCCTCGAACTGGGGCGGCAGGCGCAGGGCCGTGCCGAGCGAGCCAGCGGTTTCGTCGATCGCGAACCCGGGCACGTCCGTGGCGATCTCGAAGAGGATGCCGTTGGATTCGCGATAGTAAATCGAATGGAAATAGGAGCGGTCGCGCACGTCGGACACGTTCAGCCCCGCCCGCACGAGCGACTCCCGCATTGCAACAAGACTTTCGTCATCAGGAGCCCTCCACGCGATGTGATGGATCGTGCCGACGCCCCCGAGCCCGCGAGGATGCGACGGTTCCGCGATCACGTCAATGTAGGTGCCAGGACCACCGGCCCCGGATTCGAAGCGGGTGCGATTGCCGTCGGTGCGGACGCGACGATAACCCATGATCCCTTCGATCACGCGCTCCAGCGCTGCCGCTTTGGCGACGCTGAGTTCGGCGGCATGCAGACCGCGCAGGGCGTTTTGCGTTGGGATTTCGGGAACTGTCCAGCCCGTGCGCGGATCCCCGGCGTCCGCCACGATTTCAACCGGAATGCCGTCGGGATCGGCGAACTGGAGCACGTCTTCGCCGAAGCGGGTGATTCGGGACGCAGGGACCCCATGGCGTCGCAGGCGTTCATGCCAGAAGGGCATCGCCGCGGCGGGCGCGGAAAGACTCAGGCGCGTCATCTGGCCGTTGCCGATTCGGCCGTGGGAACCTTGACCTCGCGGCCAATAGAAGAACGTCACGATCGACCCCGGCGAACCGGCGGCATTGCCGTAGTAGAGATGGTAAGCGGACGGATCGTCGAAGTTCACCGTCTTCTTGACCAGGCGCAGCCCGAGGAGCCCGGCATAGAAATTGATGTTGGCCTGTGGATCGCTGGCGATGGCCGTGACGTGGTGAATGCCGTGGGGTGTTATCATGGCCCGGACAATAAGCCCGGAGGACATCCGTTGTGGAGCAGGAACGTCACCACCATGCAGCAGATGGGCCACTATAATCCCAACGACGCCACCCGCGCCCAGGCAGCTTGAGCCAGCCGCTCATGAGGCAGACCGAATGGCCGGGATGGACCCACCAAGGCCCGTGCGGGCGAAGGTCCGCAGGCGGCCATTCATTCGATGCGCATCGCCACCCGGTCGAGTACCTCGCGGATGAGCGCCTGGTAGGGTATGCGATGCTTCTTCGCCAACCGGCGAAACTTATTGAGACTCCCCGCACTTAGGTTGATCGTGACCTTCTCGCGCTCCAAGCCTCGTGCAAATTCGGCGGGCGATGGCAGGATATCCTCGGACACGACGAAGAGATTTTCCGGCATCTCGCCGCGATCATGGGTGTAGTTGATTCTTTTCTTCATAGATTTTCCGTCCCTTCCGCCAATAGCCTGCGCCGATCACCCGAATTACACCCGCCCTGAGCACAAAGCGAACAGTCAGGATGCCACGGCCGTCATGCCCGACACACCAGAAACGTCCCTCCGCCAGACTGTGTTTGCGGTCAGCGAGAAGAACGCGTTCGGGATCGGTGAACACCTGGGGCGTGCTCTCGAAGCCGACCCCGTGCTTGCGCCGGTTGGCCTGCTCCTAGACTTCGTCCCAAATGAGCCGCACGCTCCCATGCCATATGAATATATGGCAGGGTGTCAAGCCGCCTCACCTCATCCGTGCCGGCGTTCCAGTGAAAACAGCGGGGAAACAATAATCGTCGGGTATTCATCCTGCCTTGAACGCGATGACAAACGGGCCTGCGTACCTTCACGGAGCCGATTGCGAGACCGCTGCATTTTGACGTCTTCGGTATTTTCTGCCAACGTGTGCCATGGCCCATTCCGTGGAAGGACACCTTCGGCTCAAGATCGATGAATATGACCGGCGCATTCGCACCCTCGTCTGCGGCTATGACGAAATGCGGGCCGAGCAGTTGAAGCTGCTCGATCGCTGCCTGCCCCGGGATGGCGGCCTCGTTCTGGATCTGGGCGGCGGAACCGGCGCGCTCGCCGCGGCGGTGGCGGCACGCTTTCCATCGGTCCGGGTGCAGGTTTGGGACACCGATCCCGCGATGCTCGCCTTCGCCCGCGAGCGTTGTGCACCTTTCGGCGGCCGCGTGGAACTGGTCGAAAAATCCTTCGCCTCCCCGTTGCCCGTCTGCGATGCGGTCGTCGCCTGCA
>CAZOXB010000276.1:0-4786 GCA_964583635.1 uncultured Opitutaceae bacterium | reverse complement strand
GCCACGCATCCTCATCCCGTCACTCCCATGCGTGATTTCCTCCGTCGCGAAATCTTCTTTCTCCGCCGTCCGCTCAATCTGAACTCGCGCCTCCTGCTGGTGATTGCAGCCGGGGCATTGGTGGCCGCCGTCTTTCTTCCGTTGTGGAAGATCCACTTGGAAGCTCCGCAATACCGCGAGGGCCTCGAACTTCGGATCTACAGCCATCAGCTGGTGGGTGGCAATGCGGGGCAGGATCTCCACGAGATCAACACGCTCAACCATTACATCGGCATGAAGACCCTGTCCGAGGCCGATTTCGCGGAGATGAAATGGATGCCCTTCGCGCTGGGCGTCTTTGTCATCCTGGCGCTGCGCGCTGCGGTCATAGGACGCATGGCCAGTGTGGTGGACCTTGTCGTGATGTTCCTCTATTTCACGCTCTTCTCGCTCGGCAATTTCTATTACCGGCTTCACACCTACGGCCACTCCCTCGATCCCAAGGCACCCATGACGATCGATCCGTTCACGCCGATCATGATCGGAAGCCAGAAGATCGCGAACTTCGTCCAGACCAGCCTTCCCCAGGTCGGCGGCATCCTGCTTGCGGTCTTCCTGCTGCTCGTGCTCATGGCGGGCTGGAACTCCCGCAAGGAGGTGCCATGACGGCACCGCTCCTCGCGCTGGCGGCATTGCTGGTCGTGCCGGCGGGTGCGGCGCATTCGCCGGGGGACGTCCTGCGCTCGCGCATCGCGTCCGCTGCCGACGGGGAGCGCATTGTTGTGGAGGCGGGTGTGTACGACGGTCCGTTTGTCATCGGGAAGCCGATCCACCTTCTTGGCGAGCCCGGCGCCATTCTGCAGGGCGACCGCCAGACGCATGTCGTTGCGATTCGTGCCGCGGACGTGGAAATTGCGGGTTTCACGTTGCGTGGCTCCGGCCGGGCGCTGGCGCGCGACGAGGCAGCCATCCACGTTTCGGGGGCCCGCGCGCTCATTCGTGACAATCGCATTCTCGACTGCCTGCATGGCATCTATGTCCGCCGCGCTGATCAATGCCGCATCGAGAACAATGTGATCATCGGCGACGGCGGGGGCACGGATGGGGTCGCGGATCCGCTGGTCGCGCAACTGAAGCCGGGAGAGGCGGAGCTTTGCGACATCGCGTCCGTTCAGGATATCCGTGGAAACGGCATTCACCTCTGGAATTCAAAGGATCATGTCATTATTGGAAACTCCATCCGGGGCACGCGCGACGGCATCTACTTTTCTTTCGCGGACTCAACCGAGGTGCGGGGCAACACCATCGCAGGGGTGCGCTACGGGCTGCACTACATGTATTCGGATGACAATGTGTTCGAGGGGAATACTTTTACTGAGAATGCAGCCGGTTCCGCCCTGATGTACTCGAAGGGAATCGTGCTGCGGAGGAACCGATTCCATGCCAATCGCAGCCACCGGGCGTACGGCATCCTGTTCCAGTCGGTCGACAACACGCTCGTCGAGGACAACCAGATCGACGGCAATACCCTGGGCTTCTACCTGGAGAACTCGAATGACGTGGTGGTGCGCAACAATCACCTTGCCGGAAACTACGTGGGACTGCGTGTGAGCGACAGCACGTCGGGGTCCCGCTTCCTCGGCAACCGCTTCAGCGGCAACATTCATCCTGTGGAGACGAACGGCAGCAACCGGGCGAATACCTGGGCTGAGGAGGGACGAGGAAACTTTTGGGAAAATGCGATGGCGCTCGACCTGAATCGTGATGGGGTGGGTGACCTTCCCCATCGGGAGTCGGATCTCTTTGGTCCCTGGAGGCGCACCTTTCCCGCCATCGGGCTGCTGTCGGCCGCCCCCGGAGAGCGCCTCCTGCGCTTCATTCACAGCCGCATGGCCCTTCCGGGCGTGCCTGGCGTGACGGATCCCCATCCGTTGCTGTCACCGGAGGATTCCCGATGATTCAGGTCCATGATCTGAAGAAGTCCTTTGGTCCACGCCGGATACTTTCGGGACTCACGTTTTGTGTGGAGCCCGGTGCGGTCACGCTGCTGGTGGGAGCCAATGGTGCGGGAAAGACCACGGCGCTTCGGCTGATGGCGGGTCTCTCCAAGCCGGATGGCGGCACGATTGCAGTGGTGGGGCACGACCTGCTGCACAGCCGTCAGGCGGCTCTTGCCCATCTTTCGTTCCTGCCCCAGGCACCGCGGTTTCATCCGCGCCTCACCGTGGCGGAAACGGTTGGATTTTATTCCCGTCTGCGGGGACGCCCGGCGGGGGCGGTTGCCTTGGCGCTTGAGACCTGGGGCTTGAACGAATTTGCCCGCGTCGCCAACGGCCGGCTCTCCGGCGGACTCCGGCAGCGGCTGGCGCTGGCCATCTTTTCCCTCGCGGACGCACCGGTGCTGCTGCTCGATGAGCCCGGGCTGAGTCTCGACCCGATCTGGCGCGAGGAGTTGCAGCGATTCATCCGGAGCGAGGCCTCCCGTGGGCGTACCGTGATGGTGGCCACCCACCTGCTCGGCGAGTGGGAAGGGCGGGCCGATCGCTGTCTGCTCATGGAAGACGGGCGGACTTCGGGTGAACTGCCTCCGGATCGGCTGCGTGAATTCTATCCTCAATTGAACCGGAGTGAGGTGCCACGGAACCGGCTGCCGGCCTGTGCCTGAGAGGGGACGTGCGCGGACCGAATTGAATTCTTCGGAGTAAACGGGCTCGAATATGAATACCACGGTGATCCTTCCGACATTTTCCGGAGTCGCGGGTGCGGCGTTGCGCCGTGAATGGGTAAGTCATCGTCTGAACCGGTTTCTTCATGCCCATCTTGCGTTGATCCTGGCGGCGGGATTTCTTCCGTTGCTGACGCCGGATGCCGGACTCACGCGCGGCGCCGCGTGGTGGCTGCTCCACGCCGTCCTG
This sequence comes from uncultured Opitutaceae bacterium, assembly GCA_964583635.1. GTDB lineage: Bacteria > Verrucomicrobiota > Verrucomicrobiia > Opitutales > Opitutaceae > UBA6669. The sequence continues at coordinate 1,892 of CAZOXB010000276.1, read as the reverse complement.
TATGCGGCATCGCTCTCGTCGCTTCTGCTTGGACTCAGTTCCGCGCAGGCGGAATCCGAGGAATTTCCCTGGCTGCTGGGCCAGCCGAGGGGAGTTGGTGCCTGGCTGGCCGGCTAGGTGCTCGGACTCGTCGCCCTCACTGGCGGATCCGCACTGCTGCTCGGTGCCCCCACTTTCCTTTTTGGTGGTGGTTCGGCTGCCTTGGCGCTCGCGATTTGCGGGGCGGCGGGCATCACCAGCCTTTGCGCACTGGCCGGGCTGGCCGTGGGTTTTTGGATTCGTGACAACGTGAGGGGACTCATCGCCGCGATCGCCCTCTGGTTCGTGCTCCTGTTCGGAATGGATCTCCTGCTGCTGGCGTCCGCCGGCGCTCCCTGGGTTCAACACTCTCCCGATATCTGGGTCGCAGTCCTGATGCTCAATCCCCTGGATGCCTACCGCGTCACGGTGCTGTTCGCGGTGGAGAAGGCGGCCTTTGGCGGACTGCAGGCCGGCTGGCTGGCGGGATGGTGGATCGGCCATGCCGTCGCGTGGCTGATCATTTCGACCCTCCTGTGGTCATGCCTTGCCTGGCTCGCCAGCCTGGTCGGCGCCCGGCGTCGCCTTGACGGGTAGAATCAGCCTTCGCCGTCCCGGTGCCGCCGCAGCACGGCAAAATCGAGCACATCGATGCGGGGCCCGCGTACCTCGATGACCCGCTCGGTGCGAAAACGCGCGAGGGTGCGCGAAAGGGTCTCACTGGTCACCCCGAGTTGTCCGGCAAGTACCTTCTTGCTCACGGGCAAGTCAAAGCTGCTGCGCGCCGCGGTGTGCTGGAGGATCCAATCGGCCAGCCGTGCCTCGATCTGGCGACCCTTGAGATCATGCACGCTTTGCACGAGATGTTTCAAATGGAGGCTCATCGAGGCGAGCATGTGCAGGGCGAGTTCCGGCTTGCGGCAGACCAGATCCCGGAAGTGTGCGCGCTGCACCAACACCACCTGCGATGGCTCCAAGGCGATGGCATTGGCGGGATAGGCCTCCACGGTGGCCAGCGTCACTTCGGCAAAACTCTCGGGTGCCTGGAAGATGCAGATGATCTGTTCCCGTCCATCAGGTGTGAGGCGAAAGACGCAGATGCGACCCGTCTGGACGACGTAAAAGCCCTCGGCCTTGTCTCCCTCCCGAAAGAGCGTTTCGTCCTTGTCCAAGGCGCGCAAGGTGCAACCGGCGGCGATCGTGGCCACGTCGGCCTGCGGCAAGTCAGCAAACATGCGGCTCTTGCGCAAGGTGGCAACGATGGCCGCGATCCGCAGCGAAGAGAGATCATTGGACGGCACGGCCATGATCGAAATTTCGGCGTTTTCCTTGAGATGAATCAAGGTGATAAAATTTCATAGGGGGTCTAATGTTTCGGTTACATGCCAACGTCCCCGCCTTTTCAACTCGATGTCCGTCCGCTTTGCGAGCGCGGCCAGCCGCCGCTGCCAGCAATTCTCAATTCCGTTTCCCGTCTTGAACCGGGACAATGCCTTGAACTGACCGTGTCCTTCGAGCCCGTCCCGCTTTACGATTTTCTTCGCGCGCGAGGGTTTTCACATGAGGTACGGCAGGCTGGACCGGATGTCTGGGTAATCCTTTTCAAACCCACGGATGGCTGACGATTAGGCCGGCAACGACAATCTCACATACCGGGCGTGTTGCCTCATGTGATCGAGCAGTTGATTTTGATCCAGTAGCGAGCAGTTAAAATTGAACCACCCCCTGTGGTGTCGGTTCGACCTCAAGCCAGCCGCTCATTTCCGGCCAGACCAGTTCGAAGGGATCTTTACGGGATCGCCAAGTTCTCGCGGGGCGCGGTTTGAGTGCATGGGTTGGTCGGGCGTCGCCCGCCTTCCACGCGAGCGTAACCG
>CAZOXB010000275.1:0-4853 GCA_964583635.1 uncultured Opitutaceae bacterium | reverse complement strand
CTCACCCCCGGCGGCCGTGGTCGTCGTGCGACCCAATTCGCGCACCGTAACCGAAGCGCCCAGAATGTAGGAAATTGTGCTGGAATCGCGCACTCGACCGGTAATCGACGCCGCGGACAACGCAGCCGTGAGAGAAAGAAACGCTATCAGGGAAGCCACACATCGACGTTCGAAAGCGAACATGGAGAATACGGGGTTGAGGTTCGGTGAAACTGACCGCCTTCGGATAAGCCAGCCGATTCTTCCCAAGTCAATCCGCATCTTCGCAAAATAGATCGATGCATGGTAATATCTCAATATGCTATTGGCGAAATATATACGTCACCAACGCCAATGTTGGCGCCAACGCCGAGGCTACAATTTAACAAGGAGATGGGTTACAGCTTCGAAGAGGATTCTTCCCGATCGCGGGCTATCCGCCTGCGCTGACCTGAAGTCGAACTCACGATTGCCGAATGGATCGCGGACTCGGATCAGACTGAACCGAGAGGAATCGACGTCGTGTCCGCCGCTTCCGCATCTGAAAGGTCCACCTGCCCCAGCACATGAATCCCGAACAAAACCAGAAAATGGTCCGCCGCGGCCATCGGTTTGATTTCGACCTCCAACCCCGCAAACACACGTCCCACGTGGATGAGGCGGCGCTCGAAGGTGAACATCCCTTTCTCCGAGACGAGCCTCACCTCGGCATTGCCCGCATAGGCAAGGGGCGGAATCTCATCGGGGACCTCGCGCCTGCTGGGGCGGTACAGTGAAATGGGCGAGCGCGTCTGCATCGATTCCTGGGTCTGACCGAAATTGTGCCGCGTGCGCAGCCGCTCGAGCGCATCGATCGCGCTCTTTTCGTTTTCGAACCGGGTTTCACAAAGCGCCGCGAAGGGATGGGCAGGCAGGTGCCGTTCGACGGCAACACGCTGGTAAGCCGGCAGGCGGGCGAGGTGCGCAGCAAGGGCGCGTTGCCCACCGTCCCCACCAAGCGCCGCGGACGGGGCAAAATCCACACCGATGCCCATCCGCATCAGCCACACGGTGAACGCCGTGTGCGCACGCGGCGACGGCAGGACCATGCGCCATGGCATGCCGTGGCGACGCAGCAGCGATTCCATGCCGGCACGAAGATTCTCCTCTCTGCGAGCCGCGGGAATAAGGAACGTTCCGACCACGAAGCGGGTGACCTCATCCGTCACAACAACCGGGGTCATCGGCCCGGCGCCGGCAATGCGCAGCCCGGCGTGAAGTTGCACGATCCATCGAAAGTTGGGATCAAAACGGATCGCATCCGCATGGATGCCAATGTCCGCCGCCTGTCGCACGGCCAGCTCCCGGCGCCTGCGGAGGATGAGATCGACGGTGCTCACGGCGGGCACCGACGCGACCCCTTTCACCTGAATCTCGGCACGGATGCGGGCGGCGCTCCACTCCGGATTTTCCGAGCGCAGGCTGACGACCAGATCCTCAATTGCCTCCGACGTTTTTTGTGGGTGGGTCTTGGGGCGTCGGCTCTGCTCCACAAGCCCAGCCTCGCCCTTTGCGCGAAAGCGGTTCAGCCATTTGTAGCCCGTCTTGCGGCTGATCCCAAAACGCGCGCAAATGGCGCTGAACGGCTCCTGCCGTTTCTCCGCGAACGCCACAAATTCACGCCACATGGATTTATCTCCTCAGACAGTGCCTTCGCATTTTCAATCACAGAATCGTCACTGGCGGCTGCGAATACAGCGCCGTTCGGTCGGAAGTGCGGAAAAACCGGCCTCTGCCGGCGCATTGTCTGGGCACGGCACATCCATTTATCCCGCAATTGCTTGAGGCAGCCTCGTCACTCATTGCTTTACGCTCCCGGACGCCTGCGGTGAACGCTCACGGACGTTGCCGCCAATTTCGTTGCGACGGCTGCGTTCGTGGATATGAATGGTCTGATCCTTCGTGTCTTGCCCACCCGCTTGGCACGCATATTCGAGCCACTGACCCAAAGCCGACCCGTCGCTTGTTCCCGTTCGCATTTCCATACACTCTTACCCATGAAATCCTGGTCACGCAAAGACTTCCTTAAAGCATCACTCCTCGGCAGCAGCGCTGCAATCCTCGGAAACTCATCCCGGCTCTACGGCAAGGGAAGCGCGGCGATTGCTGCGCCCGGCAGCGCCAATGGCGATATCCGCATGGCGATCGTCGGCATCCACGCCCAGGGCAATGGTCACATCAAGACCTACTATCCCGGCAAGATGCCCGGCACACGGCTGGTTGCGCTTTGCGATGCCGATGGTGATGTCTTGGCGCGGCGTGTCGCCGAGACCGAACGCGATGCAGGGGTGAAGACCAGGCCCTATCGCGACTACCGGAAGCTTCTGGAGGACAAGGATGTCGATGCCGTCGTGATCGCCACGCCCAACCACTGGCACTCGCTGATGACGATCTGGGCGCTTCAGGCCGGCAAGGACGTATATGTGGAGAAGCCTCTCTCCCACAATATCTGGGAGGGTCGCCAAGCGGTGGAGGCTGCCCACAAGTACGCCAACCGCATCGTGCAGGCTGGCACCCAGAATCGTTCCTCCCTCGATATTCCGCGGGCCATTGAGTACGTGCGCTCGGGCAAACTCGGAAAGATCCTGCTTGCCCGCGGCCTCTGCTACAAGCTTCGCGAGAGCATTGGCAAGACCCACGGCGACCAGCCGGTTCCCCCGAGCATCGACTACAATCTGTGGACCGGTCCGGCGGCCCTCATTCCGCCTCATCGCAATACGCCCAAGAACGGTACCGTTCACTATGATTGGCACTGGTTCTGGAATTACGGCGGTGGCGACATCTCCAACCAAGGCATCCACCAGATGGACGTCGCCCGCTGGTTCCTGGGCGAAGACGGACTACCTCCCTCGGTGATGACGTTCGGCGGCCGGTTCGGCACGCCCGACGACGCCGAGACCCCGAACACTGAGGTGACCGTGTTCCATTACCAGAAGGCACCGCTCATGTTCGAGGTTCGCGGTCTACCCATGAAGTCCGGCATGAAGGCGATGGACTCCTACCGCGGCGCCCGGGTCGGTGTGATCGTCCATTGCGAGGGCGGTTACGTCCAGATTTCCGACAGCGGCACCTGCATGATTTACGATAACGAGAACAAGAAGATCGAGCAGTTCCAGCAGGGTGGCCTCGCCAGTCACCGCGCCAATTTCGTCGCCGCCATGCGCTCGCGCAAGCAGTCCGACCTCAACGGCCGCATCGAGAACTCCCATGTCTCGACCAATCTCTGCCACCTGGCCAACATCTCGTATCTGGTCGGGGCCGACAAATCCGACGCCGAGCTCGCAGCGGCCATCCGGTCGGACGCCAACATGAAGGAGGCCCACGGCCGCTTCGTCGAACATCTGACCGCCAACGGCATCAATATCGACGCGACCAGGATTGTCACCGGACCGTTGCTCGAAATCGATCGGGATGCCGAGCGTATCGCCGGCCCGAACAAGGCCTTGGTCGATCGTGCCAATGCGTCGCTCATCATGAAGCGCACCGGTCGGAAGGGTTTCACCATTCCGGAATTCAAAACACACAGCGTCGCCCGGACCTGAGCTCAAGACAGAGGTCGGATACCAGAGGCCGGAAGCCAGGGATCAGATGTCAGATTTTTAAGATTCCGAAATCTGAATTCCGACCGCCAGCCTCTGACGTCTGACAGCCGACTCCTGACTTCTGAAAAGAAAAAGTCCCGCCTTGGCGGGCCTTTTTCTTTTCTCTCCAATCTTCCTCATGCACTTCCACGTCTCCCGACTCCTCGGTGCGCTTCTTTACGGCGCCACCTTGGTCACCGCCAGCGTCTCCGCGCAGGCACCCGCCAAGATCGCCTTCCCGGCAGCGAGCCCTGCCGCCACGATCAAGCAGCGCGTTGGCCTGACCGATGTTGAAATCATCTACTCCCGGCCCAGCGTGCGCGGACGGAAAATTTTTGGTGACCTCGTCCAGTACAACGAGGTCTGGCGCACCGGCGCCAACTCGGCGACGAAGATCTCGTTCAGCACGGCGGTGAAACTCAACGGCGCCGATGTTCCCGCCGGCAAATACGAACTCTATACCATTCCGGGCGCGTCCGAATGGATCGTCATCATCCACAAGGACTCCTCGGCCTGGGGCGCCTATACGTACGATCGCAAGAATGACATCGTGCGCGTCACGGCCAAGCCGGTGCCCCTGTCCCATTCGGTTGAGAGCTTCACCATTGGCATTTCCGATCTGCGCGATGATTCAGCCACGCTTGACCTATCCTGGGAAAAAGTCCGTGTACCCATCCGCCTTGAAACCGACGTCCGCAGCATCCTCGTTCCCCAGATCGAGGCAATCATGGCCTCCGACGCCGTGAAGAAACCCTATGCCCAGGCTGCCCTCTATTATTTTGATAACAACATCGATCTGGACAAGGCTGTGAAATGGATCGATGAAGCCATCCTCGCTTCACCCAGCACCTTCTATTTCAGCTACCACAAGGCCCGCATCCTGGTCAGGAAGGGCGACAAGGCGGGTGCGATCGTCGCGGCAGAGAAGTCACTCGAAGGCGCCCGCAAGGCCAAAGGACCCATTCGGGAGGAGTACATCCGCCTGAACGAAGCGCTCATCGCCAGCTTGAAATAAACTGGCCCCTGCCGACCAGATCTCAGCCGTGTCAGCCAGAGGACTCCTGCGCTTCATGGTTGTGGAGGGGAGAGTCGGTGCCAGCACCTTCATCACCTCTCTAAAGCGACTTCCGCTACTGGAGGTTTTGGAACGCGCAAAGCGTTGATCCAACGTAAGAGGACGCTAAAGGTCGCCACTACAGCGCGCCGGTTTTGGGCAGGCGGATTTTGGGGGGCGGCTGCGGGGGCAGCGCCAAG
>CAZOXB010000274.1:0-4908 GCA_964583635.1 uncultured Opitutaceae bacterium | reverse complement strand
TTCTTCATTCGGGACCGTATCATAACATGTCCCTTTTACATTGCACGCCTTAATACATCATCACGAACATGGGCGCGCTGCTGTTCGCGAAGCGGCTGGGCGATTTTGAAACCGTGGCGCGGAAAGGCGTGCGGGTGATTGTGTATGATGGCGTGTCGAAGTTGAAAGTGAAGGACGGCAAAGATGTGACCGGCCAGAAGGGTTACGCCGCAGGGTTCGAGGGGTTGATTGACTTTGTTTACGATCAGCTTCCAGCCAGTGAGGAGATTGCGGCGGCGTTGCGCAAGACGACCCATGCCTACCCGAAGAAGGCGATTCGCGAGATCGTGGGCAACGCCATCGTGCATCAAGACCTGACCGAGCGGGGCACGGGCATCACGGTTGAGGCTTACGATGATCGGGTGGAAGTGACGAATCCCGGATTGCCGATGCTGCCAGTGGACCGGTTCATTGACGAAAACCAGTCGCGGAATGAAAAGTTTGCCGATGCGCTGCGGCTGCTCGGCATTTGTGAGGAGCGCGGGCACGGCATGGATGCGGTGGTTTCTGAGATCGAGGTGCATCAATTGCCGCCGTATCAGTGCCGACTCGGGAGCCGTCACACGACGGTCGTGCTGTCCCGTTACAAGGCGCTGAAGGATTTGACGCCGGACGAGCGGGTTCACGCGGTTTACCAACATTGCTGCCTCCGGTTTGTCACGAACCAGATCACGAACAACGAATCCATCCGGGGGCGGTTCAAGATCGAAAAGCAAAACGCGGCCACGGCTTCGCGGCTGCTGGCGGAAGCCGTCGCAGCCAACAAGATTCGTGCCGTGGATGAAAACGCGGCCAACAAGCTGATGCGCTATGTGCCATATTGGGCGTGATTCTTTGATGCTAGGTATGGAGGGAAGGTGGTCGCACTGGCGAACCGCCGGAAACCCAAGCGGTTCGGTATTTGACGGGTATTTGATGGGAGTTCAGGGAACGGGAGGTGCGAGTGCGATGAACAGGATGGATTCGCCGGTAATCGAAAGGGGGAATTTATTTGACGGGTATTTGATGGAATGAGCGCCCACGCCTTCACCGAAGATCAGCTCGTCGAACAGCCCGCGATCGGCTTGTTCGCGGAGCTTGGCTGGCCGACGGTGTCGGCAATCGACGAGACCTTCGGCGCGGGCGGCACCGGCCTGCCCCGCACCTACGGCAAAGATCTATTCACGGCCAAATATTCCCTGCTCCTCGAACACGTCTATGAGCAATACCCGGAACGGGGAGACAGCGTTTACTTCGGCCAGACTGCCTAGCCCGGCTACCCTGCGGACGCCGACTTCCGCCCTCAAAAACATCCAGCGGCGGAAGGTGGGTTTGAATTGTCCAAGTCGACCCGGCCTTGCAAGCCCGGCCACCTTACGGTCGTGGCCGTCGGGTTTGATGCGAAAACCACCTGTCTACTTCGCGCTTCCACCCGGCGGGGCCGAAAACTGGGAGCGGCGGATGAAGGTCTGGTCGACTTCGCGTTTGAGCTGCTCGGCGGCGACGGGATCGGTCTCGCGAAGGGCTGAGATCTTTTGCCTCGCATCCTCCATGTTGCGAAGGCGCTCGTCCTCCGCCCACATCATGGTGGCGAGTGACTCCGAGCTCATGCCGATCAGGGGCAGCGTGAATTTGTTGAGCGCCTTGGCGGTTTCCGAGAAATAGCGGTTCACCGCGAGTTCGCCCAGACCCTTCTTGGAGTAAATGTCCCGTTCGCGGAAGACCGGCGGCCGGGGCTCCCTCACGATGTAGCTTGGCAGGCGGATGATCCCGTTGGCCGGCTGATCCGCATCGTTGGCCTCCGCGACGGCTGCGGGCTCGGGAGCCTTTTTCGGCTCGGGAACATTGTAGGGGATGCCGGCCGATACCGCATTGGCCGTCGTCCGGGACAACTTTTCCGTCGGCCCGCTCACGCTCACCGCAGGCGCGGGCTTCTCGGATTGCGCGACGGCAGCGAGCGGCAGGACGGCGAAAGCAGCCAGGGCGAAAAGCAGGGGGAACGTTTTCATGGCAAGGGGATTGGACGGCCGAACGGCGCAATTGTTCACGTCTTCAACATAGCGGACCGATTGTTTTGAGCAACCCGCTATGGCCGTATCTGTCCGGTGCCATCCATAAGATATTTGTACGTGCAAAGCTCTCGCAGTCCCATCGGGCCGCGGGCGTGCAGACGATCGGTGCTGATTCCAATTTCGGCGCCGAAACCGAATTCAAAGCCATCGTTGAAACGCGTGCTCGCATTCCAGCCGACCACAGCGCTGTCGACAGCAGCCTGAAAATGGCGGGCGGCCGCCTCGGAGTCCGTCACGATCACATCGGTGTGGGCCGATCCATCGCGATTGATTACGGTGATCGCGTCGTCGATGGAGTCGACCACGCGCACGGCCAGAACGAGGTCGAGGAATTCGGTGGTGAAATCGGCAGGCGTGGCGGGGATGACGCGATTGCCGGCGGCATTTGCCGCCTTGTGCAGGATGTCCAGGGTGCGCGCATCGGCCCGAAGCTGAACACCCTTCGCGTCCATTGCCCGCGAGAGGGACGGGAGCAACGTTGTGGCGGCATCCCGGTGAACGAGGAGCTGTTCCACCGCGTTGCAGACGCCCGGACGCGAGGTCTTGGCGTTCACGAGGATCCGTTCAGCGAGGGCGGGATCGGCGTCCTTGTCGAGGTAGAGGAAGCACACGCCGGTGAAGTGTTTGATCACGGGTATGGAGCTGTTCTCGACGACAAAGCGGATCAGGCTCTCGCCGCCGCGGGGAATGATGCAGTGAATGTAGGCGTCGAGCTTGAGCAGCGTGTTCAGCGCGGCCCGATCGGTCGTGGGAATGAGCTGAACCGCATCGGCCGGCAGACCGGCGCCCGCCAGCGCCTGGGCAATGAGGGCGGCGAAGGCGGTGTTGGTGTGGAAGATCTCCTTGCCACCGCGCAGGATTGCGGCGTTGCCCGATTTGAGGCAGAGGATGGCGCAGTCGATGGTGACGTTCGGCCGTGCTTCATAAATGATGCCGATCACCCCGATCGGCACGCGCACCTTGCGGAGCTTCAGTCCGTTGGGCTGTATCCAATTTTCAAGCACTTCGCCCACGGGATCGGGCAGGGCGGCCACCTTGCGGACGGATTCGGCCAGGGATTCCAGCCGCGCCGGGGTCAGCTTCAGCCGGTCGATCTGCGGCTTGGAGAGGCCGTTCGCTTCCGCGGCCGCGAGGTCCCGGGCATTGGCGGCGAGCAGGGACTCCCGCGCCGCCGGCAGCTGGTCCGCGAGCAGGCGCAGGGCATCGTTCTTCCTCTCCGCCGGCGTGGTCGCAAGGACAAGCGACGCCGTGCGGGCACGCTGGGCGAGGGAGGTGACGAGCTTGGCGAGATCTGCGGACATTGAAAATGACGATCGCCCAACCTTGCCCAAAGCTCAACCTGATTTCCCACCTGCCTATTTATCGAAAGAATCCGCAGATGACGCCGATTTCCGCAGATTTTGTGAAGGATGGCCGGTCCTCGTTCCCCAGCTCCGCCTCCCTAAGCAGATTATGGGAGCGGTTAATTCCAATGAGTCATTAAAGTGAGACTGATCCAAGAGCCGGCCGATCCGTGTCTCACCACGGAGACACGGAGAGCACGGAGGCCGACCCCGCATTTTCATCTCCGTGTCCTCCGTTGTGCACCCTCTGCCTTCCTGGTTCGCGTTTGGCCTTCTTGTGTTCGCGATTTGGGAATCTTACCTTAATCAAACATCTGTCCGCGGTTGAACCGCCAGACACTGACGGCGTTGATGACAGCGGCAATGCCCAGCAGCACGCCCAGGACGGGAAGCAGTTCGGCAAAAGTGCAATCCGCCCACAGGACCTGTAGGAAGCCCTCCATTGCCCAATAGACGAGCGTGAGCTTGGAGAGGGCCTGTATGAAATCAGGCATCAACGACGTCGGAAACCAGGCGCCGCCGAGGGCGCTCATGGCCAGGATCAGGAAGGTGGCGATGCCACTGGCGGCGGCCGGCGAGCGTGCGATTGAGGCGAGGAGCATGCCAAAGGCGGTGCAGGCGGAGGAGGCGGCGAGGGAGATCAGGATGAGGTTGCCGAGGTTGCTGGTGATATCGATCTTGAACAGAAGGCTGCCGGCGATGAACAGCGCGGTGAGCTGGACCAGGCCCATGAGCGTGCAGAAGATATACTTGCTCCAGAGGATGTGCGAGCGCCTGACCGGCGCGGCCAGCAGACGGTGGAAGAGGCCGGCCTTTTTTTCGTCGAACAGCGACGTGGCCGCGCCACTGACCGAAAACAGCAAGAACATGACCGCCCAGCCACCGACGCTGCGAGTGGCGGCGGCGTTTTTCACTTTCTGACCAGCCAGCTGTTCGCTTTCGATCTTGACGATCCTGGCTAGGAAATCCCCCGATATTCGATCGTTCGCGGCATTGTTCGCACCGCCGCCGGATGTCGGGGATGGCGATGAGTCGAGCAAGTCTCCTTTCATCATGTCCTCGTATACCTCGTCTGGATTCGCACCGAAGCTCTGCGCAATTGCCTGGGCGATGTTGCGATAGAATCGCTTGGCCGGTTCCGCGCCAATGGATGCGATGGCGTGTTTGCGCAGCGAATCGAGCAGTGCGGAGGGCGCGGCTGTGAAGATGGTCTTTTGAAGGATCCCGTTCACGGTTTGGGTTTCGATCTCGTTTCTCGGGTTGTTGAGGAATTTCACCTTCAGACCGAATCTCTCATCGCTTTGCGTGTCGGGCGGAAAGATCAGGGCGAACCGGAGCCGGTTTTCGCGGAACATGGCGCGGACACGCTCTTCGGTGAACGGGACCTCGGCGTTGTTCGCATCCTTGGTGGTGGTGATGACCCGAAAGGTCTTTTCCGTGCGCAGTGCGGCAATGATGGACTCGGCGGCAATCGA
>CAZOXB010000273.1:0-4920 GCA_964583635.1 uncultured Opitutaceae bacterium | reverse complement strand
GAAATACACCAACCGCGGACTTTCCTTCCTGGACCTGATCCAGGAAGGAAACATGGGCCTGATGAAGGCCGTGGACAAGTTCGAGTACCGCCGCGGCTACAAGTTCTCAACCTATGCCACCTGGTGGATCCGCCAAGCCATCACCCGCTCGATTGCGGATCAGGCGCGCACCATCCGCATCCCGGTCCACATGATCGAGACGCTCAACAAGGTGATGCAGGTGCAGAAGCAGCTCCTGCAGGAATACGGCCACGAACCGACACCCGAGGAGGTCGCCGACGAAATGAACCTGCCCGTGGAACGCGTGCAGCAGATCATGAAGATGGCGCAACAGCCCATCTCGCTGCAGTCGCCCGTCGGTGACGGCGATGACACGAGTTTCGGCGATTTCATCGAGGACAAGAGTGCGGAGAATCCGTACGACATGACCGCGTTCTCGCTGCTGCGAGAAAAGATCATCGACGTGCTCGACTCGCTCACCGAGCGCGAGCGCCGGGTGCTCTCCCTGCGCTTCGGCCTGGTCGACGGCTACAGCCGCACGCTCGAGGAGGTGGGCAAGCAGTTCAAGGTCACGCGGGAACGCATCCGCCAGATCGAGGCAAAGGCTCTGCGCAAGATGCGGCATCCGACGCGTCTGCGTCAGCTCACCGGTTTCTTCGACGCCGAACAGCCCGACAATGCGCAGAATCTCCTGAAGCAGGCCCAGGCCGGCCAGATCAAGCCGCCGCCGATGGTGCCACATTGATTCACCCGAGGGAAAGGGGTTTGGCGAAAAGGATCCGCATGCACCCGGCACTCCGAGTCCGGCCGCCCCGTCAACGTGGGAACATTTCTGCCCGGGGAATCGACGCGATTTCCGGAGCTGTTGGCCCGTCCCCCGTTTCGGGTCGGCATCCCCGTGACACGCAGCGGCACCGGCTTCGGACCCGCCATGCTTGGATCAAGTGTTCCGCCGGCAGGTTTCTCTGCGCCATTCTCATGGTGTCGATCTGCGTGCGGGCCGACGAGCCTCGGCGGAAGCAATCGCCCTTCCTTCCGCCGGATACCCCCGCCGCTGCGCCGGCGGCGGCACCGCCCGCGCATGAGTTCTCCGGCGTGATCGTTGCCGGCAGCAGTGTCCTGGTAAACATCGCGGACGTCCAGGCCAGGCGCAGCACATGGATAACCGTCGGCCAATCGGCTGATGGCATCGATGCAGTCAGCTACGATCCAAAAACCGAGAACGTCGTCGTGCGCATTGCGAAACAGACGAAGACGCTCACGCTCAAGAAACCCACGGTGGCCGCCCACGCCGGCCCGGTGCTCGCAACGGTGGCCGTCGCCCCCACCGTTCCCCTGCCCCCGCCCAGCTCACCCGCCGAGGCTGAACGGGAAGCTCGCATGCTGGTCAGCGATCTTCTCGAAATCGGCATGGCCCAGCGCAAGGCATACGAGGAGGCCCAGCGCAAGGCGGCCGCCGAAGCAGCGTCCCGAAAGGCTGCGCCTCCCAGCAGCCCCGCCAATCCCAAGTAGCGCAGGCTTCCCGCGCCTCAGCCCCTCGGAGGGCCACGGTCCCTCGTGGCCGCGGAGATGCAACGCACCAGGAAGCTCCGGGCACGCAAACTCAGGCAGCGTCGCCTTTCTCAACTCCGGCCACGAGGGACCGTGGCCCTCCCAAGCAGGCTCTACACGCCCGCAGGCAGGACCGGGGGAGTGGACTCACGATGGGAGCCCGCCCGAGCCAGCGCACCGCTCAGCTCATCCTTGCGGAGTGGCTTGGTGATGTAATCGTCCATGCCCGCCTGGATGCATTTCTCGCGATCTCCCGTCATGGCATTGGCCGTAAGGCCGATGATCCAAGGCTGACGCCCGGCCGGCAGTTCCCGCCGTATCGCCAGTGTTGCTTCCAAGCCGTTCATCTCCGGCATGTGCCAATCCATCAGGACTATGTCATAGTCGCGCGCACGAACGGCGGCGAGCCCCTCGCCGCCATGCTGGGCGACGTCGGCCGCGTGACCCAGACGCTTCAGCATCGTGAGCGCCACCTTCTGGTTCACCTGATTGTCCTCCACCAGCAGGATGCGCAGACCGTCGCCACCGATCGGGGCAATCGCCTGTGCGGATTGTACCACCACGGAGGCAACCGGAGGAGTCACCGCCGGTGCTTCGGCCAATTCGGTCAGGATTGAAAAATGGAAGGTGGAACCCTGGCCCACGGTGCTCTTCACCCAGGCATCGCCACCCATCAGCTGCGCCAGGCGGCGACAGATCGCCAGTCCGAGCCCCGTGCCGCCGAACTTGCGGGACGTGGAAGCGTCCGCCTGCGTGAACGGCTGGAACAACAATGCCTGTGCTTCCGGTGCCAGGCCGGGGCCCGTGTCCTGAATGGCAAACTGCAGTTTGGCCTGGGTCTCGGACGCAAACTCGAGCGGCAGGCGTGAAACCTTGATGAGCACTTCGCCGTGTTCGGTGAACTTGACTGCGTTGCTGAGAAGATTGGAGATGATCTGACGAATGCGCGTCGCGTCGCCGCGGATCCTGCGCGGCACATTGGGCTCGATCCTGACGGCCAGATTGAGCCCCTTGGCCGATGCCTTGCCTGAAAACAACGCCGCCACGTCCTCGACACAGCGGCTGAGATCGAAGGGGATCTGCTCCAGGTCGAGGCGTCCCGATTCGATCTTGGAGAAATCCAGCACGTCGTTCAGGATGACCAGCAGGGCATTGCCGGACGATCGGATCGTTTCCAGGCTGTCGCGATGCTGCTCCGAAAGGTCGCTGTCGAGCATCAGCTCGGTCATGCCGATCACACCATTGAGCGGCGTGCGGATCTCATGACTCATCACTGCGAGAAAGGCACTCTTGGCCTGGTTGGCCACCTCCGAGGACAGGGCAAGTTCGTTGGCACGCGCAATCGAGTCCTGCAACTGGCGATTTGTCGCCTCCATTTCGGCCTTCGCCTGCAGCAGCGTTTCCTCGGTCTTGCGCCGCTCCCGGATCTCCCGCGCCATCTTTCCCTGCGTTTCGAGCAGCACCTGACCGCTCTGCTGCAACAGCGATTCCGACTCCTGCACCCGCGTCAGCTGCTCAGTGAGCTCGGACTGCTGTTCGACCAGGCGCTGGCTGTTGCGCCGCTCGGAGACAATATGCCGCCGGATCAGCCAGGCCCAAAAGCCCACGATGACCAGTTGGGCAATGATGATCAGAAAATGGGCCGTCAACTTTACGCCGCCCACCACGGAACTCTCGAAGAAGGACAGCGCCATGCCTTTGCCATGGACGATGAAAAGGAATCCATGCTGCATCGCGATGGACACCGCAGCCGGCCAGAGGCAGCGCCAGTCTGCGTACACGACCATCATGGTGAAGCCGGTGAAATAGAGGAAATGCATCTCCGCCATGCCGCCGACCTGATGGATGTGTAGTCCGACAAACACCTGCAGGCAGATCGCGGCGCTGGCTCGGGTGATGAACGATCCGGGCGCAACGTCCGCCAATACCCAGAACAGGAGGAGCGCAGCCGGTGCCACTGAAAAGGTCGCTATCCAGGTGCCGTTGACCGGCGCCAGCAACAAGGCCAGCAGGCAGTGCGCCAGCAGAACGATTCGAATGACCTTGTTCCCGCACTGGTATACGGGCGCAAGGATCTGCTCGTCCGTCAACACCTCGCCGGTGGGCGATTGGATCGCCATGGCGTTCGACAGCGATGTGGCCGCCAGCAAATCGTTGCGGACTCGATCGATCAACGCATTCACTCGAACCTCCCCCGGTGGATGTCTCCTGAATGGCTGACCGCCGCACGCCTGGAATCGAGCGGACACAACCCGGTATTCAGTGAGAGTCGAACTTTCATCACGTGAGCTACATCGACGCAGTTACTGCGGAATTTAGAACGCTTTACCCTTCCTCCCGAGGGCGACAAGCGCGTCGGCTTCCGCGTCGTCAAGCGTCTTGAACTTCCATTTCCATGTCATCCAAGCCATTGCCTTGCGGTTTGTTGCGCTGACATCGCCGCGGAGGCAGGATTCGGATCCGAAGGCAACCGCCCTCGCCACCACGGCGCGTCAAGTGCGGCGGGCCTTGGCCTCATCCAACGCCTCGCGCAACTGGCGGCCCAGTTCATGCAGGCGGTAGGGCTTTGCGATGAACAGCCGCTGCCCCTGCCTTTCCAGCTCGGAACGGACCTCCGGGGAAATGTTGCCGCTGACAATCAACACCATCGCCATCGGCAGGATCCGGCGTATCGTGGTGTAGACCTCCGCGCCCGACACGCGCGGCAGGTTGAGATCGAGCAGGACCGCATCGATCGCACCGGGATTACCCAGCAGGAATTCAAGGGCCTCCCCACCGTCGGAAATTGTGCGGACCTTGTATCCGCGCATTTCGAGCACGACCCGCAGGAGCGTGCGCAGGCTTCCTTCGTCCTCGATGACGAGAATGTTCTCGGTGCCCACCGGAATCTCCGTCGCCGCACCGCCTTCGTCCACCAGCATCTTCGTGTCCGCCAGCTCGATCGGCAGGTACACCAGAAAGGTGCTGCCCATGCCGGGAGTGCTCTCCAGATCGATGAAACCCTTGTGATTGGAAATGACGCCGTAGACGACGGACAGGCCGAGCCCCGTGCCGCCCGCATCCTGCTTGGTCGTGAAAAACGGCTCAAAGATCCGCTCACGCACCTTGGGGGAAATCCCGCAGCCCGTATCCGAAACCTTGATGCACACGTACTGGAGGCGGGTATCGGCACCCAGCCTTGCCAGCGATGCTCCGGAAACGCGGCCGGTTGAGAGCGTGATCCGTCCTCCCTCCCGCATCGCATCGCGGGCGTTGACGCACAGGTTCATCACCACCTGCTGGAGCTGGTTCTGGTCCGCGGCGATCATCGGCAGGTCGTCGGACAGCTTCAACTCAAAGCTGATGGTCCGCGGAAACGTCTCCGCGAAC
>CAZOXB010000272.1:0-4945 GCA_964583635.1 uncultured Opitutaceae bacterium | reverse complement strand
GACCCCGCAGTTCCGACGGCAAACCTGCGAACCGGCGCACTGGAGACGTCTCCGGCGGGTTTGCGGGCCGAATTCTTCAGCAATCGCACGCTGCAGGGTGAGCCCTGCGCAACCCGGATTGATCCGACGGTCGATTTTGCGTGGGGCTGGGCCGCACCGATGAACGGGGTCCCACGTTTCGGATTCTCCGTGCGATGGACGGGCTGGTTGGTTCCGCCGTCCTCGGGACGCTACCGGCTGAATCTGGTGTCGGAGCAGGCGAAGTTCCGGGTGTGGCTTGACGGAAAACTGCTGATGGACGGATGGGATGACGGCCTCGCGGACAAGTTTGAGGAGCGCTACACCAACCGGTCACTGGAAGGCACCGTTGAACTCGTCGCCGGAAAATCCGTGCCCCTCATCATTGAGTTCAGCAAGACCGGCCCAAAGACCGCGGTTCGTCTCCAATGGGAGACGCCGGATCACGACGATCCGGTCGATGCAGCCAGCCGGCTGGCGGCGCGGTGCGACGCCGCGGTGGTGTTCGTCGGACTTTCCAACCTCCACGAAGGGGGCAACCAGGACCGCGCATCCTATGCGCTGCCGGGACGACAGGTGGAACTCATCCGCCGGGTGGCGGCAGCCAATCCGCGGGTCGCAGTTGTGCTCATCAACGGTTCGGTCGTGTCGGTGGCCGAATGGATTGATTCCGTGCCAGCCGTGATGGAAGCCTGGTATCCCGGGCAGGAAGGTGGAAACGCGATTGCGGCTGCACTGTTTGGTTCGATCAATCCCGGAGGACGTCTTCCGGATACCCTCTTCCGTTCAGCCGATGACATCCTTGCCTTGCGCAACTATCCCGGCGACGGCAAGCGGGTCACCTATGGCGAAGGCATGAAGGTCGGTTACCGGCAGATCCGCCCCACGGATACGAACGTGATGTTCCCGTTCGGCTTCGGGTTGTCGTACACGCAGTTCGAGTTGGGCGAGGCGTCCAATGACCAGGAGGGCGTTTCCGTGCTCGTCAGGAATTCCGGGGCGATGGCCGGCAGCACCGTGGTTCAGGTTTATCGTCAGCGCGCGCATCCCGCAGACGATGATCCGTGGCGGGAATTGGTTGCGTTTCGAAAAGTCACCCTGAAGCCCGGCGAGTCCAGGGTCATCCATCTTCCCCTTGCCGCCGATGCCTTCCGCAGTTGGAGCGAAACATCCAACGGCTGGCAGAGGGATCCCCGTCTGACGTCGCTCTGGATCACGCTCGATGCGCGCTCGGGCCAGGAACTGCCACTGCCCACACCCACGGGCGGATGACTCCAACCCGACGGTCATGGGAAGTTCGCAGCATTGCCGTGGGCACGAGGCTCATCGGGCAGCGGCACGCGATGCGGCGGTTCTGCTGGTGCCGTTCCTCCGTGACACGCAAGTGCCGGTGGGCGGCGCGCTACCTGGACTTCGCCGACTGGTCGGCGTAGCGTAAGATTCCGGTGACGGCGTAGCTGTCCTCCGTGGTGCCGATCTTCACCTTGACCTGGTCGCCAACCCGCTTGGAGAGCAGGGCCAGTCCGAGTGGGGTCTTGTAGGCGATGATGTGGTTCTCCGGATCGCTGTCCCAGGCACCCAGGATCGTGTAGCGGCTGTTCTGTCCGGTGGTCGTGCTCCGGAGGTCGACCACGGAACCGACGCTGACCTGGTCGACGGCGGCCTCCTTGAAGTCGGTGATGCGGGCGCGGCCGAGATCGCGCTCCAGCAGGGCCTTCTGGGCCATGAGGACCTGCTGGTCCTGCTTGGCCATCTTGTATTCGGAATTCTCCTTCAAATCGCCGTGCTCGCGCGCGACGGCGATGGCCTTGGAATTCTCCGGGATCTTTCGGGAGACGATGGTCTCGTATTCCTCGCGCTTGCGTTCATAGCTGCCGCGGGAAACCAGAAGCTGCTCCTCCCGGCTTTCGGCGTCGGCGGCGACGAGTGACTGGATGCTGGGGAAGATCTTGATGAACCGGGCGAGTAGTGACTTCTTGGTCAGGTCCTCGAACCCCTGGTTCAACATCAGTGTGTTGGCGAGGTCGCGGGCCGTCTCGGGATCGGCCGTCGAGAGGAGGTCTCCGATCAGTTCGGCATCGTCGCTCAGGATGTCGCCCAGCGGGATGCGGCGCGCGGAGGCCGATTGCAGCGCCTCGTAGTCGATCGCGAAGAAAATCGCATTCAACAGACGGGGCGTGATCATGTCGTTGAGCAGCTTGGCGAATTTCTTGGAGTGCCGGTTCTTGACGATCCACAGCAGCACCGGCGCACGCAGATTCTGTTCGGTCTGCCAGCGCTTGAGCACGGCGGCGAGTTCATCCGTGTGACCCTGCTCGACCAGGAAATTGATGCACTCCGTGGTGAATTTTCCCTGGGAGATCTTCAGCAGCGTGAAGACGATGTCGCGCGCCTCGATCGGATGCGTGGCCTGGACGAGCTCGAGGAAGCGGCTCTGAAACTGGACGGGGATCCTTTCCGCGATCGCGGGCAGGTCGCGGACGTTGGCGACCAGGGTGGCCTGGGAGGGCTCGAGCGTGGCGGGATCGACCTGGGCCAGGCGGGCAAGATCATCGCGCACCGCGGCACCGTAGAGTCGTTCGGCCGCATCGAGCTGGTTGGAGTCCTTGACCGATTCGGTGACTCCGGTGAGCAGGGTGGAGAGATGGGTCTTGGATTCCCCTTTTTCGGCGGCGCTGACCATCTGCTCCGCGAGTTGAATGCGACGGCGGGCGGAGCGCGTGCCGCTGAAACTCTCGAGAATTTCGTCCTCGGCGGAAACGGGGATCTCGCGCAGGACGTAGCACTCGGTCTTTTTTGCAGGGATCGCGATCCGGGGATCCTTCGCGATTGCCTTCCTGGCGCCCGACCACCAGCGCTTGAATTTATCCTCGCCCACCGCCTTGGCGAGGGTCAGTTCGAGATCGATGGCGGTCGTGGCGTTGTTGGGGTAGGCTGCCAGGGACTCGACCACCAGTTGGGCGGGGTTCTCCTCAATCAACGTGGCAATGTGTTTGCTTTCCGTCTCCTTGCGCACGAGCAGGTGATTGGCGGGCAGCACCTCCATCGTCGTCAGGCAGAAGGCAGGATCCATCGCATGCCCCTTCTTGTTGGCAAAATCGATGATCAGCTTCTGACTGCTCTCATCATAACGCTGGATCTGGCCGAAGCCCCAACTGCGGTGGATGACGTATGCCAGGGGTTGCATCGCTTCCAGTTTGGCTTTGGCCGCCTTCAGCGACGGGTTCTTGGCGACAAGCGCGTTGACTGCCTCTGTGTTCATAAGCGAAAGGTATTGAAATTCTGAACCTGAGAGAAAATCCCATCGCCCGGGTCGATGTCAATCAGCCCGTTCTGGCGAAAGGTGCGTGTTTACGGCATTAGGTCTTGGCAATGACGGGGAGAACGTCACCCTTCCGGGCCGCGCATGTCGGAAAGTTTCGCAGCCCCCATGGTTGTCCCTCGTGCTCCGTCATCGTCGCCTTGGGCGGTGGCCGTGCGGCTCCTGGTGCGCTGGATCGAGCACCATGAGCGTGCGGACGTGTTGCTGGACGGCCTTCCGCCGACAACCTCCGGCGTCGATCGTGCGCGGGTCCAGCATCTGCTCTTTGGCGCGTTCCGGCACATGGGGCGGCTGGACGCGCAGATTTCGCGGTGGGTGGCGCGGCCGCCCCGCACGCGTTTACGGGCGGTTCTGCTGATGGCGGGATTCGAACTGATTGAAGGCGGCGGCGAGGGACATGCCGCGCGGGTGGTGCATCATGCCGTGGAGCAGGCCAAGACGCTGGCCAGTCCCGCCGAGGCACGGCTGGTCAATGCGGTGGTGCGCAAGCTGGCGAACACGCTGCCGGGCCAGCCCGTGCCGGCGCGCGGGGCTCCGGCCGAGGATCTGGCGGAGTATTTTTCCCAACCCCTTTGGCTGGTGAAGCGCTGGCTCGGCGCCTTTGGTGCGGGAGCGACCCGGGCTCTGCTGGAGCACAACCAGCGGCCGGCACCGATGTATGCGCGCTGGCGGGCGGCCGGGCGGCCGGTTCCCGAATGGTTGGTGCCGACGGCGACCGCGTCCTTTTACGAGGTGCCGCCGGGGCGTTGGAAGGATATCGAACCGGAACTCGTTGCGGGGAATCTCTACCTGCAGGATCCGGCGACGAGCCTTTCTGTGGATCTGCTCGCACCCCAACCCGGCGAGACTTTGCTCGACCTGTGCGCTGCGCCGGGTGGCAAGACATTACAGATCGCGGACCGCATGCTGGCGGGGCGCCTGGTGGCGTGGGACCTTCCCGGTTCGCGGTTTGACCGGCTCAGGGAGAACCTGGCCAAGATCAGCACCGTCGAAACCACGCTGCTTGAGGGCGATCTGTTGGAGTCCGCGGAACGACTCCTGTCGGCGCGGCGTCTGCCACCGGAGTATCCCGGCGTACTCATCGACGTTCCGTGTTCCAACACGGGGGTGATGCGCCACCGGGTGGACGTGCGCTGGCGGCTTCAGGAGGGCGATTTCTATAAACACAGCCGCCAGCAGACGTCGCTCCTGCGGGTCGCCGCATCCCTGGTCGCTCCGGGAGGGCGGCTCGTCTATTCCACGTGCAGCATCGACAGCCAGGAGAACGAACATGTGGTGCAGGCCTTTGTCGGCGCCAGCGGCGGCACCTGGTCGCTCGAGGCCCAGCATATCACCCGGCCTTGGGAATCAGGCCACGATGGCGCCGCCGCGTTTCGATTGCGGCGCGGCTGAACTTGCTCCGGTCTCTCCGCCGGTGTGAGGGGCCCTTCTATGGTACCAGCCGGAAAATTCGCACTGGCCGGGTGATTTCCATGAGACCGTCGAGGAACGTGAAGTCGATGACATCGGCGGCGGCGATGCGGGCCTCGAAGCGTTCAAGATGCCAGTCGACCACCGGCTCGCCATCGATCCGCACCACCAGGTCGCCCGCCTTGATCCCTTCGG
>CAZOXB010000271.1:2267-4954 GCA_964583635.1 uncultured Opitutaceae bacterium | reverse complement strand
CGCATGCGTGCCTCCGCGTCCGCATGCCAGTCCGAACCCGCGGCAATTCCAAGGGCGGCGTCCGCCGGGGGCATTGTGTTGTCATAATCGAGGGGAACTGATCCGGCGCCGGCGACCATGCTGGCCTTGATCCCTTCGTCGCCTATCCAGTACGCAAAATGCCCCACCGTGGTTTCACCTTCTCCGGAAGAACCCGCCGTCAGAGCACGCGGGAGCGTGATCGGCACCTTGGCGATCTTGATGCGTTGATCGAGGCGGGACACGGTACCGCGATCCACCAACAGGACCTCATGGTCCGCGGGCGGGATGGACGGATCCGGCGCCGCCGCCGGCGTGACCGCCAGGGGATCGATGCCATGATTGCCGCTGACGAGCCAGGAAGTCAGGACCGTCCCCCCTTCCGACCGGTTCCATACGCCGGTCCAAGAGGGTTGTTTTACGGGCGACTCGGAAGTGATGTCAGCACACGCACTGAATCGCTGATCAGGCCCGGACACGCGCTGCAGGTGGGCAAGGGCAAGATCCAGGGCCGCCAGCGCCGTGCGGCGGCTCTGAGCCTGCGCTTCACGGGTGATTCCCATACGCGTCGCCAGACGCACCCGCATGCCAATAGCGGCAAGAGCACCCGCCATCACGGCGACCACCATCAATGTCACCACCAGGACGAAACCGGTGTGCCGCTCCCGTTTTTGCATGGTCTCAAAGCGTCTGACTCCGCAGACGCACCGAAGTGATGAAGACCCGTGAATGGCGTTCCGCGAGGTCCCACCAACCGTGATCATCGCTGGTGGTCTCAATTGGGCGGGCCAGCAGCCCGTTTTCATAGGCTGCAATCAGCCGCGCGCCTTCGTCCGTGAGAATGCGCACGAACACATCGACCCTGTCGGGAAACCCGTAGGCCATGGCACCCGCCACCACCGGAGGCCCGCCGCCCGCCGCCGGAGGCAGGCTGGACTCCCTCCAGACACCGTCACGCACCGTGGCAGCGAAGCCAAGGATCCTCGTTCCATCCTCGCGGAATGCCGGAAACCTCGCGACCAGCCTGCCGGAACGGTCATCGCGCACCCAACAACGCACCCCAAAATCGATCACATTGTTTCCGATCACCTGTTCGTAGCGCCGCGGCGTTCGCAGGTTGCCGACATCATCCATTTGGGAGGCATCCCCCTGGCTGTAGGTGGGCGGGGGTCCCGGGGAAAACAGATCGTACCCGACATCAAAGGTCGAATTCTCCAGGCCCCAGCCGGTGGCCGCAGGACGGGCGGAGCTTCGATAGAGCATGTAGCGTACAGGCGTATCAGACGACGATGTGGCCGATGCCGAGGCCGTGACCCGTCGCCGCACCAACTGGTACGCCACCGCTCGCGGCGCGGAGAGATCATGCAGGCCGGTCTGTGTGTCGGGCTGAATGGTGAAGAAACGCAACCAGATGCCGGCCTGGCCAAATCGACTGCGCGCAAAAGACTCCCCATCGGCTGCTATATGGAGCGAGGATGCCGGTTCACCCTGGACCTCCAGCGCCGGCTTCACCCGGCCACTCCACATCGCATCGATCATTCCCGCGTCACCGCCGACCGGGTTCTGCGGAGCCGATTGAAACGTCGCCGCAAACCAGACATTGCCGTCGCGTGCAGATAAGGCGCTTTGAAGGTCCCGCGTGATCCGCTCGAAGATGAGATCGGCCTGCATGCGCGTCGTGAGCACACCACCCATGCGCTGCCATGCGGCAACTGTCTGCACGGACAGGGCGGACAGGAACGCCACCAGCAGCCCGGCGATGCTCATCGCCACCAGCAGTTCGAGGAGCGTGAAGGCGCCGGCGTGTTCCCAATCATTGGATACGGAAGCGGTGCGCGATCCTGCGTTCATCGGCGAAGGGCGGTCGTGACGACGAGACGATTGCGATGTTGCCGGGGGACAGGCCTCCCCTCGGCGTTGCCGGCCGGCCAGGTCAATTCCAGATGGAACAGCGCCGCTCCCAAGGCGGGGTGTTCGGCCGCATTCTCCGTTGCTGGATTCCTGACCGCAATCGCCTCGAAAAAAAAGGCCTGCTCAAACCGTTCATATCCCCGTGCGACGATGTCCGCATGGGTACCGACGTACCCGGCATCGCGGTCCACGAAGAGCCTGTGCCCATCCCAGTCGCCCAACGCCGGGATGTCAGCTTCGTTG
Source organism: uncultured Opitutaceae bacterium (assembly GCA_964583635.1). Classification (GTDB taxonomy): domain Bacteria; phylum Verrucomicrobiota; class Verrucomicrobiia; order Opitutales; family Opitutaceae; genus UBA6669. The sequence continues at coordinate 2,782 of CAZOXB010000271.1, read as the reverse complement.
AGGAGTAAATGTTCGGCCACCTCATCAAGGCCCCGTGCCTCCAGGTAGGCCTCCACCGTCTCGGCAGCGGCTGCTGCCCGCTGCCGCAACTCCTGTTCGTCCGACATCCGCAGCATCGGCGAAAGAAGTCCGAACAGGATCATGACCGCGCCGGCAACCCAACCAAGCGCGAGCACTGTTTCCAACAGGGTAAAACCGCGACACGTCGGATTCATTGGAAAGCCAGAGCGTGGGGAATCAGCGTCGACGCTCCGTACTGGCTCAAGCGAACGCCACACACCTCTGCCGGACTCGTGAAGCACACTCCCAGGGAATCTCCGGCCGGACGGAGGACCGCCGGAGACAACACCAACGTCGCTCCCCGGGTGTTGCCCAGAGGACTGAACTCGACGAAATAGTAGTGGGCCGATTGCGCCTTGTCTCCAAACCAGACATCATGGGAAACATCCGCGCCCACCGTCGACGTGGGCCCACTGCCCCATGCGCCTGCGGGCAAGGTGGACGGAGCTGATTTC
>CAZOXB010000271.1:0-2167 GCA_964583635.1 uncultured Opitutaceae bacterium | reverse complement strand
CGACGTGGGCCCACTGCCCCATGCGCCTGCGGGCAAGGTGGACGGAGCTGATTTCGGCACCATACGAATGTTACCCGGCAGTGACACCGGCGGTCCCACTGCCCGCCACGCGCCATCGCCGTTTGCGACGACAATGAGCAGACGCTGCAACCGGTCCTGCACGTCCGGATTGTCACCGTGATGTGAATACACGAGCAGGCGGCAGGAACTCCCCGAAACCATCGCCTGGTTTCGCGCCGCGGCGAGTTGGGAGACCAGCAGATCCTGCGCACTTTTCATGGTGTAGGCGTCGCTGCCTTCGCGCACCAAATGCCGGATGGGGAGAGAGAGGACGGCAATCAGGGCCATCACGACCAGCAATTCGATCAGGGAAAAGCCGGCCAAGCCCCTGATCAGAACGGATCGTCCTTCCGAACCCAACGTGATGCTTCGCGCAGGAAATTTCATCGGAAGGATGGCATACGGGGACCTCTTCGCCTCTCAGCGCCAGCTGTACACGAACGATTCCGGTCCGCTACCCATGCCCGCGGAGTAGAAGGCCACACGGCCCGGGATCGTCACAGCATTCCGCACGATGGACCCCGGCGGCTCCTGCGCCAGGGTGAAACCGTCGCGCGAGTTGCCGGCCGCTATCGCCAGCGAGAGAATCTCCCCCCCGCGGATCACGCCGTCACCGTCGCGATCGATCAACACCACGACCTGGCTGTTGCTGAATCCGTCCACGACTTCGGTGGTCGGTGCGCCGGCCACCGCGCGAAGGAGTTCCCGTTCATCCGGCCGGTGAAACACGATGCGGCGGACATTGCCCCGCAGGACATCCGGCGGCAGCGGTGCTCCGGAGGAGTCGCATCCGGAAAGCGCCGCCATGAATTTACCTCCATCGAGGAGGCCTCCCGTCGTCACCTCCGGAAGATAACCGTACTCCGCGCGAAACTCCTCCATGGCGAGCGCCCACTGCCGAAATTGCGCGCGCACCTGATGCCGCGTCGCCGCCTCCCGCACCGCCGCCGTCGTCGGAATGACCAGCGAAGCCAGGACTGCCATCACGGCGAGGCAGACCAGAATTTCCAACAGACTGAATCCGCGTTTACCCATGGATGTTGTCCCGGTTCTCCACGGCATCATTTTCCCATTCACCGCTGATCGGAGCCACTTCGCGACCGTCAGGACCGAGGGAATAGAGAAGACAGGTCGCTGCCCTCCAAGCACGGGATTCCACGGATCGATAAGCGTACCGATACGGATTTCCCCAAGGATCCAGAAAGGCGTTGAGGACGTCATCCTCACCCGCTGCTTCGGGCGATTCGTTGCGCGTGGCAACAGTAAGCTCGCTTGGATCCAAATATGTCCTGCCACGGGCCCGCAACGGACGGAGCATCGCATCAAGCCGCCCCGTCAAGGCATTGAATACCTTCACTTCTGCCGTCCCCGCCACCGGTGGCAAGGAGACCGGGGTCGGGGGACACGCCCCTGTGAGCGGATAATCGCCGAAGTCGCCGCGAAAGGCCTCGAGCGCCTGCCGAATCACCCGGAGTTCAGCCGCAGCCCGCGTGCGCCCGGCCCTTGCCGACACGGGCGCAAATGAGCCAATCCCAATGCCCACCAAGATCGTGACAACCGCCAAAGCCGCCAAAACCTCCGGCAAGGTAAACCCTCGAAACCAGCGTCGATTCAAGTCCCCGGCCAGACTTTGGAAATTCTGCTGCCGGCCCCGAGCCAACGCGTTTGCAATGAAAGCCATTCAGTACAACGCAATCCTTTGGCGGTATCATGGCAAGTCATTTGTGAATTTGAATTGCATTACTTCTTTGGACCTCCGAAACATCGATCCTGGATAGGTATCTTAATCATATTGCTGGTAATATGTTAGATAAGATTTCTCGGTTGAGGAGTAGAAGCGGATTTTTTCCGGCGAAAGACGGGAGATGCGCCTCTGAACGGGATCAGGGAAAGAAGGATAGCGGCAATGGAGCCCCGAACAGCCACTTATTGGCCGGAGGATTCTCGGGGATACTGAAGCAGTGTTCCTGAAGCACCAACGTCGACAAGTTCGCGTCCCCCCGGTTTGTCTGTCATCCATCTCTCCGGATCACACCAAGTTCCCCCCGGGCACAAGAGCAACGCCCGGGTGGTGTTGTTCGACGAGTTGGATGTACTCGCACGGCTG